>JAMFSC010000048.1 GCA_026225095.1 bacterium
CCAGCCACAAAGTGGACCTTGCGCTTCACAGTCAACGACATACCCCAGTGCGATGTGAGATGCACGCGGCAGACCGGAAACGGTAAACTGAGCCCATGACCGACAGTGCGACACTCCAAACAAGGCAGATCAATCACGGACAGTCTGAGATTTGGCTCGAGGCTGACGGGAAGGAACTGACTCTAAGGCGCACACTCGCTACCAACGAAGTGAACAACGTGACACGCCGCCACTGCCCGACGGACATCTTTGAGACGTTCTACAAGCAGTACCACATCGCGCTAGGTCACATCGCTTCTCTCTCCGTCCCAAATCTTGACGAAATCGCTGCTGAATTAAAGCTCAAGATTTAGCAGATGGTACTGAAGGACGCTGCCTCAAGCCTTGGCTCTAGGCGGCGACGCTCTCGCCGTCCAAAGCCGCCCTGGCTTCCAGATAGGCGAGCTGGTCGGCGCGTCCCTGAATCCAGTGTCCGCGATGGCCTTGAAGCCATCTCCACTCGACTTTGTGGAGCGAGTTCAGTGACATCAACTCGACCCATAGCGCCTGGTGCTGGATTGGCGCTCCGCGGCTGTTCTTCCAGCCGTAGCGTCGCCACCTCTGCGCCAGGTAACTCATGCCGTCGATGAGATAACGCGAGTCCGAGTGAAGCCGCACTTGTTGCCCACTGGGTATCGACCGAAGAGCCTCCACCGCGGCGATCACTTCCATCTCCGATATTGTCGTCCAGCGATTCGCTCCGGACAACTCAGTTCTCTTCTTCCCATGGAGGATCACTGCCCCCCAACCTCCCGGGCCGGGATTTCCGATCGCTGAACCGTCGGTATAGATATAAAACATTGCTGTGCTCCTGCTCTAAGGCGCAGCTCCGCTCTCGGGAAAGAGCGGCGCCTCAGCCTTGCCGTTGATTTTGGGTTCAGATAGCTTGCATTGGGATTACATCGCCGAACGGTGCCTGGCGGCCTCCCGTCGAGGCCCACAGTACCGGGTACGATGGGATCTTTTCCGGAAACAAGCCGTAGAGGTCGGTCAGAAACACCAGTGTCTGAGGGTGGATTCCCTTCTCTTCCAGCCAGTCAAAACACGGCCCGAATTCGGTCCCGCCTCCGCCTACCGGCTCGAGTGCGATGGGTTGGCCGCATTCGTAGCTGTCTGCCCTCTGCACCTCCGCATCGAAGTACAGCACATGAACGCGCTGCGGGCGCTGGCCTTCGAGAATCGACCGAATCTCCGCTTCGAAGAGACCGAGTTGACGCTCGCTCACCGACCCCGAGCAATCCACGGCGATCGCAACCTCGCCCACACCCTCGCGAACCACACCCGGCAGATAAACGCCGGACCATAAGTGTCGCCGGTTGGGCCGCATCCAGCTGTAGTCCGCTGGTGTCGACTCCGACCAAAGGCGCCGAAGCATTTCACGCCAGTCGACCCGGGCCTCGTCGGCGGCCTTAAGCGCACCCTGCATCCCCGCTGGCAGCTTCCCGGCCAGCGACGCAACTGTCACAGCCTGGCCGACGGCAATACTCCAGTCGCGGGCTTGCGATTCGAGAGTTCCATACTCTTCGCGCGGAGCGTCCAGTACCTGCCCGATGCCTCCCTCGGTCTCGGGGGCCGATGGTTCGTCGGTACCGGCTGAAGCTAACCCCTCTCCGTCGGCTGCGTCGTCTCCACTCTCCGGCGGTTCCTGCTGCGCCGTTTCGCGCAGGTTGTAGATCTGCTCCGCGCTCATGCCACGGAACCGCTCATCCACAAGAACACCGTCGGGCAGACTGAATCCGTCATCGAACAACAGCAGGTTGATTGCGTAGTCACAGGCCTCGTTCCAACGTCGGGGGTCACGGTCTGAACGACGCACATGATGATGGAGAGCGGGATGCAGGACTTCGTGGGCGAGCACCCCAACCAGAGTGGCCGAGTTGAGCGTCTCGACGAAACACGGGTTGTAGAACAGGGAGACACCATCCGTGGCCATGGTCTTGATGCGGCGGCTCTCCCGGCCTTTCAGCCGGAAGAGCAACGCGCCAAAGAATGGATGGTCCAGAAGGAGCGTGGTGCGCGCCTTCTGAAGACTTCGAATTGTGGAGTTCTCCATGATCATGCGGCAGCGGGCGCCCCCATGTACGCGGACATATGTGTGAAGATGTCGGTGACCGTGGGCAGAGACTCTGCCTCGTCGGCCCCGCGTCCACGAAGCACATCATCCATTTGGGAAACGATCGAGGCCGCGTCGGTTGCGGTGGCAACTCGCAGGAACTCGTCTTTCTTCAGATCGTGGGACGTGTGATTGCAGAGGCGCTGTCGGACCTCATGAGCAAAGCGATCGAGCTCCGGGTCTCCGTTGACGTTGAGCCGTGGAAGAATCTCCGCCAGGTCGAAGACATTGGTGACCATGGAGGCATGGAAACGTGATTCGGGCTCGTTGAGCCTGTCGACCATGTGTGACACGACTTCCCTCAGCCTCTTCCAGAGATCCTCGGTGCCGCGGCTCAGATGTTCCCGGACATCGGCATCGATCTCGCGTGCAACACGCGCGCGTTCCTCCGCCGACATCTGGACGCGAAAGTCTGCCCCGGACTGGATCGGAAGAATCTCCAACTTGATGGCAAACTTCTTCCGCAGCTTCTCGACCGAGGGATAGTCCTCTTCACGGAAGAGACCGTTCAACTCGGGCTTTACCTGTTCGATGTACTGCGGGTAAACGTCGAGAAAGCTCTCCACGGCCTGATCGAAGGCCGCTTCAAACTCGCGCATGCGCGCCATCAGCTCGTAGTAGAAGTTACCGGGCAGCAGGCGGGGACCCTCGTCAGACCAAGGGAGGGTGACCTTGTAGAAGTAGTGCCGGAACTGGCCCGCGAGCGTGCGAAGTTCTTCGAGCTTATCGGCGCCGCGGAGCAGCTGCTTGTTGTAACGTCCAGCGCCCTGGTGCGCCCCATGTTGATGAGCAACATCGCTGCTCACTTTGCGGTCGTGTTTTACGGCGGTCCAGATACTGATATGGACCGCCGCGAGCATGGCTCGGTCGGTGATCATTGCAGAACCTCACTGTGTGCGATACCGAAGCGGATAAACTCCGGCGTGTGCGTGATACCGATGTCGCGCGCGGCGGCGTCGCGCACCGCCATCACACGCATCTCGGTGGGCATGCGGTCGAGATACTTCAGGCCCCTGGGAAGCGAGCTGTCGCTCATCACCCTTCCAAGCGCGGTGGCTATCGCGATCTGAGCGGAGGTCTCCGTAGGCACCGGAGCCATATCAGGGCTAAGCAATATCTGATCGACAGACGGCAGTTGCCGGAAAAGCCGGAGGAAAGCCACCAGTTCGCCCGAGGCAGCCGGCCCAACGGTGCCATCGAGCAACTGCGCTTCAAACTCTCCCCCCGCGGAAAGCACCGCCGTCTGCTGCTTGCGGGCGACTCCGGTAAGCACCTGCGAAGCCATCTCCCAGGACCGAGGAGTCGGCCACGCGTTTGCGTCCGAGCTGGGGTCGGCGGTGTGCAACAGCTCCGG
>JAMFSC010000005.1 GCA_026225095.1 bacterium
AGGAAAGGGCAGATGAAAGACGGAGGCAAGGGACACACCCCTGCACAGCAGTTCTACTCCCTGGCAGCATAGGCAGCCCGACCACATCGGCCTCTGATCGTTCAAGCATCCTTATCGCGACAGAACCGCCGCGCTCGCTGCCAGCCATCCTCTCCAGCATGGATTGGCCGATGAATCGAACCGCCTAGGCGAGATCCTGGATCCAGACCTTCGACTCCACCCTTCGATTGCGTCGGCGAGCGTTCGACGCGGCTGGAGCGGTGTTTGGACCTGGAGCACTGCCTGCAAAAGGAGTGGAACGGGAGGCACCGGCCGTGGCGCTGGATGTTGCACCCGGAGCGTAGTTCACCGAGAAATCACCAGCGATCTGCTCCTTCGGCTTCTCCGCCCGATTCATGCGAGCATAGTTCGGGATGGCGAGCATCGGTGTTCCATCCTGCCACGTACCCTCCATCGCCATCACTCCACCGAGCAGGTCTTCACGCCACACCATCTTCAGCGGGGCATTGCCAAGAGCCTGCTCGATGTTATGCTGGTCGGCCGTCTCCACGTTATAGACAAGAGGCCCATACTTGAGCGCAACCATCCCGGCGTCGGCCTGTATATTGCTGTCGGCCTTCACGCGCTGTGGCTCCATCGGCAGTTCAAGATCAATCCGGTCTCCGGCCTTCCACTCACGTGTGACGACGGCATAGCCCTTCTCGATCCTTGGCTTCACCTCGCGTCCGTTGACGGCGAAGCGCTTGAGACCACTGACCTTCGGCGTGTCCGCGTAGAGCTTGCTGGTGGATCGGTCCGGGATTCGCACATACACTGAGAAGGTCTTCGCCTCCTCCGGATTCACGGTGATCCCCACCGTGCCACTCCACGGGTAGTTCGTCTTCTGGACCATCTCGACGTTCGTGCCCGCGACCTTGCCCACGTGAATCCGACTTCCCACAAACATATTCACGTAGAGGCTGCGGTCTCCTTTCACGTAGCTCCACGTCGGCATCATCAGCAGCGTCCGCGGGATATTGCCCACGCAGCAGGGGCAGGCGTGCCATGCCGTACGCAGTGTATTGGTCAGGGGATTGGTGTAGGCGAAGGTCTTCCCCGCCAGGTCGACTCCACCCAGAAGTGCGTTGTACATCGTCTGCTCATACAGATCGGCGTATCGTGCATCGTGATAGGCGAGGTTCAGCTTGTACTGGAAGAAGACCAGACCGCAGCTTGAGCACGATTCGCAGTAGGACTCATTGCGGAGAGAATAGTTTGGGCCAAATCCTTCCGAGGTCTCGCCACTCCCGATACCGTCGGTCAGGTAGTACTTCTTGTTGACCATGTTGTCCCAGAGCGAGACCACAGCGCTCTGGTAGTCGCGATCGCCCGTCTCGGCGGCAATGTCGGCCATGCCGGAGTAGAAGTAGGTCGCGCGGACGGCGTGTCCTACTGCCTCATACTGTTGCGCCGGTGGAAGATGACTCTGGTCATACTCCTGCCCACCACGACGCGAATCGAGAAGGAACCGCGCCAACTGGATGTATGCGTCGCCCCGGCCTTTGCCTTCCATGTCATTGACGAATCGTCCGAAACGCACCAACGCCTGTTCCATCTCCTGGTGTCCGTCGAACCACTCTTTTCTGCCCGGACCAATATTCGCAACCCAGCAGTCGGCAAGCTTCTTTGCGGCGTCGTAGAGCCGCAGATCTTTGCCATCGGTCAGCGTGTAGTGATTGATGGCTGACTCGATGAAGTACCCCGACACGTAGCCCTCGTGATTGCCACGATGCGCCGGCGACCAGCGCTCCGGCCATGCCCTGCGGTCGGCCAGCGTGTAGGCCGTCTGCAGATAGCCATCGGGCTCGCGTGCATCCAGGATGATGGGGATCCAGCGCTCGAGCGTGGCCTTCATCTTGGACTGCGCCGCGATGATGCCGGGATCGCCCTGGGGATCGACCATCTGCGCAATGCACATCGATTCCACCGTCTGATGAACCCAGGCATTGGAGAATACATATCCTTTGTGCTTCGCGTGCGGTTGACCCTTCAGAGCCTTCGCAGCCTCCAGAAAATTATCGATTCCACCCTCTCCCACCGTCAGGTCCGTGCGTTCGCAATAGTCGATGCAGTGCGGGATCCAGTCGACGATCAGGGTCCTCGCCCGTGCATTCCAAAGCGGGCTATCGATCGCATAGCGCGTCGTGTACACCACATCCAGCCTGTCCTTGGGAGGAGCTGGTTCGGATCGTACCTTCAGCTTTGCGACCGTCCGGTGTCGGCTGTTGGCAGCGGTGAGCTTCAGGACATACTCGCCCGGAGTCGAAAACGCCGCAGTGGTATCGGGTGCCGCGGCATCGGCGAAGGTGACGCTTCCCGGCCCATCTTCCTTGCTCCAGCGCACGACATTTGCACGGTCTGGTTTGAGCCACTTCGTCTTGCCCGCCAGGTAGGTCTTGCCTCCCATGACGACGGTCCTGTCGATGCCCGCATCCACCACGGGAGGGAAGTCGGGAACTACCCCGGAGCTCATCACCTGCCATTCCAGGATGCCCGTCGAAAGTTTACCGTTCGATGCGATCTCGAGGCGTAGCTTATCCGTCTTCACCTCGTCGAAGGTGGTGGTATTGAACCGGTCGCCGTCTACTCCCAGACCCTTGGGGTTGGAGACGGAAAGAAATTCGCTCCCATTCCAGTAGAGGATGCGGTACGACGCCGGAGCCCCCACGCCTCCGCGATCGATCCACCAGTACACGTCAACCTGGTTCGTCGTGACGGGCCTGGTCCAGTCATATTGCACCCATTGGGTGTCGACCCTGGGCCAGTTCCCGTAAGACCCGTGGGCATCGTCGAGTGAGTTCGCCGGTGTCATTCCATCGTTCAAGGCCGTCAACGTTGTATCGCCCGACTTGTAGAGGCTGGAAGCCGTGGCCACCTTCGCAAGATTGACCTGCCCATCCGGGCCCTGCGCCAGGACCCGGGAAGGGTCGACGGCCATCAGCGCCGCGGACCCAGCCACACCTGCCAGAAAGCTCCGTCGATTTACGATCGGGTCCAACCGGTCTGGGGTATTCGTGCCGGATGCGTCTTGTAAGTTGGAAGGAAGAATCGTGGACATGGGGCCGTGCTCCTTTTGAAGCTGCTAACAGCGAAACATCAGACGAGCATCCCGCGGACACATCCGAGGCAGAAGCTCGAAAACATTGGTTTGTATCCCAGAACGTATACGAACATCTGGAGCCTACATCACACCGGAATCGTGTGTCCACATCCGCCTCACGGCAACGGGAAGAGGAGTTCATCGCACAGCGTCTGCGCGCACCGTGCGAATGCCGAAGACGCCGGGGATCGTGGCTCCCTCTTTCGCCTGGAAACGCACTGTGACCTTCTGCTTATCTTTCACCATATCGAGCGGAAGGGCATATCGCACATCGAAGAAGCGGACATCCTGCTCCGGCGTCCTTCGCTCCATGGTTTGCTCACCGACCTTGATGCCGTCGACCAGAACGTCGAAGCCGCCCTTGCGCCCCCGCGCATCATTGCTATAGGTCACGACGAGGATCGACTGAATTGCAGATTCGACGGGCAAGTCATAGGAGAACCAGCCTGTGCCCTGTCGTCCATAGCGGCCCTGGAGCTGTACCGGAGAGCTGTCTTCATCCTTCTCCGCAAAGTCCCGCTCAGACTGCATCTGCCCGGGCTGGGCAAAGCCGATGGTCGCCGCCATCAGTCTCTTCTCGCTCTGCGCTGCGGCCTCATAGGCGGCCGATTTCTTATCCCAGTCGGCAGGCGTGAAGACGTCCCAGTAGATCGCGTAACGACGGCGCGGCATTTCGTAGAACGGCTTGAATTCAATATCCTGCTTCAAGCCCACCTTGGCGGTGCGAAAGACACCAGGCTTGCCGGCGACCGGTTTCAACCAGCCATCCACGTTTTGCTCCGTCACCAGGGCGGGTGCATGGTCGGGAGTATTTCCATCCTCGCTGGACCTCTCGTTCACCTCCGGCCCGAGGTCGCCAGCCAACACGAGCGGACCCCACATCATCGCCATGCGATTGGAATTATCCGGCAGCCGCTCTATGCGCAACGTCTTGGGCAGCACAAGTTCGACCGTATCGCCGGCCTTCCATCTCCGCGTGATCTCCACGTATTCATCTGACCCGGAGACACTCTTCCACGGCACACCGTTCACCTTCACCGCAAAGCCTGCGCCAACCCAGTACGGCCTGCGCAGCGCGAGCGTGAACGCCTTCGCTTTACCAGAAACAATCTTCAGTGTCGCCGCATCGCCCATCGGAAGGTCCGTCACCATCTCGAGCTTGACGCCTTGCGACCCCCAATCGACCGTGGTCGGAGCATACTGACTGACCCAGAGCCGATCGCCCGATTCGTTATAGATCCCATACGCATGAAACGCGTGCGTCTCCATCTGCGATCCCACGCAGCATGTGAAGCTTTCAAACTTATCCTGGTATTCATGTTGCACACCGCGTCCGACGGGAACCATGTAGCTGACGCGTCCGTCCTCCGGATCCTGCCCGCCAAGAATCGCGTTGAGGTCGGCGCGCTCGATAAAGTCCGCATACCGCGCCTTCGGTTCAAGCGAGAAGAGCGTTCGCGCCATCTTGATCATGTTGTATGCGGCGCAACTCTCCGCGGTGCGCCCGTCGATCATGTCGTTCATCTTGTCGGGCTGCCCGAAGTACTCATTCTTTCCATCTCCGCCTGTGGCGAAGCTATGGTGCAACGACACCTCGTCGAAGAAGAAGGTCGCCGCCTTTCCGTCCTTCTCGTCGCCCGTGTACTGGTAACGCGCGAGCTCTCCGATCATCTTCGGGATGTTGGTATTGGAGTGCTTGCCGGCAAGGATATCCTGGCCCTTCGCCAACGGGTCGACGATGGCATGATGTTCAAACTTGTCCGATAGCTTCAGCCAGCGCGGATCGTTCGTGTCCACGGAAAGATCCGCCAGCACTTCGTTCATCCCTCCGAACTCGGTCGCCAGCATGCGCTGAATCTGCTCCTTGTTGAGATTGGAAAGAATGCTCTCCACCCATCCAGCGAACTTGATCTCGACACCGAGGGCGGCGCGATTGCCGGTCAGGTGGTACGCATCGCGCAATCCGGCAAAGAGCTTGTGCTCGACATACCACGGAGACCACAAGCCGTTCAGGTCGAATCCCCCGGAGCGGATTTCTCCCTTGCCCAAGTCCTGGAAGCGAACCTTGCCGTCCACGCCCTTTGCATCCATCAATGCGCCGATGTAGCCGTCCCGTTGCGCAGTCTGAATCGCCTGCAGCTCGGATACGAAGTTGTCGACGCGCTCCTTGAAACGCGGGTCGCCGGTCGTGGCGTACATCATGCTGATCGCCGAGAGGTAGTGTCCTGCGATATGTCCGGTCAGCTGTCGCCCTGGACCATCCCATCCACCGTACCCTTGCGCCTTCGCCTGCAGCCCGGCGCGCTCGCGAAGAAAAGCAAGCATCCGTTCGGGTTGAAGTTCGAGCAGGTACTGGGCATTGAGGTCTTGCGCGCGTTTCAGCGGACCCCCCGTCAACCTCACGCTGTTCATCGGCAGGGGAATTGCTTTGAGTTGAACTCGATGAGGAGCCGTCGCGGCCTGTGCGAGTGGGAACGACAGCAGAAAAGAGAAGAACAACCCTTGGATACAGATCTGCCGCATAGAACCTCGATCGCATAGCGCGTTATGGCGGGGCCGAAAAAACCCCCGGTTCACCCTTCTGATTATGGGTGAACCGGGATTACTGGCGCGGTTAGAACTCTATGTTGGCGCGGAGTTCGATGATACGGCCGAACCCGGCGGTTTCGTTGGTGACTCCCGCGCGGGAAAACGATGTGCTCTGTACCGCCTTCGTGGTGGAGCCGCTGGTATTTCCGTAGACCGGGTGATTGAAGGCGTTCAGGAATTCACTCTGGAGTCGGAAGCTAACACCTTCTTTGATGGGGATCGCCTTGGTGATGGCGATGTCGTCGTAGAAGGCGTGTGGTCCGTGGAGGTAGATCCGTCGACCGATCGTTCCCGGGGTGGTGTTGGGAGCGATGTCGGCGGAGTTGACTCCGGTCTTCGATACATACTTCGGATCGAGGAGCAGCGCGGTTGTCTGGCCGGCCACGCGGTGGACGCCCACGGCCTTCTGGAGGTCGCTGGCGGTGATACCCGTGAGGGTGACGCCACCGTCTCCGGTGTTGAAGGTGGAGTATCCGCCGGTGATCAGGAAGGGCGCGCCTCCCTGGTAGGTGAGGATGGTTCCGATGTTGAAGCCACCCACGACGCGGTTGATCAAGTTGTTCTGATTGAGGAAGGCCTTTCCTTTGCCGAAGGGCAAGTCATAGGTTCCGCTGACGTGAAGCACCTGGGCGACGTCGAAGGGGCTCGGACCGTAGCTGAGAGCCAGGTTGCGGAGGGTGTAGACCTGGTTCGGATTGGCGAGGTAGTCGGCGCGTTCAGGAGAGACGCCCAGAGAGTGGCTCCACGCGTAGTTCGCATTGAGCTGGAGGCCCTTCCAGTTGCCCTGCCGCAGCTCGACCTGGAGGCCGTTGTAGTTGGAGTATCCGGAGTCGGTCATCTGGCCGGTTCCGTTTCCACCGGCGTAGGGGTTGGCCTGGAAAAAATTGATCGGATAGCCTGCGCCGGCGGTGGTGTATCCGGCGTTGGTGGCGCAGGGGGTGAACTTGGTGCCGACGAGGTTACAGAAGTAGAAGGGATTTCCGTTGTTGCCGCCGGCGAGTTGGTTTGCGAGCGCGCCGACCTGGCCGGTGTTGAGGTAGTTGATGAAGTTGCTGTTGGTGAAGTCCGCGGCTCCCGCGCCCCCGAAGGCGGCGTCGAGGATCGGGGTCGCATTGACCGACCCACGTCCGACGTCGGAGAAGTTCTTTCCTCCGCTGGCGGCGAGGTTAGCCTGGGCACGTTTGAATTCAGCGAGGAAGCCGTTTTCAAAGACGTTGACTTCGTTGGTGTTGATCTGGATCCACTGGTGGATGCTGCGATTTCCGTTGTAGCGAACCTCGAGGACGCGGGAGTGACCAAGTTCGCGCTGAATGCTCAGGTTCCACGACTCGGTATAGGGCTGGCGGATGTTGGGATTGAAGCCGTTGACGCCTGGGCCGCCCGCGACGTACGTGTACTGCGATTCTGGAGAGACGGTCTGGTAGGTCGCGGGGCTGACGGCGTAGTTCGTGAACGCGGAACCCGTGGAGGTGGCGACCGGTCCGTTCGTTCCGAGGGAGATGCTGCCGGGTGTGTAAGTTCCCGGCTGACCTGTCGTTCCCGGACCTGCGGCGAAGCTTTGGTAGAAGAAGGCACCCTGATCGGAGGCGGCATCCCAATAGAACTGGTAAGGCTCGGTGAAGTTGCGCAGCGCGAACCCGGCTCGGATGACGGTTCCGTCGCCGTTGCCGCCGAGGAGTTTGTGCCAGACTCCGGATTCTACCCGCGGATTGTAGGCAAGACCGAAGGCGGGCTGGGGCGCCTTGAACCAGGAGTGGTAGGCATGGGGCAGGGAAGACAGGACGGGGTTGAGATTGCCGTTGAGGGCGCCGGGCTGAAACAGCTGGCCCTGGGCCGTGGGACCGTAGATGCTGTCCGGTAGCGCGGAGTGATAGGCGCCCGTAAGGTCGTGGTTGTCGAAGGTGAAGTCCCAACGGAGGCCATAGTTGAGCGTCAGCGACGGGGTGACGCGGTAGGAGTCTTCGATGAACCCCGCGACGGCCTTCGAGAGTTCGTCGAGATTATAGCGGCCGGGAGCGTGGATGTAGTCCTTGGCGGTGTTGCTATAGGCGTACTGCCCGCCAATATAGGAGACGCGACCGGTGAGGACGGCATAGAGCTGCTGGGCTTCGGCCAGGGAGTTGGAGGTGGAGTAGGGGACCGTGCCGACGCTGGATCCCACATTGTTCGTGAAGGCCTGGGAGGCGGGATCCTGCTGATCGAGGCCCAGGTAGACATTGTTGAATCCGACGGGAGGGTTGTAGTAGTGGTCCTGCTCCCGGTACCCGGAGAAGCCGAACTGAAGGGTGTGGGATCCCTTCTGGAGGGTCATGGAGTCGGAGAGGCTGAACAGCGGATAGAAGTTTCCGACGGGCAGGGGGTAGACCTGGCCGGACGAGCGGCCGCCAGAATCGAAGAAGTCGTCGAAGTCGTAGAAGACGAGCGGGGTTGTGTTGTAAGTCTTGGTGGCGTTGTAGTTGTACTCGTTGTGAGCGTAGAGGTAGCCGATTTTGAGCTGGTTGATGAGGTTGGGGGTGAAGGTGTAGTCGGCGCCGAGGGTCCCGATGTAGTCGCGGGCGAAGAATCCGGCGTTCTGGTTGGCGAAGCCGCTTCCGGGGAAGGGGGGCGTCGTGTAGCCGGAGGACTGGGTGGTGGTGGTAGCCATGAAGGAGAGATAGGTGCGGAGCTTCTGGGAGAAGTTGTAATCGAGCCGCGCGGCGGGGAAGTATTTGATGATGGGGGCGGTAACGTTGAAGCTGACGTTAGAGGCGTTGGGGTCCGCGTTGGTGGAGACGGCGGCGTTCGCGAGGCTCTGGTTGATCACGTCGAGCTGGGCGGCGACGGCTGCGTTGCGCGTGGATTGAAAGCCGCCGTTGGCGCCGAGCTGCAGCACGTTGACCGTGTGAGTCTGTTGGTCGGTCCCGGTGTAGATGAAGTTTCCAGCCTGGGCGGCGGAGGTGAGGGCGAAGTTGGTGGCGGTGACGTTATTGGGTTGGCGGGAACTCGCAAACGATCCAAAGAAGAAGAGCTTGTCGCGGATGACGAATCCACCCACGCTGGCTCCGAAGTCGTTGAGGATGAGCTTCGGCTTACGGACGCCTTTGCCACCACCGGCAACGCTGACGTAGTTTTGGATTCCGATGGTTTCGCTCGTGGCGTTCAGCCCGCTGTTGCGGAAGTCCTCATAAGCGCGGAAGTGGAACTTGTTGCCGCCACGCCGCGTGACATAGTTGATCTGCGTGGTGGACTGCCCGAAGCCGGAGGCGATATCGAGCTGGTCCGTCTGGATGGACATCTGCTCGATGGCCTCGACGCGAGGGGAGACCGAGGCCTGCTGATCGCCGGTGGTTCCGTATTTTCCGCGGCTTGGGCTTCCCTGGGTTCCGTCGATGTTGTTTCCGGAGTCGATGGACGGCAGGCCGTTGAAGGTTCCGGTGTACCCCGCCACGAGGCGGGAGAAGGAGGTGAGATCGCGGCCCTGGAGCGGAAGATCCTCTACCTGCTTCAGGTCGATGACCTGGCCGATCTGGTTCGAGGTGGTCTCGAGCACGCTGTTGGTCTCTCCGGTAACCCGGACCGTCTCCGTCGTTGACCCGACGGGCAGCACCGCGGTGAGACCGTCTGTCTGTCCAGCGTCGACGACCACCTTGTCGAAGATTTTGGTGGCGAAGCCCTCTTGGGTGACGGTCAGGGAATACGTTCCGGTCTGCAGGTTGACGAAGCTGTAGTCGCCCTTCTTGCTGGCCTTGGCGTTGCGGGTGTCGTTGGTGTCGAGTTTGACGAGGGTGAGGTCGGCGCCCGGGATGACGGCGCCGCTGGTGTCCTGGACGGTAACCTGGACGGTACCCTGGCTCCCGCTCTGTGCGAGTGCTGGTAGACGGCAGAGAGCGACTCCGAGAACCAGGAGCATGGAAAGGATGGTGGGTCGAAGCTTAAGCATCATCAGTACCTCCGGAAATGTGGAACGGGGACAACGGGGCCGGCGATTCGTCTACGCGGTGCTGGCGATCATAAATATTTTTGTGAATGTCATTTTGTAGCCAGTTTTGTATGCAATGTCAATGATAGTTGTTGTGTTTTTCACGTTGCGGTCATGTTTTCTGCTGATTGAGAGGGATTGAAGCCTGATTTTCCGACGGTTTAAGAAAGTTGGGCGACAATCTCGAAGCGTCTTTGCCCGTTGGAAGGGATGACGACAGCGTCGGAGTGAGGACCTGAGAACGTCGTGGGGGTCCCATTGGCGGTGGCGCTCACCAGGGTCTTGCCGTGGGGAGCGCGGAAGGTGACGTGAAGCTCTTTGGGCAGGGCACCCCTGGACGAAAGGGTGATGGTGGCGACGAGCGTGTTGGAGCCGCGGGATTCGAGGCCATAGTCGACGCGGCCCCATCGGGTGGGAGCCTGGGAGATCGCGATGGGTTTGGCGGTAGCGATCCAGTCACGCGGGATAGCGCGGCCGAAGTGCAGGCGGTCTTCGTCCGAGTCTTCGAAGACGAGCATCCACCTAACCAGGAGAGGAATGGTCTGCTGGGCGGGGATGCAGAAGAGGGCTCCACCGCCGGAGATTCCGGAGACTTCGCCGGCGGTCCAGCTTCCACGGGAGTGGTCGTGGTAACGGTGGGCGTAGAGGAAGAGGATGTACTCCTCGATGCGGTCGAGCCGGAGCAGGGCCTGCGCGTATCCGTAGGAGATGAAGCCGAGGATGGCTCGGTCGTGGGGGTCCGCGCGGCCCACGTTGGCGACGACGCCGATCGTGGTGGCTCCATAGGCCCGCATGGTGTCGATGATCGCGGCGGCCTGGGAGTGCGGGAGAACATCGGGCTGCAGCAACTCGGCATAGCAGCGGTGAGACCACTGCTGCTCGCTTGGGCGCTCCTGCTCCATGGACTCGCGAAAGGTCAGTTTGGAGCCGGGGAGTATAGGGACGTAGGGGGGCTTGGATCCGTGGCGGGTATTGGCTTCGATGCTTGCAGTGAGCGTCTGCTGGAGTTGGTTGGCCCGGCGGGTCCATTCGCGCGTAAGGACGTCGGCGGTTGGAAGTTTGAGCGTGCTCCATGTGGCGGCGATGTCCCGCCAGCCGCGGATGGTGAAGGCGGAGTTGGCGTAGTAGGGCTTGTTCCAGATCTCAGGGGCTGAGTTGAGGCAGGCGTCGGACTCGCACCATCCGTGGATGAGGCCGTGGCCAGGGTCAGTGGCGGGCAGGGCGAGAGACTCGTCATGGAGCTCGGCCAGGAGCGCAGCCGTGGCTTCGATCTTTGCGCGGTGCTTGATGAGGAGGGTCTTGTCCTGGGTGTAGTTGGAGTAGCGGGCGATCAGGTGGAGCGTGAGGCCGAATTGGGCTGTCTCGGCCCCGCGCATGTTGATCATGCCGGAGGGTTCGGTGAAGTCGGAGAAGTAGTTGTCGAAGATGTCGTGCGCGAGGTCGAAGCGGCCGCACTCCAGGTTGGCGTACAGCGCCATCGTGAAGATGTCCTGGAAGCCGTCGTACTCCGGTCCGTAGTAGTCCCGGTCTACGGCTCCGTATTTGGGATAGACACCCCCGGGCCGGACCATCTGCTCTTTGACGAAGGCGTAGCGCACCATATCGGTCCAGCTCTGGTCGGGGAGCGTGAGGGGGGTAATCGTCTGGGCCTGGCGCTCCCAGTATTCGGCGAACTCGAGCAATCCGGCGTAAAAAGCCTCGGGCCTTGGAGGCTGACGGCGGCGAGTGTAGGCGGGGTAGCTGTAACCATATTCGACCTTGGTAATCCTGCCCGATTCGATGTGCGCCGTGCGGTGCCAGGTCTGGACGATGAAGCGGTCCTTGGCTTGAACATCCCCGAACACCACGATCTCGTAGTGGG
>JAMFSC010000049.1 GCA_026225095.1 bacterium
CTCCCTGCTCGATGGAGAAGTTGACGTTGCGCAGTGCGGGTACTTCGAGCTTGCCGGAGCGGTAGGTCTTGCCAAGATTCTGGGCGACAATGATGGGCATGGGTTTCGGCGGATCTCTCTTCGGCTCGCGTTCTTCCGCGAAGCCGCTGAGTTAAAGTCTACCCGAGTGGGAGTTTCAGAATGCATGTCTTCGAATGGCTGCTGGCGGCGCTGGCAGGTTGGACCGTGGTCGGCACCCTGGGCACGCTGTTAGCGCGCTCACAGCGAGACCACGCCAGAGTGCGCCGGGGTCTGGCCGCGATGGCCGGGACCTGGGCGCTCTACCTGGTCGCGCTGGTGTCAGTCGGTCACTGGCAGCGACAGCGGACGATCGCTCCGGGACAGCCGGAGTGCTTTGGCGATATCTGCTTCACCGTGACCGGCGTCCGATCGACCGCGGAGTTCAAGGGACGCGGCAACGGAAGTCTCGTGGAAGTCTCCGTCGTGGTGGCGAACCGTGGCAGCAGGCCTGCGGCCACGGATGGCGTCCGCGCCTACCTCGTGGACGTTCGGGGGAGGCGATGGGCTCAGACCCGCGGACTGGGCGGCGTGGCGCTCGGCGTCGAGTTGGCTCCGGGACAGAGCACCGTCAGCACGCCGGTCTTCCGCGTGGAGCCGTGGTCGGACCACCCGCAGCTCGCGCTGGTGCTGACGCGCGGCTGGAAGGGCTGGGGATGGTTGACGATCGGCGACACCGATAGCATGGGGCACAAACCGACGCTTCTGCGCTTACCGTGAGCCACCCAGGGCGAGAAAGGCGATCTCCCGAAAAAAAACGCCCGAAGCTTTGGCCCGATAGAAATGCTGCATCCCGCCCTTGCGTGGAGCCTGAATTCGGCATCTCCTTAGAGGCGGCAGAGCCGTACAAGGAGATTTCAGTCATGACCGATTTTCGCGTAGCCAAGGGTGAAGCGCAGGAAGACCAGATTACAGCAGCGATCGAGAAGTACACCTCCAAGGTACCGTCGGCGGTTTACCTTGGTCTCGCCGTCGCCTCCATCGGCGGGTCCATCGCATTCAAGATCGCCAAGAAGGATCATCTCGCTCTTTATGTAGGACAGTGGGTGGCGCCGTTCCTGATCCTGGGTATCTACAACAAGCTGGTGAAGATACACGGCTCAGACGGAACGACTGCGTAGATTCATCGGGATCGTCATACGATCGGCGAGAACCCCGAAGGATGATTCGGGGTTCTCGTTATTGCTTCCATTTGATATTGCAACCGATACTGTTACGCTGGTTTGGATCTGGGCGAACACCGCGGATGACCTCGTCCATGGCCTTTCGGAGATCTCTTCCTGTGACCGGAAAATCGTTGCCGGATTCGCCTCGCCGAGGACGTGAGTCGTCCAGTTGACCGCGATAGACAAGCGTCAGCTCCGCATCGAAGAGAAAGAAGTCCGGAGTGCAGGCGGCATCGTAGGCATGCGCGACCTCCTGCGATTCGTCGTAGAGATAAGGAAAACGGAAGCCGAGCCGTTCGGCTTGCTCCTTCATTGCCTCGGGTCCGTCCTGTGGGAACTCGACCACATCATTGGAGGAGATGGCGCCGATGGCAATCTTGCCCTCGTAGTCGAGGCCGATGTGGGCCAGTTCCTCTTCGACGTGCTTCACATACGGGCAGTGGACGCAGATAAACATCACCAGCAGGCCATGTCTGCCCGACCTGGAGGCGCCGCCTCCAGGCATACGGTTGGCCTGATCGCTGCCGTCTTGGTCCCAGGCAAGCGCGGCAATGTCGTCCCTGCCCATCGCCCGACCGCTGACGACATCGAGTAATTCAAAGGGAGGAGCCGGCGATCCCAAAGGGACCATGGTGGATTGCGTCTTCGACATTCAGTGACCTCCGTCATGGTCAGTCGGTGCTGTCTCACCGCTGAGCGGGGTCGACAGGCGGCTCGTTCAGGTTAGCAAAGGCGGAGGTTTTCTGCTTTCGACGCTCGTCCGTGTGCGGCGAAGCGACGGCTCATCCCACAAAGGCGCGCATGGGATCGCGGCTCACTGGACGTCGCGACTTCCTGAACGCAGGGGTGACGACGAAGGCTCCCCCGTGCAGTGAGGTATCCTCTGGAGGAAGATGCGACTGACCCGAACGATGGCGGGAGGGCGAGCGCAGGCGGCGGCTCGATTGGTCGGACCAAATGGGCTGACGCTCTGCCGCTGGTGTGAGCTGGAGATCCTGGCCAGACAGCGCAGGACGTTCTGCTCGGACTACTGCGTGGATCAATGGCGGCTTCGGACCGATGCCGGGTATGTGCGGGAGAGGGTGTTTGCGAGGGATCGCGGGGTCTGCGCGCTGTGCTCGGCCGATACGGTGGCGATCTATGCGGCACTCAGGCGGGCGCGTGGGGCGAATAGGGCTGCGGGTCTTTCACTCTATGGGCTCAAGACGATCCATGCGCGGCGATCGCTTTGGGATGCGGATCACATCGTTCCGGTCGCGGAGGGTGGCGGTCAGTGCGATCTGGAGAATCTGCGGACGCTTTGCCTGCCGTGTCATCGGGAGGAGACGGCCCGGCTGCGGCTGCGGTTGCGTGGGTTGGCGGCGGTTATATTGGCCTGAAGTGCTGACGACGGCGTGCCCCGCCCCGGTGATTGAACAACGACCGAGCCCCGCCGGGTGGCGGGGCTCGGAGGATGTGGGACCGGGTTAAGTTAGTTGTCGAGGGCCTGGGTGGGGTGGGAGCCGTTGGCCACCGCTACGGTGCAGGTGGGGAGGCCGCTGGCGGTGAAGGGGGAGTTTTGGATCGCCTTCAGGCCGCCGTTATGCGGATCGAGCTGCTCGCCGGTGACGGTGTTGTCGAGGGCGTTTGAGGTGTAAAGATAGATACCCCGGGCGGACTCGATGGCGATGCAGGTGGGTCCCGGTCCGACCGTGGTGGTGGCGGAGCCGGATGAGGCGGACAGTGCGCCGGTGGCAGTGTTGATGGCGTAGGCCGAGACAGTGTTGGCACTGTAATTCGCAGTGTAGAGGTACTCGCCGCGGGGGTCGATGGTGATGTTGACCGGATAGAGGCCGGTTGAGAAGGGGCTGCTAGGTAGCGGGGTGATGAGGCCACCGGCGCCGAGGGTGTAGGCGAAGATCTCGTTCTGGGCCTGGTCGGTGACGTAGAGAAAGCTACCGACTGGCGAGATGGCGAGGGCGCTGGGGGTAACTCCAACGTTGGTTCCGGTGGCGACGGTCTTGCCTCCGGTAGGAGTGACGATCGACGTGGCGGATGTCGGGGTGATGGGGCCGGTGGGTGCGTAGACGGTGGTGGTACCGCTCGTGGCGGATTTCACCGGCACGACGAAGCCGAGGATGGTGGGGCTGGCGGCAGTCTCCTGATCGATGACGTAGAGATAGCGTTGGGAGCTTGGGGTCGAGGTGAGGACCGGGCTCTGAGCGATGGAGACGGGATTGTAGCCGATGGGGAAGTAAGCGAGAGAGCCGTTGGCGACAGGAGTTCCTAGTGTGTTATCGGTCTGCGAGATGGGGAAGATGGTGATGTTGCCCGGGCCGGGGTTGGCGGTGGTGTAGCCGGGCTGGTAGAGCGAGGTCACGTAGAGGAAGTTTCCGGTCGGATCGATGGCAGCGGCGGTCGGGAAGGTTCCTTGCACGTTGTAGGTGTGCTGTGCGTACAGCTTTCCGTCGGTTCCGATGGCGAACTCGACGACGCTGGAGTCGTCGCGATGGATGACGTAGAGGTACTTGCCATTGGGCGCCGCGATGACCGCGACAGGATTCTTCCCTCCCGACGGGATGGGGGAGTCAGCAATGGGCAGGAGCGCGCCGGACTGATAGTCAATATTGTAGGCGTTGATGAGACCGGGGTTGGACTTCGCCGTGGTGACGTAGAGATAGGCGAGGGTAAAGTCGCGGCTGCACGCGGTGGCGCCGAGGCCAAGTGCCAGAGAAACAATGAGGGCCTTTGTTACCCGGCCAATCGTATCGAACTTCATGCGCTTCCTGATTCCCGGGCGGCTGCTGCGCGCCCGACCTGAACTTGAGGGTCTTGAGATCTAAAGGTCGGCTAGGTGCGGAGGATGTGATCTCCATACGTCCGGCCGATGGGTTTGGCTTGCCGGGGCGCGCGCTTTGCGCTACCCCGGCGAGCGGCTAGCTGATGTTTCCGCTGACGGCCAGACAGGTTGAGAGGCCGGTCGCGGTGAAGGTCGATCCGCGTGTCAGCGCCGAGAGCTTGCCGGTGTTCTTGTCGATGATCTTGCCTGTGACCGTTCCGTCCGTATTGTTGGACGTGTAGATGAACTGGTTCGAGGGATCTTCGACGATGCAGACCGGGCCCGCTCCGATGGAGTAGGGATTGTTGGTATCGCCGAGGTTCTGGAGCTTGCCGGTGGAGGAGTCAATCACAAAGGCCGAGATGCTGCTGAAGGCGTTCTGGGTGTTCGTGGTCGACTGATTGAGGACGTAGAGATACTTTCCGGTCGAATCGACGATGCTCATGACGGGATTCGCGGTGAGCGAGAGGTTGTTGACCGCTCCACCGTTGGCGGTGTTGAGCGCGCAACCCGTTCCGACGGTGTAGGGCAGGATCTGATTAAGCCCGGCGTCGGTAAGGTATACGCTGCTGCCATTGACGTTGATCGAGGTGACGTTCGTGGCGTTGGTCAGGATCGACGTGTTCGAGCTAAGGGTCAGCTGGCCGGTGCTGGAGTTCGTGGTGTAGGGCGAGATCGTGTTGACCCCGTTTGTCGTGGCATCCGCGGAGTTGAGCGTAAACAGGCAGCCGCCGCTGGAGACCCTGACCATGGTGGGATTGACCCCTACTGGAAAGTAGGTCTTTTGAATCTGTGTGTTCGGGACCTTGCTCTGCTGGTTGGTTACAAGGGTGAGGCGTCCGGTGTCCGACGCGATGGCGAAGACGGTGATATCGCCGAAAGTGGCGGGAACCGTCTTCGTGGGATCAAGCGGATTGAGGGGATCCTGCTGCGGCGGCGCTTGCTTATCGAGGACGTAAAGGAAGTTCCCTGTCGAGTCGACGGCGAGCCAGACCGGAGTATTGCCCTGGCTGGTGTAGGTCTGCTGGAACGTGAGGATGCCATCTCCGCCAACGGAGAAGAGGCTGATGTTCCCGTTCCCGGTGCCATTTCCCTTGTTGACGACGTAGACGTAGCGTCCGCCAGGCTTCACCGCGATGGCGACCGGATTGGTCCCGCCGGAGGAAAATGGCTGGTTGGGGATGTTGGTGAGATTCCCAGTCACCTGATCGATCTTGAATCCGGCGATCTGGTTATACTGGGTTCCCAGAACCCACATATATCCGATTGTGCCACCACCACAGGCCGTCATACCCAAGCCCATCGCCACGGATGCTACGAAGGCCATAGAGATACGGCCGATCTTGCTCAACTTCATGCGGTTCCTTCATCCTCGCTGACGGCTTGCTGACACCGTCCTGTGCTGCGAGCAACTCTTTAGGGATATTCCTTGTTCCGATTGTAGAAGCGAACGCGACTTTGTGCCAGTTTGGTGAAAAGGCGTTCGCCCCGGCGGAGGCTTGGCGATGCAGTGCTGACGATCTCCACGTGAACTCTTGCGTTGGAACGCGGAACGTGGATTCGGCCACAGGGACCACGCTTGCGCTGTAAGCCGATGGTCGATAGACGCCTCAGGGACGTTTTGGTACGTATCGAGTGGGTAGATTTTCAGGATTTTTTCGTCACCCGACACGATGATGGGGCGTGGAAATATCACTTGACATGCGTGGGGACAGGGCGGAGTCTACAGGAGTTACGGCTGCGCGGAAGTGGCGCGGGCTGGGCACAAACCACAGACTGAGGTCCGGACGCGATGATGAAGGTGATCTGTTTTGCAGCAGGAATGGTGTTGGCGGGGTCCGTTCCGGCTCTCGCATCGCCGGTGGATGGGACATGGCATGTGACTGGGGTCGTCTCGGACAACCCGGTGGACCCGACGTGCGTACTGGCGGAGGCCGAGGGAAAGATCTCGGGAACGTGCACGGGGACCGATGGGGTCAAGGTGAAAGCCACCGGGACGCTGACGGACGGGGTGGTGAAGTTCGAGTACGGAACAACCTACCAGGGTGGGGCGATCACGATCCAGTTCAGCGGGAAGATGGCGAAGGATGGGACGCTGGCGGGATCGATCTATGTTCCGGAGTACTCGGTGGGCGGGGACTTTACGGCGAAGAAGGACTAGGGCCGTTCTCCTGAAGGTGTGGTCCGCCTCCTTATTTTCCAGTCGTTTGGTCAGACCACCTGGGTTTCATCTTCTAATAAAGTGGTATGAAATCGCCGTTTTTTGCGAGTTTCCTGCATCCATGGTGTTCTAAAAGGGTTAGCGGGCAACGATCGAAATTTCCCAATGTTTCACCAGAAGCTTTTTGTGCGC
>JAMFSC010000006.1 GCA_026225095.1 bacterium
GCCAGAGCGCGAACCACCGTCCGTACCTCCTGCGCGCCGCCGCGCAAAAGCGCCTCGATCTGCTTTCGATCCTCAACGGTCAACGACAACTGCAATCGAATCCCACGTCCCATTCCTGTAGTCGATCCCAAAAATACAGCGAAGACCAGTATTGTTCTTGAGTACGACTCTAGAAGGTCACGGTACTAGTGGGCCGTTGTCGTATCGACGACGGCCTTGATCTGTTCGAGGAGCGATGGTGGAAGCTCGGGGGTCGCGCCGGGCTGGCCCACGACGAAGCGCCCGCAGAGATTGCCGACGGCGTTGATCTGAGCCAGGGAGCCGCGCCTGAGATAAGCGTAGACCATCCCGGCGGTGAAGGCGTCACCGGCTCCGACGGTGTCGACGACGGGGACGGAGCGGCCGGGCTCCCGGTGGGTTTCCGCGGGGCTGACGAGGAGGCTGCCGCGTGGACCGAGGGTGATGGCGACGAGGAGGCAGGTGGGGGCGTGGGTGAGAAGGCGGCGGGCGAAGTCGGTTTCGGCGGCGTCCGGTTCGTCGGGCGATGAGGGAGTGAGAGGGATTTCGAGCATATCGGCGAGCTCGGGGAGCTCCTCTTCGCTGATCTTGAGGATGGTGGCGTGGTGGAGGCACCAGCGGGCGGTGTCGGGGTCGCAGAAGGGCATGCGGAGGTTGATGTCGCAGACGCGGATGGCCGTGGGGAGGGTGGCCTCGATGAAGGCGCGGATGGTGGCGCGGGAGATGGGGTTGCGCTGTGCGAGGGAGCCGAAGCAGACGAGGTCGACGCACTGGGCGAGGAAGGCGAGCGAGGAGGGGAATCCGATCTCGTCCCAGGCGACTGGGCCATCGATGCGATAAAGGGGCTGACCGTCGGGGCGGAGGGTGACGGAGACGGTTCCGGTGGGGAGGGTGGGGGAGACCTGGAGATAGGTGAGGTCGAGGAGGCCAGGGACGGCGTCGGCGAGAAGGGCGAGGGCGTTGGCTCCGAAGGGATCGTGGCCGGTGCGGCTGATGAGGATGGTGGGCGTTCCAAGACGCGCTGACATGACGGCGAAGTTGGTTGTGGTTCCGCCGAGGCGGGCACCACTGGGGAGGAGATCCCAGAGAAGTTCGCCGATGGCTGCGATGCGGGCTGAGGACGGAGTGGACATGAGTGCCTTCGGTTGCGATATCGACGTGCGTTACGGAGAGACCGAGGGCGTTCCAAAGGTCTCGCAATGTAATATCAGATGCTATTGTGGTTTGCTAGCTGTAGTTGATTGCTGGAAAGGGTGGAAATTCCAAAATGGATCGTACGAGACTGCGGGCGATGACCCTACTGGGCAAGAGCGCTCTGACGGGTGCGCTGGGAGGGCTGCTGTTCGGGTTCGATACGGCGGTAATTGCGGGGGCGACGCATGCGCTGAGCCAGCAGTATGGTCTGACGGATCTGCAGTTGGGGATCACGGTTTCGATTGCGCTCTGGGGTACGGTGGCGGGGTCGCTGGGCAGCGGGGTGCTGGGTCAGAAGATCGGGAGCAGGGCGGCGCTGCGGATTATGGGTGTGCTGTATGTGATCTCGGCGATTGGATGCGCGTTTGCGCCGAGCTGGATCTTCTTCCTGGTCTTCCGGTTCATTGGGGGGATTGGGATTGGCGGGTCTTCGGTACTGGGTCCGGTATACATTGCGGAACTGGCTCCGGCGAAGTGGCGGGGAAGGTTGGTGGGGCTGTTCCAGATCAACATCGTGATCGGGATTCTGCTGGCGTATCTTTCGAATGCGATCATCGTTCACTTTGCGTTCGGGGCGATTGAGTGGAGGGTGGAGCTGGGGGTGGCGGCGCTGCCGGCGATCTTCTTCCTGGTGCTTCTGCTGAGTGTTCCGCAGAGCTCGCGATGGCTGGTGTCGCAGAACCGGATCGATGAGGCGCTGCTGATCCTGCAGAGGATGGGTTCTCCGGACTCGCAGGCTGAGGTGGATGCGATGCGGCTGGCGCTGGTCGAGGAAGAAGGGTCGGCGAAGTCCACGTTGTTTACGAAGCGGCATAGCCTGCCGATTTTCCTGGCGATTACGATTGGGATGTTCAACCAGCTGAGCGGGATCAACGCGATTCTGTACTACCTGAATGACATCTTCCGCAGCGCGGGCTTTGGACAGATGTCGAGCAATGTACAGGCGGTGGCGATTGGTGCGGCCAACCTGCTGGCGACGATGCTTGGGATCTCGCTGATCGATAAGCTGGGGCGGAAGACGCTGCTGCTGATCGGAGCAGTGGGGTGCGGGTTGTGCCTGGCGGGGGTGGCGATTCTGTTCAAGACGGAGACGCACCAGGCGCTTCTGCTGCCTCTGCTGGTGGGATTCATCATCTTCTTTGCCGTGTCGCAGGGTGCGGTGATCTGGGTCTATCTGAGCGAGGTCTTTCCGACGAATGTGCGCTCGAAGGGGCAGGCGCTGGGATCTTCTTCGCACTGGATCATGAATGGTCTGATCACACTGGCGTTCCCTGTGGTGGCGCGGTACTCGCGGGCGATGCCGTTCTGGTTCTTCGCGGGAATGATGGTGGTTCAGTTTGTCACGGTGCTGGTGGCTTATCCGGAGACCAAGGGGGAGTCGCTGGAGATGCTGCAGCATCGGCTGAGTGGGGCGCATCGGTAGGATCACAGGACGGTAAAAAAAATAGTCTTCGATCGCTGCGCTGTTGGGGCGGAGATGCAGGATAATTCTCCCGATCGCTGATCGATGGATCTTGCGGTCTCTTCGTTGACGGGAACGAGTGCGCGGTGGCCTGACTGTTTTACCGGGTTTGTTCTGTTGCGAAATGGGCCTGCGTCAAGGACTTGCTCGATCAGCCGGGAGGCGCCCTCTTGGAAGAAGCACGCTCGGGATTGCCGGTTGAGAAGGAAGGAATGCCGTCGCTGTTGGAGATGGCGTTGCGAGTTCTGCGGGGGCGGCCGCAGGACCGGTCGGCGCGGACGGTGGAGCTGTTCGGGTGGATTGACCTTGGTCTGGGGACCCTGATCCTTCTGGCTCCGGTGTTTGTGGCTTCGCTGCTTGGACTGCCGGAGTTGAGCGTGCAGGCGGAGAACTATGTGCGGCTGGTGGGTCTTCTTGTGTCGGGGCTGGGGCTGCTATACATCGTGAGCGGACGGCTGAATGCCCGGGGTTTCGTCTTCGCCTCGTTGATCGACAGGCCGATGGTGCCGTTTGTGATGTTCGTGCTCTGGTACAAGGACATTCTTCCGGGGGCGCTCGCGGTGGCGTTCTCGGTTTCGGACTTTGGCGGGTTTCTGTGGACGCTCGCGGCGTGGCGGGCGGAGGAGCGGGAGGGGCGGCCCGCGGAGGTGGCTGGGGCTGGGGTCGCGGCGGAGGTGTTTGGGTTTGCAAGTGGCGTGGTGCGGAATGCGCGGGTGTTTCATCCGGATGGGCGGGTGTTTCGGGGGGAGGTGACATCGCTGGGTGTGGCGGACGCGGCGCTGGCCGCGGCGGGGGAGCGGCTGGCGGGGACGGCGGTGCTGCTCCGGATGGGGATGGGGTTGATGAAGAAGGGAATGCCGGGGTGGTTGGCTCGGATAATTCCGGATGCTCCGAGCATTGCGGCGCGATTCTATGACGCGGTGGGAAGGGATGTGGCTCCGATTCGGCGGACGCCGGAGGTCGATCTGGACCTGCTGTGCACGGCGGGTGGGGACAGGCTTTGGAAGCTGGTGGCGAATCTTTCGACGGGTGGGCTGGGGTTTGGGCTGCGGCGCTATGACTACTTCCGAAACCTCTACTATGCGGATGTTCCTTATCGGCTCGGCGGGGAGGGGTCGGGATATTGGATACGGTTTGCTGCGAATGAGGATGCGGCTCGGTTGGGTGGGGCAGAGCATGATGCGGTGGGGCGCGATCTGGCACTGACACGTGTCGTCGAAGGGCATGGGGGACTGCGGATTGAGGGGCAGCGGGTGGGGGCGGCGGATGCTCCGTTTGTTGCGTTCGCAGAGATTCGGTTTGTTGAGGAGATCGTGGTCGACCAGGAGGCACTGCACTTTGAGCCTGTGGAGGGTCGCGGGTTTGTGCCTTATGGGTACCTGACGGAGGTGCGGCGGAGCGTCTATCCGGCAAGCGTCGAGAGCCGGCCAGGTACGGTGCTCGAACGGCAGGCGCGTGAGGGGGAGAGCCTTGGCGTCAGGGTGGAGCGCTATGTCAATGACCCACGGAGCGTGCCGTTGGCAGGAGGCGAGATGATGAGCGATGCGTCGAGGACCACACGGCATCCGAAGCTTGGCGTGGCGCTGCTTGCGGTGTGCGCGGTGTTGCTGGTCGTGGTGGTTTACATGGGAGTTCGGTTCACACGGGATGCGCCGGTGGAGTATGCCGATGACCTGATGCACTTCAAGTATGGGTCGACGGGCGGTGAGCGGACCATGGGGATTCCGTACTGGTTCTGGGTGGCGCTTCCGGAGATGTTTCCGGAGTATCTGCCGGACGGGAAGGCGGGGCGGGGATACCAGTCGTTCGGAATGATCTATGAGCCGGGAAAAGATCCTCGGTACGACCTGCCGGTGGGGGTGTCGCGGCGCAATTTTCGCGGGATCGATGTCGTGTATCTCAACTGCGCGGTGTGCCATACGGGCACGGTGCGCAGGGCTGCGGGGGAACAGCGGACGATCATCGCGGGAATGCCGGCGAACGATCTGAACCTGGGCGCGTTCGAGCATTTTCTGACGACGATCCCGCTCGATCAGA
Source organism: bacterium (assembly GCA_026225095.1). Lineage (GTDB taxonomy): Bacteria > Acidobacteriota > Terriglobia > Terriglobales > Acidobacteriaceae > Edaphobacter. The sequence goes on from JAMFSC010000006.1 coordinate 4,712, forward strand.
AGTTCACACCGCAACGGATGCTGGACCAGATCGATGCGATGAAGGATAGTCCAAACCGGCTGATCCCCAAGCCGGACCTGATCAACCGGCTGATCTTCCGCTTATATGCCAGTTACGTGATGCGGGAGAAGATGCTGATGTTGCGGCAGCGGCTGGGATTCGTTCACGCGGAGACATGGGGGCCGGGGCGGGTGGACACGTTCAACGCACCGAAGGCGCTGCTGAACTTCAACATGACCCATGCCGATGCACGGGAACTGATGGGCAATGCGGACTTTCCGTCGATCTGGAACCAGGGACCGAGGGAGGGGATGCGGCTGCACTGGGATGGGAATAATACGTCGGTGGATGAGAGGAATCTTTCGGCGGCGTTTGGGACCGGGGCCTATCCTCCGACGCTCGATCCGAAGCTTGTGCTGCGCACGCGGAACTGGCTGATGACGGCGAAGCCTCTGGCTTATCCCTACGGGATCGATGAGGGGTTGGCGGCGAAGGGCAAGGGGATCTACGAGGCGCGGTGCATGGGCTGTCATGGGACACGAGAGGCTCCGTTTCGGAGCACTCCGCTGCGCGGTGATGAGAAGGCGGGGGATCCGGTGCTGGCGACAGAGAAGGTGGGCTCGGTCGTTCCGATCGATTTGATCGGGACGGACCGGCATCGGTATGACTCTTATACGTACCTGGTTGCGGCCAACCAGGGGACGCTGTATGCCGGGTTTGAGAAGGACTGGGGATACAAGCCGGACTATCCGCAGCGGTTCTCGCACTTTCACAAGACGACGGGGTATGCGAATATGCCGCTCGACGGGATCTGGCTACGGGCGCCGTATCTGCACAATGGGTCGGTTCCGAACCTGCGGGAGTTGCTGGAGCCGCAGGAGAAACGGAGTGCGATGTTCTACCGAGGGAACGATGTATATGATACGCAGAACGTTGGCTATGTATCGACTGCCGCGGAGCAGGACGGGACGGTTTTCTTCAAGTTCGATACGTCTGCGAATGGCAATGGCAACCAGGGACATCTGTATGGGATCGATCTGCCGGGGCCGGATAAGGATGCACTGATCGAGTATCTGAAGAAGTTCTGAGGCTCGGTGGGGGACTGCGATGGGGAAGCGGACGAGAACGATATTGGTCACCGTATTGCTGCTGGTGGGGCTGGGCTGGTTTGTGGCCTGGTACAAGCTGCTGCGTTCGGTGGATCAGCCGGCATGGATTGCCGCTACTTCACGGGATGAGTTTCTCTATGGCTCGGTGGGTGGGGAGAAGGAGGCGGGCATCCCTTACTGGATCTGGCTGGCGCTGCCGCGGATCTTTCCGGAGTACATGCCGGGGCCAGGTGGATATGCTTCGCTGGGATTTTCGTGGGAGGAGACACGCGAGATGCCGGCGGGTTTCGCCAAGAAGCGTGTAGGGTATATCCGGGTGACGGGCAACTGCGCCCTGTGTCATACGTACTCGATCTCGAATGGTCCCGATGCTGCTCCGACGGTGGTTGCCGTGGGTCCGGGGCATACAGCGGAGGCGACTCGGCTGCTCACTTTCTACAAGCAGTGCGCTGAAGACCCGCGGTTCAATGCGGCGAATATTCTGGATGAAGCGGGGATGGCGACGAAGCTGTCTTTCGTGGATAAGATGCTGTATCGTTTCGTCCTGATCCCGGAGACACGGAAGCGAATGCTGGCACAGGATCGGGTGATTGTCGATGAGGCTCTGTGGCAGCACAGCCGGAACCCGAAGGCCGAGCCGGGTTACCGGAGGCAGATGCAGACGCTGCGGACAGGGCCAGAGACGGCGGACCGGGGAGAGGTGCTGAAGTATCTCGATACGATTCCATGAGGCCATCTGATCCAGAGCGGGTTGCGGATTGTGAGTTCGTTGTCGTCGGGTCGGGCGCCGGGGGCGGCACGGTCGCGGCGCGGCTGGCCGAGGCGGGGTGCACGGTGGTTCTGCTGGAGGCTGGAGGAGACCCGCGAACTCTCTCGGGCAGCAACCCGGTGCAGCCGGAGGGGAATTCGCTTCCGGCGGACTATGACGTTCCGGCGTTTCACGCGCTGGCTTCGGAAGATACGGCGATGAAGTGGGACTTCTTCGTGCGGCACTATGCGGAGGAGAGCCGGCAGAGACTGGACCCGGCCTATCGGTCCGAGCTTGGGGGAGTCCTCTATCCGAGGGCTGGAACGCTGGGAGGATGCACGGCGCATAACGCGATGATCCTGGTGTATCCGCATAATGCGGACTGGGATGCGATCGCGGAGATGACGGGCGATGAGACCTGGCGAGCGGAGACCATGCGCGGATACTTTGAGCGGATTGAGAACTGCCGGCATCGTCCGTGGTATCGGCTGCTGGCGAAGGTAGGGTTCAATCCGGCGCGGCATGGATGGAAGGGCTGGCTGCCGACGGAGCGGGCGTTGCCCCTATCGGTGGTGTCGAATGAGGCGTTGGCGAAGACGATTGTGGATGCGGGTCTGCGAGCGTTTGAGGAGGATGGCCAGCAGGCGGATCGGATTCGATGGTTCTTTGAGAGCGGGCTGGATGCGAACGACTGGAGGCTGGTGCGGGATGACTCGACGGGGATACGGTATCTGCCGCTGACGACCGGGCGGCATCGGAGAAGTGGATCGAGGGAGCGGGTGCTCGATGTGGCGAAGCGGTATCCGGAGCGGCTGAAGATTGTGTTGAACGCGCTGGTGACGCGGGTGCTCTTCGACACGGACAACCGTGCGATCGGTGTGGAGTACATGCAGGGGGAGAGGCTCTATCGGGCTCATGCTGAACCTTCTGGCGAGGCGGCGGAGATGAGGTCGGTGTATGCGTCGAAGGAGGTGATTCTTGCGGGTGGAGCGTTTAATACGCCGCAGATGCTGATGCTCTCGGGCGTGGGTCCAAGGGAGCAGATGGAGAAGCACGGGATCGAGGTAAGGGTTGACCTGCCGGGTGTGGGAAAGAATCTGCAGGACCGGTATGAGATCGGCGTGGTGAACCGGATGAGCTTCAAGGAGTGGGATGCGTTTGAAGGAGCGACGTTCACGACGAGCGATCCTCAGTACAAGGAATGGAGCGAGGGCAGGACGGGGATCTATTCGACCAATGGTTCGGTGCTGACTTTGTTCAGGCGGTCGCCGGTGGCGAAGGAGCTTCCGGATCTCTTCTGTATGTCGCTGCTGGCGCGGTTTACGGGGTATTATCCGGGGTACTCGCGCGTGTTCGCGGAGAAGCTGAACTACCTGACGTGGGTGGTACTGAAGGCGCATACGCGGAACCGTTCGGGAACGGTCAGGCTGCGGTCGAATGATCCGAGAGATACACCGTTGATCGACTTCAACTACTTTGGCGAAGGTGGAGACGAGGACCTTGCGGCGGTGGTGGATGGGATTCGTTTCGTTCGGCGGCTGAGTCAGAACTTGAAGGACCAGGGGCTGATTGAGGAAGAGGAACTGCCGGGAAAGGAGGTCGAAACGGATGAGGCGTTGAAGGAGTTTATTCGGACTCACTGCTGGGGACATCATGCTTCCTGTACCTGCGCGATTGGGCCGGCTGAGAGCGGCGGTGTGCTCGACAGCAGCTTTCGTGTGCATGGGGTGAAGGGGCTACGGGTGGTGGATGCTTCGGTGTTTCCGAGGATTCCTGGATTCTTTATTGCCTGCTCGGTCTACATGATCGGAGAGAAGGCGGCCGATGTCATTCTTGCGGAGTGGGCGGATCAAAGGGCCTGAAAGAACGCTTGTAAGAACGTACTTTGTGATAGGCTTACCGCGCTCCAGAAAACACCCGGGCCACGTAGTTTACGGAGGAAGTATGCCGACGAGTGTTGAAGGTCTATTGAAGATGCCTCAGTCCGAACTGGACGAGCTTTTCACCGCGAGTACAGCAGGGCCTATTCCGAACGGACCTGCCAAAGGCACCGCGATCATTGCGCCTGGAACGACGTTCAGCCCGGAGATCGCGAAGTTTGTCACGTTCTTCGTGTGGGAGGGCAAGACATTCGATGCGGCGCATGGTGTGCTGACGAACCGTCTGCTCCACTTCGGGTTCAACGCGATCATCGCCGAGGTATACAAGGGAGACAGCTGGCTCGACGGCAAGGAGTGCATCGTGCTGGACTACTCGAAGACCTCGAATGTGGCGCAGTGGATCCGGGACGAGATCCGCCTGATTCAGCCGGGACTCTATCTTGGCAAGGTGTACTGGAGTAAGAAACGGCTGATCGATTTCTGCCTTGAATTTCCGGTTTAGTCGCCTTCTCTCGTTGACTTCTATCGAGGATCGGCTGCTTCCCATTGATCCCAACCTTCACTGCTGCGTGGGCGATGCTTTCATCGTGCTTCAGGACTGCTTTTTGGGCCTTCGCAACAACTTGTGCCAATCTTTGCTGTCTTGAGAAGAGGAGAAGATGAAGAAGCTCTTTGCGATCTTTGTTTTCATTGTCGCCATCGTGGCTGTGATTTTGCTGGTTCGCTGGGTCGGCCGGCCACAGATCGGCCATGTGAAGGATGAGGCTCAGCTTGCGGGATTGAATGCCGGCTCCTTCGTGGCCTCGGCCGACCCGTACTTCAAAGACATGGACGGCGGCGTTGCGCTGAATGAAGACGAGATTAAGGGAAGAAATACCTGGATCGTCTGGACCGCGGGTGACGATCGGCTGTGGGATAAGTTGTCGGTTACGAGCTTTGGGGCGCTCGATTTTGTGAAGACGCTTTCTTCGCATCCCAGCCTGAAGGCGCGGCGGGAGAACCGGTGGGAGTACCTGGGTCTGGTCAACGAGCCATGCTTCGTGCAGGCGACGGAGCCTGATCCGAGCCGGTATGGGCTGTGGCTCGACAAGTGGGATAAGACGCAGCCGGGCTGTGAGCGTGGCGATCCGTTCGAGGATGAGACGAAGTATCCAGGGGTGAAGTTTGGCGCGCGGGGGAAGAATATTCCAGCGGGCTCTTACTATGGCTATGCGTCCGGAATCGTGGGATTAAGACTGTTTCCGAATCCCGAGTTCGACGAAGCGGCCGAGAAGAAGTGGGATCCGGTGCGTTACTACACGGACCCGAGTTACTACGAGTCGAAGGATCTGATCAAGCCCTATCGGGTGGGCATGTCGTGCGGGTTCTGTCATGTCGGGCCGAACCCGGTTAAGCCGCCTGCTGATCCGGAACATCCGAAGTGGGAGAACCTGAGCTCGAACGTGGGGGCGCAGTACTTCTGGATCGATCGCATCTTCGACTGGGATGCGAATGAGCAGAACTTTGTGCATCAGCTCTTTCACACCTCAAGGCCGGGTACGCTCGATACGTCTTTGATCTCGACCGATAGCATCAACAACCCGCGGACCATGAATGCGTTTTACCTGCTGGGGCCGCGGCTGGACGAGGCCAAGCGGTGGGGTAAGGAGACACTTGCCGGTGGGAACCTCGATAACAAACAGTTCAACTCGTTTGTGAAGTCAGGGCCACTCACAGAATTCTTCCATCCACCGGATACGGTGCTTACACCACGGGTGCTGAAGGATGGGTCCGATTCGGTCGGTGCGCTGGGCGCTTTGAACAGGGTGTATCTGAACATTGGGACGTTCAGCGAGGAATGGCTGCTGCACTTCAATGCACTCGTGGGTGGAAAGAAGATCACGCCCATCGAGGTGAAGGTCGCACGGGAGAACTCGGCGTACTTTGCGGCGACAGAGAACCAGACGCTTGGTATGGCGGAGTTCTTCCTGAAGACGACGGGTCAACATCACCTGAAGGATGCGGGCGATGATGCGAACTCGAAGTATCTGAAGACCGATGCGGCCACGTTGAAGCAGGGCAGGATCGTCTTCGCGGAGAACTGTGCGCGGTGCCATTCGAGCAAGCAGCCGCAGCCGGCGGCGGGGCTCGACCCGAGTGGGTGCGCGGGCAAGAACTATATGTCCTGCTTCAACAACTACTGGGCGTGGACGAAGACCGACGACTTCAAGAGCAAGATGCGGACGATCGTGCTGGACGACAACTTCCTGACCGACAACTACCTGTCGGCGGAGATACGCGTGCCGGTAACGCTGCTACATACGAACGCATGCAGTCCTCTGGCAACGAATGCTCTGGGCGGGAATATCTGGGATAACTTCTCGTCGCAGAGTTACAAGGACATGCCTTCAGTTGGGGAGATCACGTGGTATGACCCACTCTCCGGGGAGCCGAAGAAGTACACCATGCCTGCGGGTGGGCGAGGATATACCCGGCCACCATCGCTGGTGAGTCTGTGGTCCACGGCACCTTACCTGCTGAACAACGCGGTCGGACCGTTTGTGGTCGATCCTTCGGTCGATGGCAGAATGAAGTCTTTCCAGGCTTCGATCGAGCAGATGCTCTGGCCGGAGAAGCGCGTCCACGACCAGTATCTTGGGACCAGGGTTCCCGGCGTGATCGATCGGACGACGACGCGTAGTTCTCTGAATGTGGCGGTTGGATATCTACCGGATTTTCTGCGGCCGTTCTTTGGGCTTGGGCAGGAGCTGGCACCGTGGATCTTTGGCAGGGGCGGTGTGCAGCTTGGTCCAATTCCGGCTGGGACGCCCGTGGGCCTGCTGACGAATCTGAACCCGATGTCCGAGGATCCAGAGCATAACCTGGAGCACAATAAGAAGCTGGCTCAGCTGGTGCTCGATCTGAATAGCGACCTGAAGCGTCTTCCAAAGTATGCGACGGACGCCCAGGCTGCGGAGGTATTTAGCAAGCAGGTGCCCCAGATGCTTGAGCTGAGTAAATGCCCGGATCTGGTCGTCAATCGCGGGCATTACTTCGGCACCGATTATGTTGAGCCTGGGGAGACGAAGGAGCAGGCATTGGCGGAGCGCGGACCCGGTCTCAGCGATAGCGACAAGCGCGCGCTGATCGAGTTTCTGAAGACGTTCTGATAGAGTGCCTGGACGCCTTCGCTGAGGGCGTCAGTGGGCTTCGGTCTGCTGCATGAAGGCGGCGAGATCGTCCTTCCAGATGGCGGCCTGGGTGTGGGTTCCGTGGCCGCGCGTGGCGTCCGAGATGGGGATGAGGATGAAGCGTCCGTGAGGCAGACGCTTCACCATCTGCTGGGCGATGCCAAGCTCGGAAGGATTGATAAAGTCGTCGGCGGAGTTGATCCAGAGAACGGGCGCGGTGATCTTATCGAGGTTCGGAGCGGGGTTGTAATTGCGGCTCGCGTTAACGTAAAAGATCATGTCGTTGGCGTCGGTACGGGCCATGGTGGTGGCGAGGTACTTATCGACATAGGCCTCGGCGGCGGCGCGCGTGGGAGCCTGCTTCTGCATCTGGAGCGGCGCGGAGCCCATTACTAGGAGAAGTTCATTGGCGGTGCGGAGGCCTTGCATGGGCTCGGTCTTATACTCGCCGCCCTGCCAGGCGGGGTCCTGCCGGATGGCCTGGATGATCATGTAGCGCATCATGCGGTTGCGTCCCGCGAGTTCGACGGGGAGGCAGGCGAAGGGGGCGAGGGCCTGGGCGAAGGTGGGGAAGGTCTCGCCCCATACGAACGCCTGCATGCAGCCCATCGACGTGCCGAGGATGAGGCGGAGGTGATCGACGTGCAGGCCCTTGGTGAGCATGGTGTGCTGGGATGTGACCATGTCGTCGTAATCGTACTGAGGGAAGTGGGCGCGGAGGCCGTCGGATGGCTTTGAGGAGGTGCCCTGGCCGATGTCATCGGGGAGGATGACGAAGTACTTCCGGATGTCGAGGACGCCGCCGGGTGGGAAGAGGATATTTGAAAAAACGGGATTGAGGAGCGAGTGAGCGTCGCCACCGGTGCCGTGGAGGAGAAGGATCGCGTTGTCGACGTGCCCCGCCGCGTCACGGTGGGGCTGGCCCAGGGTCAGGTAGTGGAGGCGGAGATGATCGATGGTCTCTCCATCTTTGAAGTGGAAGTTATCGATGGTGAAGGTGCCGTCGGTGGTGGGCCAGGAGACGGTTGCCCGGGTGGATTTCGTTGGGGCGAGCGGGATAGCCGTCTGGGCTCCAAGCGACGCGGCTCCAAGGAGGAAGGCAATGACGGTCAGCGCGGTCTTTGAACACATGAGGCGGATCTCCGGCGGTGCAACTCGGTATTAGATGCCGCCTGATCGCGGCTAAGGAGCCAGGGAGGCGAGATAGGCGACGATCGCGACGATATCCGTGTTGGTCAGTTTGGCTACGGGGCCCTTCATCATGAGGGCTCCGGGACCATTGCGGGCGCCGGTCTGGAAGTCGATGATCTGGCGGGTCATCTGACTGGGGGAGCGGCCGGCGATGGAGGGGATGTTGCCTGTTCCTCTGAGGTCGGATCCATGGCAGAGAATGCAGGGCATCGTCTTGCCGTCACCACCTGACTTGACCAGCAACTCTCCGGTGTGGAGGCTGCCGGTGGGAACATAGGCGACGAAGCCGGAGGTGGAGTCGCGTAGCTCGGTCTTCTCAAGATTCTCGGGGAGCTCGATGACGCGATCACCAATGGGTTCGGTCCCGCCCGCTTCGCTGGCGACGAGCATGCCCCCGGCGATGCGCGATTTGGGCACTGTGTCTGACTCGACGACGCGGATCCAGCGCTGCGGCTTCAGCGCGGCGAAGTAGGCGACGCCTTCCTGTATCTCCTCGGGGGTGGCGGCCTTTGCGGTGTGGATCATGTTCTTGACCGAGCCCATGCGTGGCTCGGAGCTGTGGCGGAGATCGGTCTTGAAGTCGTTGAACTGCTGGAGCATGTAGGCTGCGGGAAGGCCTGCGATGCCCTGATTCTCGGGGCGTCCCAGGCCGTTCGGCAGGTGGCAGTATCCGCAGGCGTAGGCGTCGGGCCTCCTTCCGTTCGTGACGGCCGGGGGCATTTTAGGATGGGAGCCCGGGTACCAGTCGGGAACGGCGAAGAGGTCGGCGATCTGTTTGCGCGTATAGGTGGCGGTGCTGTTGGGCAGGTGCATCGGTTCGTCGCCGGGGAGGGAGGCGAGTGGATTCGCTCCCGTACTGGCGGGCTGCGGCGGGATGGGGTACGTCCACAGCGGTAAGGCCCGAGGAGAGGCGGCGACCGGACCCTCTGGAGCCTGAGCCCAGAGGGTCGTGACGCTGATGCTCACCGCGAGGGCTACCTTGACGATTGGGACGCGCCTACTGGGCTTCATGTTTGTATTCTCCGACCGCCGATTGGAATGTCTATCTATGGGAGATTACTCGCTGGCGGCCTTCGATGTCCGGGCCGATGGCAGAGATGCTGGATCGGGGGTCGTGAGGGGTTTGGTGATGTCATCGAGGTAAGCGGGAGCTCCTTCGATGCGCTGGAGGGCCGGGTACTTCTCTCCTTCAAAGTAGGGAATGTCGACGAGAGAGATGAAGGTATCGGACTGGACGATGAGGTAGATGGGCTCGGTCTTGCCCTTCGCGGCGACGATGGCTGCCTTCAGTCCGTCGGCGGTGAAGACTTGGCCGTTGACGGCGATGATCTTGGAGCCAGGGGCCAACTTGGCCTTGTCGGCGGGGCCGGCCCAGCGGACGTCGGAGATGGCACCTTCGCCTGAGACGCGGAGTCCGAGGGAGTACCAGACATTGGGTCCGGCGTTGCGTCCGCGCTGAGCGCTCGGCTCGCGCTCGGTGGCGCTTGGGTGGTCGAGGTAGACGAGGCGGTAGCCGCCCTGCTCGATGCCGGCGAGGTCGGCGTGAGGGGCGAGCGTGGTGATACGGGTGCGGAGGAAGGTGTCCCAATCGTAGGGGACGACCTCGTTGAGGTCGTGGACAAGATCCTTGAACTCATACGGGACGATGACCGGGCCGGTATTGCCGCCCTTGCCAAGGAAGATGTGGTGGAAGTCGGTGAGGGACTTCTTGTTGCCGGTGAGCTTGCGGATGGTGGTGTCGGCGTCGAGCCAGAGGAGTTCGCCCTCCTGGTAGTAGTCCTGGCCACGCTTCCAGTTGGACCACGCAGGGTCTCCGCCGCGGAGAATAGAGGCGGCGATGGCGGTGTCTTCGGTGTTGCGCCAGGTGCGGCCGGGTTTGGAGTCGAGGTTGGCTGCGGAGGTCGCGAGGATGTCGCGGTACTGCGCCTGCGTCTTGAGGCCGGAGCGGGCGGCGAGGACGTTGCCCATGTACTGGGTCATACCTTCGTAGACCCACAGGAGATCGCCCTGCTCGGGCTCGAAGAAGGTGTTCTGGTAGAGACGACCCGGGCGGCGATACTTGCCGTTCCAGGAGTGGGTGAACTCATGGGCCAGCAGGTCGGAGGCCGAGACCTGGCGGGTCGCGTCCGAGAAGGTCTTCTCGCCGACTCCGTTGTCGGAGGACTGGCCGTGCTCAAGGCCTTCCCCGCCGGCTACGTCCGAAAGGGTGAGAAGGAAGTGGTAGACGTTGTAGTGACGCGAGTTGTAAGCGGCGCCGGTCTCGTGGACCAGGTTGTTGAGCTCGGCGAGGAGCTGGGGGCGGAGGTTCGAATCTTCAGGCTGGTCGGAGACGACATCGATGTAGTGCTTCGGCGTGACATCGGGTGCGAGGGCGAACTCGTGGAAGTATTGGCCGGTGATGACGGGGGAGTCTTCGAGCTGTTCTACCGTTGTGGCGGCGTATCTGGTCGACGAACCCGGCATGGCGGAGGTGGAGACGCTGGCCGCTTCACCGAGCGGGGTCAGTGCAGTTCCGATGCCCCAGCCGGTGGGGACGATGACGGTGGGCTGGATCTGGATCTCGCGGACGGGGAGCCCGACCGGGTAGAGCAGGAGCTTCTCCCATTCGAGGACGGCCATCTTCTGCGAGACGCGTGCGGTGACGATGCAGTCGAGGTGGGCGTGCAGGGTCTTGACGCCCTTGGGAACCGTGACATGGAACTCGTAGAGGTTGACGTCGTCCCGGCGCCACGGCAGGACTTGTCCATCGGCGGTGAAGACGACGCCGGTGATCTGGTCGACGGGGCCGGTGGGACGGTGATTACCGGGAATCCACTTGGGGGTGGTGAGGGTGATGGGGCCGGCGGTGACTGGGATGTCGACCTCGGCGTGGTAGATCTTGCGGGGACCTTCGGAGAGGTCAGCGGTGATCTGGATGGGGGTCGTCTTGTAGGGCTGGGCGAGTGCGGCGGTGGTGAGGAGGGCGGCGAACAGGGTGGGGCGGATGATCATGCGGCGGGAGATCCTCTCTTGGCGGAAGCAGGAGTGAGATTGTGGGGTCATTCTTAGGACGACGGTGATGCCCGGAAAGACGCAGGTTTATGGGAGGTCGGCCCACGGGTCGTGGAGATATCCGGACACGCGCGCATCTTCTCCGGGGCCGTGTTCGAAGGCGACTCGTTCGACGCGTTTCAGGCGCTGCTCGAACAGGTAGGGGGAGGCAAAGCCCTCTGCGAAGGGGAGGGCAGTTGGGCCGAGTTCGGTCTCCGAGTAGAAGAGGACTGCCTTGTCGACAAGGTCGTGCTGGAGAAAGGCTCCGTTTAGAGAGGAGCCGGTTTCGAGGAGGAGGGAGAGGATCTTGCGGTCGGCGAGGATCTTCAAGACGGCAGGGAGTGGGAGGTGCGCGTCTACAGCAGGGATCGGTAGGACCTCGACGCCGAGCGCTGTGAGGGCGGCGAGGTGGGGTGGGGGGGCGGTGGGGGTGCAGAGGGCGAGCAGGTCGTCGTGGGCGGTGAGGACCAGTTGGGAGGTGAGGGGGGTGCGGAGGTGGGAGTCGAGGACGACGCGGAGGAGGGGGCGGCGACGGGGGAAGGAGGTGCGGTCGGTGAGGGCGGGGTCGTCGGCGAGGACGGTGCCGATGCCGGTCAGGATGGCGTCGGAGGCGTGACGGAGGCGCTGGACGTCGGCTCGGGCGGTGGGGCCGGTGAGCCAGTGGGGCTGGTTGGGGCGGCGGGCTGCGGGAGGTGGGGCCAGCTTGCCGTCTACCGAGAGGGCGGCCTTGAGGGTGACGAATGGGGTGTGGTGCCGGATGAAGTGGGCGAAGGGGTCGTTGAGGGCGCGGGCCTCGGCCTGGAGGAGGCCGACGGTGACGTTCACACCGGCTGCTCGGAGGCGAGCGATGCCCTGGCCGCTGACCTGGGGATTTGGGTCCTGGGTAGCGACGACGACGCGGGCGACGCCGGAGGCGATGAGGGCGTCGGCGCAGGGGCCGGTGCGTCCGTGGTGGGAGCAGGGCTCGAGGGTTACGTACGCGGTTGCTCCGCGGGGGTCGTGGCCGAGGGCGGCGGCTTGCTTGAGGGCGGCGATCTCGGCGTGGTCGAAGCGGTCGTAGAAGTGGGCGCCTTCGCCGAGCACTCGATCGTTGCGGGTGAGGACGCAGCCCACCTGGGGATTCGGAGAGGCGAGGCCTATGCTCGCTTCAGCGAGCTGGAGGGCCCGGCGCATGTGGATTTCGTCGTCTTCGATGAGTACCCCCCCCTCCCCCTTATCCCTTCAAAGTATTCAAACGAAACGACCTAAGTCCAAAAGGCAAAGCCCAGGAAAAATCCAAATAAAAGGTCCGACCGGGGCCGGACCTTCCTCGAACGCTCTCCGTCGAGCTTATCAGGGGTGTCAAGTGTCAAGCTGCACGGGTTTCGCTCAAGTGGCACCGCGGAAGGGAAGGCCGCTTCCATTTCGGGATTCACGGGCAAATGAAAAGCGAATCTGCCGAAGATGGGCGTAGAACCGGGGCGTGGCGACGATACTCTGCAGATGCGTGCATCGGACTCCACCCGAGCTGGTGGGTTTGGCGGATGTTGTCGCCAAGAAAGGCCAACAGACGAGGCTGGACGAGGATGAGCATTGAGGGGTGATGATGGCAGGGATCGGTGACGATGAGAGATTGACCCGCCGGAGCTTTCTGGGGGCGGCGGCAGCGGTGCTCAGTACCGGGGCGGCGGTGATGCCGGGGGCCTTCGGGCAGACGTCGGAGGAGATGAGGAAGGGTAAGGGAAACCGTTCGGCCCAGAATCCGGGTGCGGTCAATCGACCGTTGGTTAAGGAGAATCCGGATTCCGACCTGCCTCCGGATACCGATCAAGGGGATATTGCGCCCTTCTGGTACTCATTCGATCTCGCGCATCGGCGAATCCAGGACGGGGGATGGACGCGCCAGGTAACGGCGAGGGATCTGCCGGTCTCGAGGGAGATGGCGGGCGTGAATATGCGCCTGACAGCCGGGAGCTATCGCGAGCTGCACTGGCACACGGCCAACGAGTGGGCGTATATGCTGTACGGCAATGCGCGGGTGACGGTATTGAATCCCGATGGAACGATCTTCATCGGGGATGTTGGGGACGGCGATCTCTGGTACTTTCCGGCCGGCTATCCGCACTCGCTGCAAGGACTGGGACCGGATGGATGCGAGTTTCTCCTGGTCTTTGACGAGTCCAATTTCTCGGAGTACCAGACGTTCACGCTGTCGGACTGGTTGCTGCATACTCCTCCGGAGGTCCTGAGCAAGAGCATGCGGCTGCCGGAGAGTGCGGTGGCCAAGTTTCCCAAGGAGGAGTTGTACATCTTCCAGGGGGTTATTCCGGGATCGCTCGAAGCGGACAGGAAGGCGGTCGGGGGGAAGGCCGTCGAATCCAAGGTGGACTATACCTTCCGGATGCTGGCGATGAAGCCGAACAAGGAGAGTGCGAGCGGGGATACGCGCATCGTGGACGCAAGTGTATTTCCGCCATCGAAGGCGATCGCCGCGGCCCTGGTGACGATCAAACCGGGAGCCCTGCGGGAGATGCACTGGCATCCGAACTCATCGGAGTGGCAGTACTGGGTGAAGGGAAGCGGGCGGATGACTGTGTTCGCATCCTCCGGCAAGGCGCGGACGATGGACTTCAAGGCCAACGATGTGGGCTATGTTCCGATCGTCGCGGGGCACTATGTGGAGAACACCGGAACGGAGGACCTCGTCTATCTGGCCACCTTCAAGAGCCCGTACTATGCGGACTTTTCGTTGAACCGGTGGCTGCGCCGGGTTCCTCCCTGGCTGGTGAAGGATCATCTCAGCCTGGACGAGAAGGAGCTGAAGATGATTCCGAGTGGCGACGATGAGGTGGTAGGGCGCTAGCAGAAGAAGAACGCGACGCGTTGATTGCTGAGCAGGAGAGATTCGCTTCGAGGGTGTCAGACCTCGCGGGAGGCGGACAGGGATTGGTCCATGGTGAAGACAACTCGTGGCTTGCCCGTGGACCGGTCCCACACCTCCGATACTTCGCGGAGAGGCACTGGGATGGTGGCAATCTTCAGGGCTGCCGGCTGAACCGCCTCGAAGACCATTCTGACCGATTGCAACAGCGCGGGCAGAGCGACGCTCTTCACACCGCACCCCATCAGCATGATCGCCGATGAGCGGAGGGCCGCGCCCGGAAGTTCCACGTTATCTTCCTGGCTGGCGCTCCCGACATGAATGAAGCGGACCGGCGTAACGTCTTCCGCGCCTTTCGCGACGGCCACGATGATCGTCCGGGCGCTGTGCCCCCAGAGATAGTCGACGACTACGTTGATTCCCTCCGAGAAGGCCTGTTTCAGAGCAGATTCGTAGTCTTCGGCTCCCGATGGATCGAGAGGTCCCAGGGCAAAGGGGATGATGATGTCCGCTCCAAGCTGCTTGAGCTCTTCGAGCTCATGGGCGTTGCGACCTGTGGCGATTACCCTGCGCGCTCCCAGGTGCTTCGCCAACTGGACTGCGAGTCGTCCTGCCGTACTGGTGGCGCCGTTTACCAGAACGGTCTCACCGGGGATGAGGTGGGCGCGCTCGACGAGGGCAGCCCAGGCGGACATTCCTGGATTTGCGATGGCGGCGGCGGTGATGTCGTCGAGAGACTCCGGAACATCGATGCAATGGCTGGCGGAAACGGGGCAGATCTCGGCGAGAGCACCAAAGGGCGGCTCCGGTAAAGCGAAATAGACCCGCCTCCCATCCTGAGTGATTCCGACACCGTCGTATCCGGCAACGGCTGTGGAGCCTCCTCGGGAGCTATAGTGCGATCCAGAGGCGCGTGACTTTGTGAAATGGCTAAGGGCGGAGGCGCGGACCAGGATGAGCTCTTCGCCCGGCTTTGCCGTGGGTGCCTCGAAATCGCCGTAGATGGGCGTTGCGCCGGGGGCGGTGACAATGGCTGCTTTCATGGAGGATCTCCCTGTTGTCGATCGAGCCCACCTGGGCTCTTCCAGAAAATCTAACAACGTTCGATAAATCTAACATAGTTCAATCATGCGCGTCCTGTTGTTATGCTCAGTGCGTGAAGATCAATCGAGACATGGTGACGCGGGCGGGGCTGAAGCTGCTCAACGAAGAGGGGTTGGAGCAGCTGACGCTTCGCCGCCTGGGAACCGAACTCAACGTGCAGGCCGCGACGATCTATTGGCATTTCAAGAGCAAGGAGGAGTTGCTGGATGAGATGGCGACGACGGTGCTGGCGGAGGGTGCCGAGCGACTCGTGCCTGCGCGGAAGACATCGGATTGGAAGGTCTGGGCGTCTACGTTTGGAGAGGGATTGCGCAGGACGCTGCTGGCCTATCGGGACGGCGGACGGATGGTGGCGGGGACGAGGTTGACGAACCTGGAGTACCTCAAGACCACGGAGCGAATCGGAAGCCAGATGCTTGCGGCGGGTTTTTCCGTGCGATCGGCCGTGGTCCTCTTCGGTACCATCTACAACTACACGCTCAGCTTCGTGATGGAGGAACAGGCGGTCTTTCCGACGCCTGGCCAGCGCTCTCCACGGTACTCGGTCGAAGAGCGAAACGCACGTCTCGACCCGCAGACGTTTCCGTTCCTCCGGCAGACGTCAGGGATCCTGTTCGATCGATACGATCGGCGCTATCGGGAGGGGCTGGAGATGATCCTGCGAGGAGCTCGGCAAGATGAGGCACGGAGCGCCGGAAGACGAGACGCGAAGAAATAGCCTGAAGCATTCAGTCGTGAATGATTCGGCCAACGTCATGATTCCGAGCCTCATTCTTTCGCATCCTATGGAGCAACCGGACGTTGGTTTGCATCGAGTGTGGCAACGTCGATGGCCATCGTGCCGGCAGGGCTGCCTGGAGGTGCCCATCTTGATGGCGAATCGCAAGAGCGTTCTTCTCTCGCTGGTCCTGACCTTTTTCCTCGGTCCGTTTGGAATGCTCTACAGCACGGTAACGGGTGCGGTCGTGATGCTCGTTCTTTATATTGCGCTGGGTATTCCCACGTTTGGTTGGGCGATTGCGGGGCTCCATCCCATTGCGATGATCTGGGGTGCGTGGGCTGCGCATAGCGCAAATCAGTAGAGGTGGTGGGATCGAATCCTGTTCGAGGGGGACCGCAGGATCAATCAAACGCATACAGGCCCGGGCTAGCCGGGCCTGTATGCGTTTTTCAGGATGAGACAGACTTACATCATGATCGCGGCGAGCGCGTGCATGCGTTTTGCATCCTCTGGCGTCTGGGCGGAGTCGGCATCCTTTTCGAGGCTCATGGCGATGGCGTGAAGCTGCTTCGGCTTGGAGTGAGAGGACTCAGCCTTGGCGACTGCCTCCTTGAGGGATGCCAGGCGCTCGGGTGTGAGGGAGGTGCCGCGGGCGAGTTGGTCGAGGTATGCCTTGGCGACGACGAAGTTCTGCGGCCAGGTGAACTGCTGCTGATTCTGGACGTTGAGTTCGGTGACCTTGACCAGTTTGGCGGCATCGATCTCGTTCTGTGTCAGGAACTTGCTTGGGACGAGTTGGAACACGTCCACACCGCGTGCGATCTCGGAGCCGTAGATGTAGCCGTTGTACCAGTAGGTCGACCACTGGCCTCCCATGGCGTGGCGGGTGGCGTCGACGGGACCGCGATCGAAGAAGCCGATCTCCATCGGGTGGGAGACGTCGGTGAAGTCGACGATGGAGACTCCGCCCTGGTACCAGGACTGGACCTCGATGTCGCGGCCGGGGATGGGGATGAGCGAGCCGTTGTGGGCGACGCAGTTTTCAAGCTCGGTCTGGGGGGCGGGCATCTTGTAGTAGGAGGCGAGGGTCAGCTTGCCGGCGTTGAGCTTGAAGATCGCGTCGGCGCCCCAGTTCATGGGATCGGAGGCGCGGCAGCGGGGCTGGCCGCCGCCACCCCACTCGTCGGTGAAGAGGACCTTCGTGCCGTCGTTGGAGAAATTCGCGGAGTGCCAGAAGGCGTAGTTGGGGTCGCTGACGGCGTCGATGCGGACGGGGTGGACAGGGTCCTTGATGTCGAGGAGGATGCCGTTGCCGGAGCAGGCTCCCGCGGCGAGACCGAGGGCGGAGTAGACGGTGATGTCATGGCAGCCGCGCGTCATGGACGTCGTCTGGGTGCCTTCGCCGTGGTTGCCACCCTTCCAGAGGCCGTTCATGTCGCCGGTCTGGGGATCGGTGAAGATGCGGGGGCTGGCGACGACCTTGGCCATCTCGGGATGGGCGACGGGGACCTTGATGATGACGATGGTGAAGAGGGCGGTGTTGGGATCCTGGCCAGGATCTCCGCCGGAGCAGCCGTTGAGCTCTTCCGATGGGCGGACGGGGGCGGAGCCGGAGACGTAGATGTAGACGTTGTCCTTATCCTTGGGGTCGAGGACGAGGGTGTGCGTGTGGGATCCACGGCAGGTCTGGACGTCGGCTACCTGGCGGGGCTTCGTGATGTCGGAGATATCGAAGATGCGGACGCCCTTGACGCGGTCGGGGCTGGGGGGCGGTGGAGGGGGCATCTGGCGGGCTGCAGCCGGGGCTCCGGGTTCGGCGGGGGCTGGTGGCGGCGGGGTTGGGGGTGGAACGTAGCCGGCGGGGAGGGGGATTCCCTGGGCTCCGCAGTCGAGGCGGCCGTTGGCGGCTTCGACCGACATGAAGAGGAGATGGCCGTAGACGGAGACGTCTCCCTGGCCGCCGGGACAGACCATGGAGGTGACCAGTTTGAGCTTGGCGGGGTCGGTGATGTCGTAGAAGTTGACGCCGTTATAGTTTCCGACGATCAGGGTGTGTCCACCGAAGGCGAGGTCGGAGTTGGTTCCGCCGTAGGGGCTGGGGGCGCGGGCGGGACGGGGTGCCGGGGGGGCTCCCGGAGCTGGCGGGGGCGGGGGAGGGGCATTGGCGGGATCGGGGGCGGCGTCGATGGCCGCGATGGCGGCGAGGTCGGGGGAGAAGCCCGGAGGCTTGGGCAGGGAGACGAGGCGCTCGAGGCCAGAGGCGGCTTCGGCGGCGTCGTAGAGTCCGCCCTTTAGGCCTACGCGCGGATCGTCGGAGCCGGTGCGGGGGTTGACGTAGACAGAGGAGGGGGGCGGTGCGGCGGGGGCCTTCCCGGAGGTGGCCATGGCGCTGCCTCCCTGGGCGTTGGCCAGGAGGGTGCAGGACAAGGCTGCGGCGAGGGTGAGGGCACGGCGGAGGGGCGGGGAAGCTTTCATGGTTTCTCCTTCTTGAGTAGGCCGTGCATGATGTCAATCTCGGCGAGCTGGGTGTTGTCCACGTCGCTGGCGAAGTCGAAGAGTTGGGGGTCCTGGCCGGTGCCGGGGGTGTTGAAGAGCTCCTGGACCATGGTGAGGGCGCCGGTGTGGTGCTGGATCATCCCCGTGAGGAAGAGGTGGTCGAAGGCGGGGCCGGAGGCGTGGGCGAGGGCGTCCATCTGGGGGGGGGTGAGCATGCCGGGCATGGGGGGCATCTCGTCGGGCATCTGCATTCCGCCCATGTCCATATCCATGTGGGAGCCGGCGATGGGGATGTGGCGGTCCTGGAGCCACTGCTTCATGTAGCGCATCTCGTCGGTCTGGGAGATGGAGATGCGGGAGCCGAGGGCCTGGACCTCGGGGTTGTGGCTGCGGGTGCGGAGGAGCTCGGTCATGGCGACGGCCTGGGAGTGGTGCATGATCATGCCGCGCATGAAGGCGATGTCGGCGTCCGATGGCGTGCGAGGAGAGGTGTCTACGGTCTGCGGGGTGTAGGTCTTGCCGGGATGGCCGGGAGCTCCGGGTTGGACGATCGGCGGGGATTGCTGGGGTCGGGCGGTCGTTCCTGTGAGGGCGAGGGCGAGGCAGAGCTTGAGGATGGAGGCTTGCTTCGACAACCTGCTTCTCCGGGATGGGTTCGGTTCACTGAGCTGGGTGGGAGGACGAAGAGGATCGGGGGAGGAGCCGGGAAGATTAATTCGTGGAATTGCTGGAATGTAACATAGGCGGGATTGGGGTGCAATCGGAGGGGTGTTGGAGGGTGCCTGTCCGGGGTACCCCCCCCTCCCCCCTGTTGGTCGCAAAGTCTTCAAACGATTGGACCTTAGTCCAAATCGGAGATGGGGGAAAGGGCACCCTTTTTGGGGGATGGCGGGCCACGGGGGCTGTTGCCGCCTCACTCTGCGTCCCGCGGGAGCGGAGTTGTCAAGTGATCGGGTCCTGTTTGCCCGAGGCCGGTGGCGGTGATGCGGCGGCCGACCTGGGCGAAGTAGTCGGAAGGCTTAGTCGAGGAGGGAGTCGACGAAGGTGGCGGTGTCGAAGGGGAGGAGGTCTTCCATCTTTTCGCCGACTCCGGCGAAGACGACGGGGAGTTTGAGCTCGGTGGCGATGGCCAGGACGATGCCTCCCTTGGCGGTGCCGTCCAGCTTGGTGAGGACGATTCCGGTGACGTGGGCGGCCTCGGTGAAGAGGCGGGCCTGGGTGAGGCCGTTCTGGCCGGTGGTCGCGTCCATGACGAGAAAGGTCTGGTGGGGGGCTCCGGGGATGAGGCGCTCGGCGGTGCGGCGCATCTTGTCGAGCTCCTTCATGAGGTCGGTCTTGGTGTGGAGGCGTCCGGCGGTGTCGACGATGAGGACCTGGGAGTTGCGGGCCTTGGCGGCGGCGCAGGCGTCGTAGAGGGCGGCGGAGGGGTCTCCGCCCTGGCGGGTCTTGATGAGGGGGACGCCGGAGCGGGTGGCCCAGACTTCGAGCTGCTCGATGGCGGCGGCGCGGAAGGTGTCGGCGGCGCAGAGGAGGACCGTCTTGTTCTGGGCGCGGTAGAAGGCGGCGAGTTTGCCGGTGGTGGTGGTCTTGCCGGTGCCGTTGACGCCGACCATCATGATGACTTCGGGGGGATGGGCGGGGTGGGTGACGGGGATGGCGACGCGGTCGAGGACGGCTTTGAGCTCGGCGCGGAGGAGGGTTTTGAGCTCGGCTCCGCTCTCGATGCCTTGGCGCATAGCGCGCTGGCGGAGGTGTTCGAGGATCTCGGCGGTGGTGGTAGAGCCGATGTCGGATGCGAGGAGGACTGCCTCGAGGTCTTCGAGGGAGGAGACGTCGACCTCGCGGGTGAGGGCGAGGACGGCTCCCATGCGGTCCTGGAGGGTGGTGCGGGTGCGCGAGACGGCCTGGCGCATGCGGTCGAAGAAGCCGCGCTTTTCGGGGACATCCTCTTCTGCAGGGGGCTCGGAGGCGGGGAGCTCCGGGGCCGGGGCCTCTGGGCGGGGGGGCTGGCGGTGGCCGAAGTTGAGGCCAAGGCCGAAAGAGGAGCGCTTCTCGGGCTCAGGAGTTTGCGGCTCGGGAGGGGTGTCTGGGGTCTTGTCGCGTTTGCCGAAGAGGTTGAAGGCCATGCTTGGTCTAGTTTAGCGGAGTTGGGACGAGAACCGAGATTTGGCGACTGTGTGGGGATGTTTGCCTACCGGTCGTGCGGCCCGGTGAGGGGTTCGGCGATCAGCTTCTGGAAGTGCGATTGGAGCTGCTCGGGGGTTTGGGCGGGGTCGTCCATGGCGAACTCGATGACGGCGATGAGGCCTGTGGCGATGAAGTGCGTGAGCATGGGACGAGGGATGTCCTGGCGGATGGGGAAGGGGGGTGGCGCGGCGAAGAGGAGGTGGGAGATGTGGCGCTCGAAGGAGACGAGAAGGATGGCGCGAGCGCGGCTGCCGGATTGGCCCATGAGAGAGCGATAGATGGGGCGGGCGGTGGTGATGTGGGTGAAGAGCGGAGTGGCGTTCAGGGGGGACTGGGGCGGCTGGGTGAGGGTGAGAAGCGGGGCGACCATGCGCTGGAACTGGGATCGGAGCAGGTCGTCCTTGGAGGTGTAGTGGGCGTAGAAGGTGGAACGGCCGACACCGGCTTTGCGGGTGATGTCGCCGACGCGGAGACGGTCGTAGACGCGACGGTGGATGAGTTCGACAAAGGCCCGGTCGATGTTCCGGCGGGTTGCGAGGGCGCGGGCATCTTCGTTCGAGGGGGCTTCGGCGGGTTTCGGGACAGATTTCGATTTGTGTTTCATAGGCTTCGGGAGGGACGTTTTGAGGGTGCGCGGAAGCGGTTGGTTTCGTAGGATCGCGGGTATGGCAAACGAGAACTTTGAATCCCAGCGCTCGACGGCGAGGCCAATTGCAACTGGCCTTATTGCTTTTCCATGTCTTCTGCTGCTTGTATTCGCGCTGCACTTCCCCAGACTGGGATCATTCTTTCACTTCCGTCTGCGTTATGTGCCCGCGTCTCCGGACCGGGTGGTGCGTGCGCTGATCGCGTGGCACGATCAGGGGCCGCTGGTGCATGATCCGCACATGGTTGGGCTGCTGGTACTTCCGCTGCTGGTGGTGTGCGCGTTGGCGATCTTTCTGCTGGGCTGGCGGGCGAGGCCGGTGTTGAGCGCCGTGGCGGCGATGATGACGGTGGCGGGGACGGTCTACATGGGCGGGGTCATGGCGATGTGGGTTGCGTTCTACCACGGGATTGGAGCGCTCGAGGCAAAAGACGCGGCGGGGGCGGCGGTGACGTTTGCCGCGATGAGCACAGGCCGGGCGGCGGTGGCGATTACGTGGCTGGCGCGGCTGGGGATCCTGGGACTCGGGGCACAGGCGCTGACGTTGATCGGGACGCATGTGGTGCCGCTGTGGGCCAGTGCTTGCGTGGCGGTGGGATGCGGGATATTTCTGTTGTTCTGGGATCTCGATAACTGGATGGCGATCGGAACAGCACTGATGTTGTGTGGGTTTGTGCGGATGGCTGTGACCGTCCGACGGCTGCGGCTGGAGGCGCCGGTGGTGGAGTGAGGGGACAGCGGGCTGATGGGGAACTGCGGTTATTCGTCGCGGCCCGGGCGGGCCATCAGCTCGCGGATGGCTTCTTTGGGAGGCTTGTTGTTGTAGAGGATGGCGTACATCTGCTCGGTGATGGGCATCTCGACGCCGTAGCGGGCGGCGAGGCCAAGCGCGGCGGTGGTGGAGCGGACGCCTTCGGCGACCTTGCCGTGGAGGCCGGCGATGATGTCGGGGAGTTGGCGGCCTTTGCCGAGCTCTACGCCGACCGTGCGGTTGCGCGACATGGAGCCCGTACAGGTGAGGACGAGATCGCCGATTCCGGAGAGGCCGGCAAGCGTCTGGCGGCGGCCTCCGCAGGCGACGGCGAGACGGGTGATCTCGGCGATGCCCCGGGTGATGAGCGCGGCGGCGGAGTTGTTGCCGAGGGCGAGACCGTGGACGACTCCCGCGGCCAGGGCGATGACGTTCTTGAGGGATCCGCCGAGCTCGACGCCGGGGACGTCGTCGTTGGTGTAGATGCGGAAGGTGGGGGTGGAGAGCTCGCGCTGGAGGAGGTTGCCGAGGATGGATTCGGCAGTCGCGACGACGACGGCGGAGGGGGCTCCGATGGCCACCTCCTGGGCGAAGGATGGGCCGGAGAGGACGGCGAAGGGATTGTCGGTGACGGAGGCGACTACCTGCGACATGCGCAGGAACGAGGTGTCCTCGATGCCCTTGCTGGCGCTGACGATGATCTGGTCGCGGGTGAGGATGGGGGCGATGTGGCTGATCGTCTCGCGGAGGTGCTGCGAGGGGGTGACGCAGAGGAGGATCTCGGCCTCGAAGATGGCGGTGGGGAGGCTGTCGGTGATGTGGATGTCGGCGGGGACGGTGAAGCCGGGGAGGTAGGGGAGGTTCTCGCCGGTCTCGGTGAGGGATTCGCAGAGCTCGCTGGAGTGCGTCCACAGGGCGAGGTCGTGGCCGCCACGGCGGGCGAGGGAGATGGCGAGGGCCGTGCCGTAGGCTCCGGCTCCGAGGATGGCGATGCGGCTCATGCGGCCACCTTGCGGGATTTGCTGGATCCGAAACGGCTCTCTGTCCCGGAGATGAGGCGGGTGATGTTGGCGTGGTGCTTGAGGATGACGAGGAGGGGGATGAAGAGGAAGCCGCCAATCGCGATGGGGGTTCGGAGCTCGACGAAGTGGAAACCGAATCCGAAGAGCGGAACCGACGCGGCACCGAGGATGGAGGCGAGCGAGACAAAGCGGGTGAGAGTGACGACGATGAGGAAGACAGCGAGGATTCCGACGGCGGTCTGCCAGTTGAGCGCAAGGAAGACTCCAAGGGCGCTCGCTACTCCCTTGCCACCTCGAAAACCGAGCCACACGGGGTATACGTGTCCGAGGATGGCGGCGACTGCGGCTGCGACGGCGAGGTCAAAGTCGCCGGGCGCGAGATGCTGGGCGAGGGTGACGGCGGCGTAGGCTTTGGTCAGGTCGAGCAGGAGGGTGGCGAGGCCGAGGCCTTTGGCTCCGGACCGGGCTACGTTGGTCGCGCCGATGTTGCCGCTGCCGGTCTCACGGATGTCCTGATGGCGAAAGACGCGGACCAGAAGATATCCGAACGGGATGGAGCCGAGCAGGTAGGCGAGCGGGATGGAGAGGAGCCAGGGATTCATGGGCTGGGCTTGAGTGTAGCAATTTTTCGCTTGCGGACGATTAGAGCAGGCTTTGCCGGATGAGTTCGAGGGCGTTCTGGGTGGCCCAGAGGCGCACGCGATCGCGGTCTCCGGGGATGTAGAACTCCTTGACCTGGGTGTCGACTCCGTCGGCGAGCGCGATGTAGACGAGGCCGACCGGCTTGAGTTCGTCTGGTCCGGGGGTTCCTCCGGCTGGCCCGGCAAGGCCGGTGATGCCGATGCCAAGGGAGGTGTGGGCGTTGGCGCGGATGCCTTCTGCCAGGGCGCGGGCGACCTCGGGGCTGACGGCGCCGTGGGTCTTGAAGAGTTCGGGTGGAACGCCGGCGAAGGTGGTCTTGAGCTCTTCGGTGTATACGACCGCACCTCCCGAGAAGGTGGAGGAGCTGTTGGGGACGGAGGTGAGGCGCTCGGCGAAGAGACCGCCGGTGCAGCTCTCGGCGACGGCCAGCGACAGGTGGCGCATGCCGAGATGCAGGAGCACGATCTCCTCGAGCGATTCGCCGTGCGCGGAGAAGACGGCGTCGCCCATCTCCTGCTCGATCTTTCCAGTGAGCTCGTCGACGCGGGCCTGGGCCTCTTCGAGGGTGGGTTTGGCGCAGGCGAAGTGGAGCTGGATCTCTGCGTTTCCAGCGAGGATGGTGGTCTCGACGTCGGGGTAGGTCTTGTAGATGGGGGAGGTGCGGGCGTCGACCTGCGACTCGGGAATGAGCGCCATGCGAAGGACCCGCCGGGTGAGGTGGCGGGGTGGAAGCATCCGTGCCAGCAGGGGCATGCAGAGGTCGTCGAAGAGAGGCTTCAGTTCCTTGGGTGGGCCGGGGAGGAGGATAACGATCTTGCGGTGAGGGGTTCCGTCGGGGCCGGGGACGGTGGTGTCGATGTACTGGCCGGGGGCGCTGCCGTTGGCGTTTTCGAGGATGGTGGCGCCGTCGATGATCTCGGTCTGGCGGAGGTTATTGGGAGGCATGGTCATGCGACGCGCGGCGAAGCGCTTGTGCAGGCTGGCGATGAGCTCGTTGTCGCGGCGGAGCGTTCGGCCAAGGGCGTCGGCGACGGCTTCGCGGGTGAGATCGTCTTCGGTGGGGCCGAGTCCACCGGAGAAGAGGACGATGTCGGCGCGATCGATGGCGATACGCGCGGCCTGGGTGAGGTGGGCGCGATTGTCGCCGACGATGGTCTTGAAGGCGACCTCGACGCCGAGCGTATTGAGCTGCGCGGTGAGGTAGAGGGAGTTGGTGTCCTGTCGGTAGGGCGTGAGCATCTCGGAGCCCGCGGCGATGATTTCAGCGATCATGATGGATGAGGGAGCCCGTTCCTCCAGGTGTGTGCGTCAAGTTGCGGCCGCTGCCGCCCGCCCTTTCAGATGGGGGCGGTCAGAGAGGCCTTGGTTTCTCCTTTCATCATAGAGGGTTCGAGAGACGCGAGGCGGACGCGAAGCGGGCATTCGCTTCCGTGATGGGACAAACGCGATGACTGACGTACTGATCGTGCGGCCTACGAGGCGTAGGCGGGAGCGGCGGCGCGGCCTTGGACGGCGCTGATTCTATGAGTGGTGGGACCCTGGATGAGGCTGCGGAGTTGCTCTACGATCTCGACGACGCTTTCAACCTGGGCGTTGAGCTCCTCGGCGGCGGCGGCGGACTCTTCGGCGTTGGAGGCGGTGCTTTCGGAGACTCGCTGAAGCGCATCGACACCTGCGCGGATCTGGTTGAGCCCGGCGGACTGCTGGGTGCTTCCGAGGCCGATCTGGTCCACGAGTTGGTTGATCTGCATCGATTGCGAGGTGCTGGCGTCGAGCGCCCTTTCGACCTCGGCGACGTGGCGGGTTCCTTCCGCGATGCGGGAGATGGCCTCTTCGATGAGGGCTGCGGTGTCTTTCGCTGCACCGGCGGAGCGTTGCGCAAGATTGCGGACCTCGTCGGCAACGACGGCAAATCCTGCTCCGGATTCCCCGGCGCGTGCGGCTTCGACAGCCGCATTGAGGGCCAGGATGTTGGTCTGGAAGGCGATCTGGTCGATGACCTTGATGATCTTCGAGATCTTGCCGCTGGTGGTGTTGATCTCGTCCATGGAATGGACGAGGATGCGGAGCTTGGTGTTGGCGGTTTCGAAGATGGTGGCGGAGTCCTTGGCCGAATGCCGGGCGCCTTCTGCGTTGGCGCTGTTTTTGCTGGCCATTGCGGTGGCTCTTTCGGCGGCGGAGGTGGTTTCCTGGATGGACGCGGACTGCTCGGATGCGCTCTGGGCGAGGGACTGGCTGGAGGCGGCAACCTGGCTGGCTGCGCTGGCCATCTGCTGAGCTCCGTCCATGAGGCTGGCGGCGGCATCGGAGAGGGCGCGATTGATTCCGCGGATGCTGAAGAAGGCGAGAAGAGAGCCCACGAGCGCAGCGGCGAACGTGAGGAAGAGCGCGGTGACCTGGGCAGTGTGGCCTTCGGCCAGTGAGAGGGCGACGGCTTGGTCGCCGGTGTCACGATTGAGGATGAGTTCGAGATCGATGACTTCGCGGAGCGCCTTGTACTTTGTCCTGGCAACGTTGAGGAAGAGGTCGAGGGCCTGGTCGGGATGGCCGTCATTGGCGATCTTCTGGACCTGGTCGATGACGACGTTGTAATCCTGCAAGGCTTGTTTGATGCGAGCGAAGAGGGCGCGGTCGTCGTCCCGGCTGATGGTCACGTCGTAGCCCTTGAGCACGGTATCCAGATCAGTCCTTGCCTGCTGGATTGCCTCCGCGAACTCAGCGCGGTGGGCCGCGTCCCTGGACGTGACGAAACTCCAGCCGGAGACGTTCAGCTGAGAGCCGCGTTCGTACATGCTGGCGATGTAGTTGAGGCCGGGGATGGGATCGTCGCCGATGTGCGTGGTCAGCACGTTCATCTGCTGAAAGCGGAAGGTAGAGATGGCCCCCACCACTACGGTGAATAGAACCAGAGTGACGCAGGTAAGGGTGATCTTGCGGCCGATGGTCATGGGGGTGAGGTTTCCTCTTCAGGAGTTGGTATCGGCTCGCAGATCAAAAGAACGACATGAAATAGACGCGACACCAATCTTTCGGAAGGCCCTCCTGGTCTTATGTCGGAAAGGCGACAGTATCGAAGTAATGCCGATCAATAGGAAGCGGGAGGGTCCTTGGAGTCGCTGGCCGATGAAGGGTCTGGAGCGTAACCCCATGGTTTGTAATTTGGCAAAGGTGATGTTGATTGCAACGGTAGTTGGTGTTTCGGCCCAAAAAATGTGCGCGCAGGAGTCGGCGATTCCGGAGATCGCGACGGAGCGGCCCGCGGTAGGAGCGGCGCCGGAGGTTGTTCCGGAGGGAATGCTACAGGTGGAGACTGGCGTCGGTATCGGATATACAAAGACGAGCTACGTTGCGGATTTTCCCGAGAGCCTGGCGCGTTGGGGGATCGGTCATCGAGTAGAGCTGCGCCTGATGTCGAGCAACGGCGTGTATCAGCCAAATCCGGATGCAGGTGAGAAGAAGCTCCAGTCGCAGGATATGGCGTTCGGGGCAAAGGCCGGGATGGCTCCTGCGAACAGCATTGTGCCGCAGGCCGCGGTGATGATGCTGAACTGTCCGACGGGAGGCGCGGCGTATACGTCGGGAACGTTCGACCCATCGCTGATCTTCGTCTGGCAGCAGATTGCGCGGCGGGGCTTCGTGCTAACCGAGAACATTGGCGCGGTGCGCTCGACCGCGGAGGACAAGCGCAAGACGATCTGGGTCCCCGGAATCGCTGTAGGGCATGAAGTGACGCACATCGTTGCGGCCTATGTGGAATATGCGCCGAGCTTTACAGCTGGGGAGAGCCCGATCCATATCGTGGACGGAGGAGTGACCTATCGTCGGACACCGGACTCGCAGATCGATGTCAAGGTTGGATATCAGCAGGATGCGACGGGTGGAAGGAACCTGTTTTCGATAGGATATTCGCGTCGCCTGGACGGAACGGCACTCGCTTCGATGTATCGGGGGATCCTGTCGCTGGCCGACTAAAGGCAACAGGGCTTTCAATTTTGTCTTTACCCTGACACAAAAGTTGCATTGGAAAAGTTGATGAACGGCCTGGCGGCTGGGTTGGTCTTCCAGAAAGATAGCTCAGAGAAGTATGATCGGTTTTTAGTGCGGCTTTGGTTCCATGGATTCAGACCGCGACCGACGGGGGCGAACATCTTATCTCGGAACAATCTCTGGTTGACGGCTGTGCTGAGAAGCATCGGCGATGCGGTCATCGCGTGTGACGCCGAGGGCCGAATCGCCTTTATGAATGAGGTGGCGGAGAATCTGACGGGCTGGCGTCAGGACGAGGCGTCAGGTCGCGATCTGAAGGAAGTCTTCTGCATCATCCATGAGGGAACACGGGCGGTAGTGGAGAGCCCGGTGGACAAGGTGCGGCGGCTGGGGACGGTAGTCGGCCTGGCGAACCATACCCTGCTGGTGCGGCGGGACCGAACGGAGATCTCGATCGACGATAGCGGGGCTCCGATCTTCCATCCGGAGGGGACACTCTCGGGGATCGTCCTGATCTTCCGGGATATCTCGGAGAAGCGGCGTGCGGAGCGAAACCTGGAGCTGCTGTCGGAGTCCGGGCGGGTGCTGGCCAGGCCTCTGGACTTTGAGACGACACTGGATTCCATTGCCAGGTTCTGCATCGAGTGGTTTTCGGACTTTTGCTACTTCGACCTGGTGCGTCAGGATGGAACGATCGATCGTTCGGTGCGTCTGCACCGCGTTCCTGGGCAGCAGGAGTTGCTGAACGAGGCCTCGCGGGCGGTTCTGGACCCCAGGGCGCGACACCCGGTCACAGAGACTCTGGCCAAGGGCGAACCCACGGTGGTGGAAAAGGTGACGGATGAGTGGCTGCGGTC
This sequence comes from bacterium, assembly GCA_026225095.1. Lineage (GTDB taxonomy): Bacteria > Acidobacteriota > Terriglobia > Terriglobales > Acidobacteriaceae > Edaphobacter. The sequence goes on from JAMFSC010000006.1 coordinate 33,113, forward strand.
CGTGGCGCTGAACGAGGCGCATCTTCGGAGCATGAGGGAGCTGCGGTTTCATACGCTGCTTTCAGTCCCGGTCCGGGTAGGGGGCCACACGTTTGGAACGCTCTCGTTCGGAAGGACGTTGAATCCTGTTCCATTTAATGGAGAGGATGGGCGGGTGGCGCAGGAACTGGCTGCGCGGGTGGCGTCTGCGCTCGAGAATGCGCGGCTGTATCGCTCGGTGCAGGAGGCGCGGGAGACGACACGGATGGAACGGGAGCGATATCGGGATCTGTTTCTCCACGCTCCGGTCGCGATTATGACGTTGAGTGGGCCCGAACACCGCGTCGGGCTGGTGAATGAGACCTATATACGGCTTCTGCGGCGTACGTCGGAGCGGGAACTGGTAGGAAAGACGGTTCGTGAGGCGCTGCCGGAGTTTGTGGACCAGGGCTTTCACGAGATTCTGGACGTAGTCTACCGGACGGGGGAGACATATCTCGGGAACGAAAGTCTCGCATATGTAAGAAACACGACGACGGGTGAACTGGAGGAGGGGTACTTCAACTTCGTCAATCAGCCGACGCGGGATGCGAGTGGCACGATCGACGGCGTGCTGGTGCTGGCGGTGGAGATCACGGACCAGGTACGGGCGCGCAAGGAGACCGAGGTGCGCGAGCAGATGTTGAGGATGCAGACATCGGAGCTGGAGGCGGTGTACCGGACGGCTCCGATCGGTCTGGCGCTGTTCGATCCGGTGGAGTTCCGCTACCTGCGGCTGAACGATACGCAGGCGCAGATCGTGGGTCTGCCGGCGAACGAGATTCTGGGCAAGACGTTGACGGAGATCGCTCCGCTCGAAGGGCTGAATGAGATGTTTCAATCGGTCGCGGATGGGACGCCGATCAAGAACGCGCTGCTGGAGGGGGAGCTGCCGTCGCAGCCGGGTGAGCATCGCTACTGGACGGTCAACTACTACCCGGTCTACGGCGACGATGGGACCGTGCAGGCGATTACGGCGGCATCGCTCGAGGTTACGGGGCAGAAGCGGGCCGAGCGCGCGCTGATCCAGAATGAAAAGATCGCCGCGGTGGGGCGGCTGGCCAGTTCCATTGCGCATGAGATCAACAACCCGCTGGAATCGATTACGAACCTGCTGTACATCGCGCGGCATACGCAGGACGCCGCTTCGATCCATGAATACCTGGACGTCGCCGACCGGGAGCTGCGGCGGATATCGCTGATTGCGAGTCAGACCCTTCGCTTCTACCGCCAATCGACCAGACCGCAGGCGGTGGAGTGCGAGGCGCTGGTCGATAGCGTATTGGGCCTGTACCAGGGTCGATTGCTCAACTCTGGGGTCAAGGTGTTGACCCGGGAGTGGGTAAAACAGCCGATCGTCTGTTTCGAAGGAGAGATTCGGCAGGTGATTGCGAACCTGGTGGGGAACGCACTGGACGCGATGCCGCACGGTGGGCGACTGCTGATCCGGAGCAGGAGAACGACCGAAAACGCAACCGGCCACCAGGGGGTAACACTGACATTTGCCGATACCGGATGCGGGATGACGGCGGCGGTGCAGAAGCGGATCTTCGAGCCATTCTTCTCAACCAAGGAGATGAACGGGACAGGCCTGGGCCTGTGGATCAGCCAGGATATCGTTACAAAGCATGGTGGGTCGCTGAAGGTACGGAGCCGGGCAGGCGGCGGACGATGCGGAACCGTATTCTGCCTGTTCCTGCCGTTTGCTTCGGTGCTCCCGGATGTCGTACAGACGCAGGAGACGTCGATTCTGACGCGGGTGGGATGACCGCAAGGTCAGAAGAGCGGTCGCCCGTGGACTCCCAGTTCGAGGAAGAAGATCGCGTCGCGTGTGGCGAGGGCGCAGGCGCCGTGTTCGAGGAAGGCCAGGCCGACGAGGTCGTTGCCGGCGACGGCCAGGGTGGCCTCGCGGTTGGGGGTGATGCGGACGATGCCGCGCTGACCACGGTAGGAGGCGGCGACGTAGAGATTGTCCTCGTTGTCGAATGCCATTCCCTGAGGACGTCCCAGGCCGGAGAAGTATACGGAGGTGTTGCCGTCACGGTCGATGGCCAGGATGGACTGGCTGGATGATGTGGTTGGTCCGGTCACGAAGAGGGTTCCGGCGTCGTTGAACGCCAGATGATAGGCGGCGACCGAAGGCTCGAGGGTAGCGAAGACGAAGATCTCGCGGGCTCGGGTGTCGGGTACGCCCAGGACGAGGGGATCGCCGGGTCCGGGGATCGGGATGCAGGCGATCTTGAAGATGGTTCCCGAGCGGTCGCCGACGAAGAGGTTTCCGTCAGGATCGAAGGCGATGCCGGTGGCGACGCCCATGCCCTCGGCATAGATGGAGAAGGCTCCGTTGGGCGCGATGCGGTAGATGGTGCCGTCGGCGCGGGAGCTGGCGTAGAGAAGGCCGTCGGGGCCGATGGCGAGCCCGGTGGGATTGAGCAGGTCGCGGACGAACGGGCGCATGGGGAAGTCTTCGCCGGGGGCGCGGGTGTCGATGCTGAAGACGGAGACCGGGACGAGCTGGCCGCGCGGACCGGAGAGTGTCGCGTAGAGGTGTCCGCGGGCGTCGACTGCGGGATTGGCCACTGGGTGAAGGCCTTCGGCCATCAGGGTCGCGACGCGAAGCGGGAGGGAGTTCGAGGAGGAGGAGTTGCGGTGGACGATCAGGTCACCGGGGAAGGCGGCCTCGGGGATGCGGATGATGGCGTGGTTGGAGCGGGAGAGGGAGATGGGCGCCGTGACGTCGTTGAGGGTGATGTGCGGGAGCTGGGACTGGTAGGGACCAAGGTGGGTTCCGTGCAGCTCGACCTCACCTCCGGGCATCGCGGCGGTGGGATGGATGTGGGTGAGATGCGGGGTGTTGGGGTCGATCTGGGGGCGTCCGAAGGTGAAGAGTGGGGACATGTGTGTGTCTCAGGGTAGGACTCTAGCGGCTTGGATGCAAGGCGTGGAGGGCGAGAGGCAGAAGATGGGCTACCGCGAGGGCGAGGAGGCCTGCCGCAACGTCGTCGAGCATGATGCCGGTTCCTTCCGGCAGCGATTCGAGCTGGCGAATCGGAGGTGGTTTCAGGATGTCGAAGATGCGGAACAGAAGAAGCGAGAGGGCGGCATGGGGCCAGTCGGGCGCGATGGCGATCAGGGCGATGAGCTGTCCGGCGACCTCGTCGATAACGACGTGCCCGGGGTCTTCGCGGCCTGATTCCCGGGCCACGATGGTAGCAGCGGGGATGCCGATCAGGGTTGCGGCGAGGGCAGCGGCGGCGGTCCAGAGGGCCAGATGCCCGGGATGGAAGGCGTGCGCGGCTCCGAACCAGAGGAGCAGGGCGGCGATCGAGCCGTAGGTTCCGGGTCCGGGTTTGAGCAGGCCCGCGCCGAAGAAGGTGGCTGTGAGCCAGGCCCAGCGGGTCTTCGGGGCGGCGGGTTGCGGCTGGGTCAACTTCTTCCCCTCAGTCTTCGTCTTCGCTGCCGCGGCGCATGCGCTGGTCCAGACCTTCGAGGACGTCGGGGTCGAGGATGGGCGAGCTGATCTTGTAGTCGCCGGAGGCCCATTTGCCGAGATCGAGGATGCGGCAGCGGTCGGAGCAGAAGGGGAAGTCTCCGCTGGTGGCGAGGACGACCTTGCGGCAGGTGGGGCAGAAGAGCGCTTTGGGTGGGGTTGCCATGTCTTTTCTCTATTCTAAGAGATGCTGGACGCGGTGGTTAAGCTTCGTCCAGCGACCCCTCCCCCTCCCCATTGCCCGGCTGTAAGCCTCATGTTTACACCCATCCCTGCAGCTAGAACGTTGCCGCGTGGAGATTGAGTGCGATGGATGACGTTGGAGCGGCGAAACGGCGGTGGTCTATTCGGCGGTGGTCTATTCGCCGGTCGTCTATTCGAGGATGCGAGCGACGACGTCGTAGTCGTGGGACTCGGTGATCTCTGCCCGGTAGAAGGTTCCGGGGACGAGGGCTTCGTGGGGTCCGAAGTCGTTGATGAAGACCTTGCCGTCGATCTCGGGGGCGTGGAGCGGGGTGCGACCCTCCCAGAGGAGGTCGGTCTCGGCGGACGGGCCTTCGACCAGGAGGTCGATCTCGCGGCCGATCCATGCGCGTTTGCCCTTGAGGCTGACCTTCTGCTGCAGGCGCATGAGCTTGCGGCGGCGGGTCTCGATGGTGCGTTTGGGGACCTTCAGTTCGTCGGCGAGCTCGAAGGCCTTCGCGCCCTCTTCGTCGGAGTAGGTGAAGACCCCGAGCCAGTCGATCTTGGCCTCGGTAATGAAGGCTTCGAGCTGCTGGAAGTCTTCTTCGGTCTCGCCGGGGAAGCCGACGATGAAGCTGGTGCGGATGACGATGCCGGGGACGATGCGGCGGGCCCTGGCGATCAGGTCGAGGAAGATGCGGTCGTTGCCGCCGCGCTTCATGGTCTTCAGCACAGAGGGGCTGGCGTGCTGGAGAGGGACGTCGAGGTACTTGGCGATGGTCTGGTGCTTCGCCATCGTTTCGAGCAGGCGGGTCGTGACCTTGTTGGGGTAGGTGTAGAGGAAGCGCAGCCAGCGCAGACCGGGCAGGGGCGCGAGCGCGTCGAGGAGCTGGGCGAGACCGTCTTTCAGACCGAGGTCTTCGCCGTAGCAGGTCGTGTCCTGGCCGATGAGCGTGATCTCGCGGACGCCCTGGGCGATGAGATCCTGGGCCTCGGCGATGATGGACCCCATGCGCCGGGAGCGGAACTTGCCGCGGAGCTGGGGGATGATGCAGAAGCTGCAGGGATGGTCACAGCCTTCGGCGATCTTGATGTAGGCGGAGGCGCGGGGGGTGGTGAGGATGCGGGGGGTGGCGTCGGAGTAGAGGTAGTCCGGGAGCGCGGCGGTGGCTCCGTCCCAGGACTCGCGGGAGAAGCGGCCGGATTGCTCGCGGGCGTCGCCTTCGGGGCGGGATGCGGGGGCGTTGAGGCCGGTGTTCCCGGCGGGCTTGTCGGGGTGGGAGACGTGGGCAATATGCTGCCCTTCGTGGCTAAGCGGTGATGCCCCGTGGGTGGTGCCCGTTTCGGCCAGAGACTGCGCGATGGCGGGGAGGGCGGAGATGCGGAGCTGGGGGGCGGTCTCGGCGTCGGTCTCGGGGTTGGCGAGGGGGCGGGAGTGCTGGTTGACGGCGGAGGGTGCTCGGGAGACCAGGACCGTTGTTTCATCGACCGGCGCGGGGTCCGCGATGGAGAGGTGAGGCTCGATCGACGCGGCGATGCTTGGCATACCAAAGTCCTGCGGGAGGATCTGGAAGGGGGAGTGGTTTGGCTGGGTGCGGGGGGTAAGGCCGGCGGCGGCGAGGATGGCTTCGAGCTCGCCGGTTCCCACGACGGCGTCGACCTCGGGGATATTCTTGCGGATCTCGTCGCGGTAGCGCTCGACGAGGCAGCCGGCAACGACGATCCGGGTAGCTTTGCCGCCGTGCTGCTGCTTGTGCTGCACCATCTCGAGGATCGTGTTCACGGACTCCTGCTTGGCGGAGTCGATGAAGGAGCAGGTGTTGATGACGATGATCTCGGCGTCTTCGGCGTTGGGGGTAAGCTCGGCTCCGTTGTGGTGGAGCAGGCCCATCATGACCTCGGAGTCGACGAGGTTTTTAGGACAGCCGAGGGAGACGAAGCCTACCTTGGGGCGGGTTGGGGTAGGGGTGGCTTCGAGGAGGGCGGAGGTGGTCATCACCCTCCATTCTACCGTGTGGGGGGTGCGGACAGGGGCCGGCGACGGCAATCGCGGGTTCCCTTTGGGCAAGACAGCCGACAACTAGCGGAAGAGCGCGGTCTCGGCTGGCGGCGGGCGTCGACAGCACACCCCAGGAGCGCTGCGGCTTACCAGACGATCGGAGAAAATCCAGCCTCTTCGAGTGTCTTCATTGAGACTTCGACGGCGGGGTATTGGGCGTCGCGGGTCTGCTTGCCCAGAGCCTGATCGGTGAGGGCAAGCGTATTTTCTGCGATGCCGAAGGCCTTCAGGACCTCCCGGTGCTCGGGCCATGTGCGGGGGCCGCTCCGGAACCATCGCTTGGTGGAGAGATCGCAGGCGCTCAATCTCGTTTCGGATCGCGAACGATCCAGCTGCACCCGGAAGACTACGTTTTTGAAATCCTGATCACCCATCACTTATCCGTTCACCAGTGGCATTCCGGGCCTGGTACCCATAGGGTTTTCCGAAAGGTAACACAAAGTAACCAGACAACCAAA
>JAMFSC010000050.1 GCA_026225095.1 bacterium
ACACATCCATCTGGGAAGAGAAAGCCTATCAGTCGAACAGAACGAACCAGGATCCACACAGATTTTCTATCGCTACGATCGGGCCGGAATTGCTGAGAACAGGATCATATCCTCGAAGCTGCGCGTTGTCTTGCAAAATCTCAATAATTTATCGGGCTTCCCCGTCCCAGCCCGCGGCGACTGAGTTGATCCGATCGGCCAGTTTTGGCGTACTTCTTCCCTACGATGGAAAGGGCCGCCCTGGATTCATCTCACGCTGTTTTATTTTCTCGATTTTGCCGCAATGATTGAGTCGGGGACTGCATTTAGCTTATGCGGCATATATCGCAATGACGCTGGTTACAATCGATCGACGTCGGTCCCCTTGGTCGTTCCGATTTCTTCCCGTTCGATCGAGCGCGCCCCCAGAGTGTCCTCCAACGCAACTCCTACCAGCGAGTCTGCCGAGCCATAGTACAACAGCCAGCGATCTTCGAAGTGCACCAGCCCCTCGACGAATGTTGTCCCGGCGGCGTACTGCCCGCTCCTCTCCCACGGCATCTGTGGCTGTAGGAATGGGCGGTCAGTACGCTGCAGGAGGCGGGTCGGATCGTCGCTCGAAAAGAGTGCCTGCCCCGCCGAGTAGGCGCCGGGATCGAGTTGCGGGTCACGGTCCTTGTTGGCGTCGTTGACGGCCGCATTTTTTCCGTTATAGAGGAGTACGATGCCGCCCTGCGTCAGCACCGGCGGCGGCCCTACCTCGGGTAGACCGCTGTCGAACAAGCCAGGTCTCGGCCTCAGCAAAGCCACCGGCGATCCTGTCGCATCTTCGACCGGTGTCCAGTGAATGAGATCGTTCGAGGTTGCGAGGCTCACTGTTCCCTCACCCCAATACATCCAGTACTTGTTATGGAGCTTTGCCGCGAGGAGGCGCCCGGCCACGAGCTGAGTCAGGATTCCCGCCGACTTGTACTTCAGCGATCCATACCTGCCCGTGGTCCCGAAGGCCGGCCCATACTTCGTCCAGTGTACGAGGTCGCGCGACACGGCGATCCCCACCGAATACGTTACGCGGTTCCATTGTGTGTAGGTGAGGATGTAACTCCCGTCGTCCGCCTCGACGATGCGCGGGTCTTCTACACCGCCCGGCCACTCTCGTCGCTGCTGCGCGTCCTTCGCGGCGTAGAACACCGGAGCAGGCCTTCGCGTGAAGTGAATGCCGTCGGTGCTCTCCGCGATGCCCAGCCGCGACGTGTGCAGGCCGACCCCAAGCGAGCCGCTGTCGTCCTCCGCGCGATACAGTACCACCACCTTTCCGCCGCGAACCGCGGCAGCGGGATTGAAGGTGTGCAACGCCTCCCAGTGGACCGGCTTGCCCAGGATCGGGTCGCGGAAGATCGAGCGGAGATCCTTGGTGAGGACGGGTTTTGCGTCCGGCGGCCGATGAAACGGTCCGAGCTCCCACGCCGCAAGGTCAGCGTTGGCGGGTGGACTCGCCTGACCAGCGCGGACCGTATCCATCGGGCAGGAGATCAAGAAAAGGCAGACTGGAAGAATCGCACGGAGCAACTGGTTGCGCATGCACGGAAGCATACGTTCCGCGCACGCGCGCCGCAACAGTCGTGGAGGAATTGCTCACGGGGATTACTCGTGGCAGAGAAACACCGCGGTCGTCAGGGGCGGAATGACAGCGGTCCCCTCCCTTTCGTTGAAGGTCGCGGTTCTCACCACGGGATCGGCCGAGGCCTTTTGAATTGGATGGAGCTTGAGCGGAAGTCCGCGCAATGCGATCGAGGTAAAGCTCTGCTGCTCAGTGGTCGCGTTGAAGAAGACGACGACGTGGCTGCTCTCCGGCCAGAAGCGGACCGTTCCCCTCGCGCCCAGTTCCATGACGATCAAACCGGGGACCTGCGAGGGTCCTGTGTTCAGGAACGTCAGTTGCCGTTGCACTTCGTTGAAGCTGCCAAGACGAAACAGCGGCGAGCTGTCGCGAATCCGCAATAATTCCTGGAACGCGTCGGTGGTTCCGAGGATCTCGGCGGAGGTGGGCTTGAGCGCGTTGTTGGCCAGGAGCGGCTGCTCGATCGGCCACTGCGCGCTGTTCTGACTTGCGATGGGCAGACCGAATCCCCAGTTGTTGCCGAGACCGGTCCAGTCGATGCGGTTGAACCAGTCGCCGGAGTCGTAGCTGTTCTGATCCATATCCTTGGACCGTAAGAGGTCGTCGCCTGCCATGAAGAACGGGATGCCCTGACCGAGCGCAACGAGACTCATCGCAAGGACCTGGCGTCGTGCGCGCGTCGCTGCGGTGTCCTGCTCGGACGACTTCACCTGCACCGCATCGAAGAGGTCCTGATTGTCGTGGACCGAGGCGTAGTTCACTGCCTCGACGGGACTTGCGGTGTAGCCGGTTGGTTGTCCCTGGTAGTCGAGCTGGCCCCCGGTGATCGTCGCTCCGGTGGCGTCGATGAAGCGGTAGTCGCGCAGGTTGCCTGTGAGCCCGACCCGAATCCAGTCGGACCGATGCAGCAGCGTGGCCTTCTGGTCCGCGAGCGCAGTATGCGTCGTCGTATAGGCGCTTGGGTCTGTGAACAGGCCGGTGGCAAAGCCCTGCACTCGCTCATCGTCGAAAGGACCACCACCGCGGACGCCGTCGCGGATCCGGTCGTTGAATGTGCCGATGCCGTACCCGTACAGATTGAGTTGGCTGGCATTGATTCCGAGAGCGCTGTTGGCTGTCTCGCCAAAGTTGAAGCCCTCTCCGTAGAGATAGATCTTGGATCCGTCGATACCGTCGTGTTCGAGCGTCAGCCTTGCCAGAGCAAGCTGGATGTCCTGGAGGTTATTGATGAAGGTGAAGCTCATGATGTCGAATCGGAAGCCGTCGATCTTATACATTCGCGCGTTCCAGAGGACAGCATCCTGCTGCAGCTTGCCCATCATGGCATGCTCGGTCGCAGTGTCGGCGCAGCAGGACCCGGTCTCCAGGCTTCCGTCCGCGTCGAGCCGATTGTAGTAGTCGGGAACGACCTCATCGAGGATCGAGTTGGACGCTTCGCCGAATCCGCTGGTGTGATTGAAGACGACATCCTGGATGACGCGAAGTCCCGCGCGATGCAGGCCCATCACCATGCTGCGGTACTCCTTGACACGCTCATCGGGGTTGACGGCGTAGCTTCCTTCGGGTGCGAGGTAGTGGTTGGGATCGTAGCCCCAGTTGTAGGCGTCGGCTCCTTCGATCGCGCTGACTGCGGCCTGTTGCTGCTGACCATCGGGAGGATAGATGCTGAGGTCTCCGGTGGTCCTCCACGTGCTCTTATCTTCGTTCACGCTGTTGAAGTGGAAGGTGGGAAGAAGATGGACTGCCTTCAGGCCTGCGTCTGCAAGCCGCTCCAGATGCCGCATGCCGTCCGAGTGTGCGTTCGTAAAGGCGAGATAGGTTCCGCGATGCGACATCGGGACCGTGAGGTCGCCGATGCTGAAGTCGCGGACATGCAGTTCGTAGATGCTGAGATCGTTGATGCGTGCGATGCGCGGAGACTGATCCTCATCCCAGCCTGGAGGCTTGGTGGATGCATCTTCCAGATCGCTGATCCGGCTCCTGGTCCCGTTCAGCGCAAGGTCGATCGAGTAAGGGTCGGAGACGACGTTCTCGACGATGCTGCGCGTACTGGGCGCGTAGACGGTCTCATCGAAGAGGTAGTACTTGCCGATCCACGTCTCGGGCAGCGTCGCTACCCAGACACCCTTGTACTCGTGCATCGTGAGCGTCTGTGTGGGCGCTGTGTCGAATTCGTGCTGGAACAGCTCGAGCTTCATCGTCTGTGCGGTTGGAGCCCAGACCTTCACACGGACCGCGCCGGCGGGTTCCTGCGGGAACTCCGACCACTCGGGCTCGAAGCCCCAGTGACGCACCACCACGCCGAGCTTGCCATCGTAGGCATACAGGTCATCGAGCACGCCGGCGTCCTGCACACCGGTGGCGTAGGTGAGGCTTCCATCGGTGCGCTGCACGGATACGGCAAGCTGCCCACGAAGAAGATTGAGGTAAGTTGCGGGCGGGATATCCGACGGCAGATTCAGGACGACGTAACCGGTTGACAGTTGAGGAAAGCGCGCGATCTGCTCGGGCGTCGGCGAACCGCCGGAGGTGAGCGTAAGACGGGTGCCGCCGGTTATCCCGGTGGGCGTCAGCGCAAGCTGGGCGGAGGTGTCGCCGATGAGAAGATAGGTCGCCCCGGACTCAACGTATGCCTGCTGGATCAGGATGGTTCGGCGATCGATCCAAAATGCCTGGAGCTTCAGAAAGTTCGCGTTCAATAACTGGGCAGCGGTGGGCTGGGTGAGATAGACCGTCGGATCGCCCGAGATGATCCATGCCTCGTTGTAGATGGCCACGTTGAGATGAAGATCGGCTGGCGTGTTCTTGGAGCCGGTCACGATGTTGTGGACGATGAAGCCGATATCGACAGGATTGGTCTTCAGCGGGACATCGTAGTAGACGCCATAGGAGTCGGATCCGGTGACCGGGATCGGGCCGCCGTTGTAGTTGCCCGTATCGGCGGTGGTGTCGTTGAAGGCATAGACGTACCAGTTCGTGTAGATGCCGTCGGGGCGGAAGAAATGAACGCGGGCGATGTTCGCGGGGATCGCCGGATTCTTGTGCGAGCCGGTATCGGGCCTCGTGGTCGAGAGACCGACGACTCCGGATACCTGGTAGAACTCATTGCCCTGCGTCGCGGGGTTGACGTGTTCGTCTGGGCCCGGGTCCTTGGCGTTCCCGTTATGCACGATAATGCCAACGTCGGTCGCACCGGATGTGATGCCAACGTCGAAGTACACGCCAAAGCTGTCGGTCCCGGAGATCTGCACGGGACCGCCGTTGAAGTTGCTTGTGTCCTCGGTTGTGTTGCCGAAGGCGTAGACCGTCCAGCCCGTATAGGTGGCGTCAGGGCGGTAGTAGTGGATTCGGATGTGATTTGCCGGAATCGGGGTCTGCCCCAGGCAGCCAGGCACGACGCACAGCATCGTCAGCAAGGTAAAGAAGGACAGGCGGGCAGCGCAGAACCAGTGACGCATTGGCTCCTCCGAAAGATCGATCCGGAGGAGCCTATCCGGGGCCGGCGGTCGGCGTCAAGGTGGCTGGAGGAACGGCCGAACTGGTTTGGTGTCACCTTACAGAGGGACGCTTGTGGTCGGACCGGCAGTCGCTTGATCATTGCAGGCAACACTTTGCGGGTCGACCGGAGGGCATCATTCCCGCTACACTCCAATCGTCACTGAATCGTCTCATCCTGAGAGGCTCTCATCATGTTGTCAATGGATTGTTTCGGCCACGCTATGCTCCGCTCGTCTCTCCTGGCCGTCGCTGCGGTCGGCCTTCCAGGACTGGCGCTGCCCGCCCAATCGGTTCCTCCTGCGCTTGAATCGCCCGCTGTTCGTCCGCCTCAGACTGGCTCTCAGGGGGAGAAGTTGATCGGAATGCCGAAGTTCCATGACCCGGCGCCCTACGATATCGACGAGCATACGGGGTACAAACAGATCTTCGATGGCAAGAGCTTTAACGGATGGGACGCGGACCCAGGTATCTGGCGCGTCGAGGACGGCATCATGGTTGGGGAGACGATCGACGGCAAGCCGAGGGGAAACAATTACATCGTCTATCGCGGGGAGAAGACGCGAGACTTCGACCTGAAGCTGCAGATGAAGATCGAAAACGGTGGTGGAGGCGGCATCCAGTATCGCAGCGTCACTGGCGTGCCCTGGACGCGTCCGCAGCCTGCCGGTCAGCCGCCCTACGATCTGAAGTTCATGATGACGGGGCCCCAGGCCGACTTCTGGTTTCCAGTCCGGGCTTCGGCGGCGGGTTACACCGGGCAGTGGTACTCGGAGAACACAATGCAGGGGATTCTCGCGTACCGGGGCCAGGTGACCCAGGCGCTTCCGGGCCAGAACAACCGACTGGTGGCGACGATCGGGGATAAGCAGGCTCTCGGCGGCTATGTGAAGGTGAACGAGTGGAACGACTACGAGATTATCGCGCGGGGCGGGGTCATGATGCACATCATGAACGGCCAGCTGATGGCCATCTTCATCGACGACAACAAGGACTCCGTCAATAACCAGCCGGGACTGATCGGGTTTGAGATCGAGAGTCAGCCGTGCAAGATCTCGGTGCGCGACATCTGGCTGCGCAGGTTCGACTGACTTCCGGGCATCGGGGACTCCATCCCATCCTCGGCCCGAACCATGAGAAAATTCCTTATGAGCGATTTCATCCCAAAACCCGGAACCATCAAGATCGGCGGACTGGGCCGCAAGGCACAGAAGCTCCAGTCCGCACGCGAGAAGGCAGCCCAGGTCAAGACCGGCGCCAAGCCCGCCCCCGGAGCCTCCGTCTCCTCCTTCAAGGCCAAGGATTCCTTTGCCAATACCAAGAAGACCACCTTCCAGCGCAAGGCGGTCTAACCCGCTCGAGCCCCATCTTCGGCACAAGCGATCGTGCCTGAGTGGGGCGGACGCTGTCCTGGCGTCGCATCGACAAGGGTTCTGAGATTGGTCCCGATCGAAGTCGAATAGCCCGTGGTGAGTCTCTCCTTTGGCGCAGGTTCTGGTCTGGTGGCGCGAGTTACAGCTTGACATCCGCCTCGATATGTTGATATCAACTCTCATCAGCGGAAAGCTCAATATGCTGTGACGCAGGGCTTCGGCTGGAGGAAACCATGTCCTTCTTTCGCGATCTGAGAGTTGCAATGCGCTCTTTGAGCAGGGCGCGTACCCTGTGGATCACCGTGGCGCTGACCCTCGCGCTGGGGATCGGTGCCAACGCCGCGATCTTCAGCGTGGTTCGAACAGTGCTGCTGCGACCGCTTGCCAATCGCGATGAGGACCGCCTGGTGTACCTGCGGCAGAGCGCGCCCGGCATCGGTGACGCCAATACCGCGTTTTCCGTTCCGGAGATCCAGGACCTGGGACGCGGACTGAAGACGATCAAAGACCTGGGAACGTTTTCAGGGATCGATTTCAGCGTGGTGGGGCTTGGGGCTCCGCATGAGATTCACGCCGGCGTGGTGGATGGCAACTACTTTGAGGTGATGGGCCTGAGGCCGGTGGTCGGACGTCTGCTGACTCCGGCGGACGATGGTCCGAATGCTGCGGGGGCGGCGGTGCTGACGTATCGCTTCTGGAGCACGTCGCTGCACTCCGATCCTGGGGTGGTCGGCAAAACAATCCGCCTGGAGAGTTCGATGGGGGCGCGATCGGCGACGATCGTCGGGGTGCTGGAGCCATCGGTGCCCTACCCGGTCGAGACGGAGCTGATCGCAAATATCGTGACCAGTCCGCATCATCTGTCCGCCACGATGGTGACGGGCCGGGAGCACAGGATGACGGAGGTGTTCGGACGGCTGGCTGCCGGCGCCACGCTGGAGCAGGCGCGTGCGGAGCTGCGAACGACCCATGCGGCGATGGTGTCGGCGCATCCCGAGATCTACAAAGCCGCGGACCACTACAAGATCGACCTGACGCGGATCCACGACCAGATCAACTCGCGGGCCAATACGATCCTGTGGGTTCTGTTTGCGGCCTCGGGCCTGCTGTTCGTGATCGCGTGCTCGAACGTGGCCAACCTGGTGCTGGCGCGGACGGTGCGCCGGGAGCCCGAGCTGGCGGTGCGCTCGGCGTTGGGCGCGAGCACCGCGGTGCTGCGGCGCTCGCTGCTGGCGGAGAGCATGGTGCTGTGCGGAAGCGGTGTACTGGCGGCGCTCTTGATCGCGGCTCCGATGGTGTCGGTGCTGGGACGGTACGCGTCGCGGTTCTCAGCGCGTGCAGAAGATCTGACTCTGGACTTCAGCCTGGTCTGGTTCGGGATTGGGCTGGCGCTGATCGCCGCAGTCTGCCTGGCGTTCATTCCCAGGCTTCCATCAGCGAACGCGTCGCGAAGCTTCACGCTGGCAGGAGGTGCGCAGAGGACTTCGAGCACAAGCAGCCGTCGCCTGAGAATCTTCGCCATCACGCAAATCACTGCTTCATTCCTTTTGCTGGTGGGAGCTGGTGCGTTGATGAGAGTGCTGATGGTGCTCGAAAAGATGCAGGCACCGTTCGATACCGCGAGCGTACTGGCGGTGAATCTTCCTGTGATGACCTACGGACGAACGCCCCAGCAGGTGAACGACTTCTATCGAGAGGTGCAGCGCCGCGTCGGCACGTTGCCGGGGGTGGAACACGTGTCTTCCGCATTCAGCGTGCCGTGGCGCGACGCCAGGGCTCTGGATATCAACTTCATGTTCGAGGTGGATGGGGCGAAGCGGAAGAACGGTCAGGACGATCTGAGGGCACGTTTCCGGAGCATCTCGCCGGGCTTCTTCGAGACGTTGGGGATGCCGGTGATCGAGGGGCGCAGCTTCAGGGACTCGGACTACGCCGGGTCGGAGCGCGTGGTGATCGTCAGCCAGAGTGTGGCGCAGAGACTCTTTCCGAGACAGTCGGCGCTGAATCGAGAGCTGCGATGGACCGACGGGGTGATGAAGTTCGTCGGGATCAGCGGAGAGCCGCGCAGGATCATCGGGATTGTGCCTGACTTCGACGACGAGAACATCATTCCGTCGCCAGCGTTGGCGGTGTACCAGCCGATCGATCAGGAGGGCTGGAACGGTCGTCTCCTGGTGCGCGCGGCCGGGGATCCGTATGGTCTGGTGCCCCAGATGATAAAGGTGATCCATGACCTCGATCCGGACCAGCCTGTGGAGCGCCCGAGCACGCTGGCGGATATTCGGGCGGAGATTCTGACTCCCGATCGTCTGAACGCCATCGTGTTCGGAGGCTTTGCGGGGGTGGCGCTCTTGATCTCGGTGGTGGGAGTGGCCGGGGTGCTGGCGTTCTCGGTGAGCGGTCGGACGCGCGAGTTTGGGATCCGCATGGCGCTTGGTGCTCCGCCGCGCAGCATCCTGGCGAACGTTCTGTTGGACGGAGTGGTGATCGCGGGCGTCGGCGTCGGCGCGGGCGTGGTGTTTGCGATCCTTCTGCCGCGTGCCATCGGGAGCTATGTCTCGGAGATACAGACTCCGGGCGCGTGGATCTTCCTCGCCTCTGCCGCGGTGATCCTGGCGGCGGCGGTGATCGCTTCGGCCGTACCCGCGGCTCGTGCAGCCAGAGTGAACGCGGTGGAGGCGCTGCGCGCGGAGTAGTCGGCACCATCAGGCGATGATGGACACCTTGCCTTGCGGAGTCTTGGTGAAGGTATGGACGAGAGTACCATCCGCGTTCACGTGGCGCATCGTCAGCAGATCCGGGGTGACCTCGAGATGGCTGAACCCGTGGACCTTCTGCGCATAGGGTCCACGTGCGGCCTCCTCTGCGCGCAGGGTGTAGAGATCTGCGCCGCCACCGCCAGAGAGGAAGAAGGAGGTGGGGTGACCTTCAAACTCCAGATGCTGAAGATCGTGGTCGTGACCTGCCAGGTAGAGATGGACGTTATGTTTGCGCAGGAGCGGATCCCAGTCGCGGATGAGCACCTTGTGGTCGCCGTGAGGACCATTTGAGAAGACAGGATGATGTGCCATGACGACGCGGAAAGGGGTCGTGAGTGGCTTCTCCAGTTCGCCCTTGAGCCAGACGAGTTGGTCGGCCTGTTGCTCCGGAGTCAGCGTGAAGTTGACATTGTTCTTCTCCGGCTTGGCGTCTTCGTGAAAGACGTTGCTATCGAGCGCGATGAAGGTGATGAGCGGGTTCTTGTGCGGGAACCCGAAGCGGTACCAGAGCGAGGGCATGGTCCAGCGGGTATTGCCACGACGCGCATACGCGAGTTCCGCCGCGACCTTGCTCTCCGGCATGCGTTGGTAGTCGTGATTGCCCGGGATCGCGTAGGCGGGACAGTCGAAGACCGACTTCGGGTACATCTGCTCAAAGCCTGTCTGCCAGCGCGTCGAATCGACTCCGCCGGGGAGCTGGTCGTACCAGTTGTCGCCGAGCATCAGAAGGGCTTCGGGCGAAAGGCCAAGCTTCCGGGTATAGCTCGTCATGCCCTGGGCGACCAGGTGCTGCGCCTGATCTGCCGACTCTCTACCCCAGTCTCCAAGCATCAGGAGATGGGACCCATCCGTCTTGGCACTGGGCTGCTTCGGCTGGGCCAGGAGCATCGATGGTGCGAATGCAGCGGCTGCGCTGAAGGCGAAGCTCTGACGGAGGAAGCGGCGGCGATCGAGAGTCTCGAGGGTGGAGCCGGGTGCCATGGGAGCGATCCTCTTCTTGCTTTTGAATGGTGGAACGTGACTGAGTTGACTGGCTGGACCTGCCTGCCACTCTATTCGTCTAGAGGATACGGGCTAGACCATCACGGAATTGTGAACAGGAGGCGGTAATCTTGGCTTGACATGGCCGAATGGAGCTGAAGTTCACCATCGAAACCAGAGTCTCGGCCAATCGAGAGGGCGAAACTGCTTCGGCGTCGCGTTCGCCCCCAGCCGCGACCATCTTAAGGTTTCGCTGGAGGAACTGCCTGCAAGTGATTGATTTTGGTAGCGCCACCGGGGCTCGAACCCGGACTCTCAGCCTTGAAAGGGCCGCGTGTTAACCAGTTACACCATGGCGCCAAAAGCTGAATCAACAGCCCGGAAAAACAGACAAGCAGGTTTGGTAGCGTTACCGGGGCTCGAACCCGGACTCTCCGCCTTGAGAGGGCGGCGTGTTAACCAGTTACACCATAACGCCATGTAGGCCTTGCTTCTTGTAGCAGGAGACCGAAGCCTCAACCACCGCGACTTCCCTACTATACCAAAACAGGACCCAACCCGCCACCCGGGCACATTTGCATTCTTTTGAACGCCTTAGCGACTCGAGAAGAGGGGTACGCTAAAGACCGAGTTTCTTGACCTCGTCGTTGTAGTACTTGCGGTAAAGAATGTCCCACTCCTGGCTTCCCTCGACGATGATCTTCCGCTGCGACGCAATCTTCTGCCGCGCCGCGTTGTCCAGTTTCGTCTCTTCCAGCAGAAGCTTCTCTAGCGCCTTTCGCGCCTCCTGCCGGATCGTGTTCCGATCCTCCAGGAAGTCGCACTCCGGAATCTCTGCCAGGCTATCGGCAACGGTGTGGGCCAGCTTGTTCAACTTGTCGCGAGAGATCCTCACAGCACCGCCTTATACTTGCGGGCCAACTCGGTCTTCACCTTTTTGAACATCTCCGGATAGCTCGCACCGGTCTTCCGCATGTCATCCTGGAACGCCTCCAGGATCACCCTGACCTCGTCGTTGATGCGATCTTCGAGCGACAGCTCATCGATCATCGCAGCGGTCACCCGCTCGTTGACCACGGCGGGTTTGTCGGTCGAAATCATCTTCTCGGCGACGGATACTTCACCGTCTGGCGCGCAAGATACCCTACATACTCTTTAGAAAAGATCATGGACTGTAGCCTCGACTATACCACGCAGCACCCACTCTGAATTCTTCCGGACCAGGTGCGCTGCACCCCACTTTCTGCGACAATACCCACTGCATGCAATCAGATAACCTCATCGCGCTGAAAGACGATATGGTGGCCTTCATAGCCGGTCACGGCATGCGCCGCCTCAACGGATACGTCACTGAAGAAGTCCCCACGGTACTCTTCGAAGAAGAGAATCCCGACGGCTGGAAGGACTTCGTCGAACACGCCAAGGCGGCCGGAGCCCCCTTCCTTACCATGAGCGAGGTCATCCTCGAGCGCGAGGACATCACCCTGCTGCTCGAAGAACTCCGTGACCAGACCTTTCCCGAGGGCGACGACATCGAGGTCGAGGACGCGCAGCAGCTCATGAAGCACGTCGGCAAGGTCGGCTACCTCCAGCTCGGGTTCGCCCACCAGGGCGTCATGTTTATCTTCGAGACCGCCACCGAGTGGTACGACAGCTTCCAGCAACTCATGGAGACCATCGGCGACCTCGGCGGAATCGTGGTGGACGACAGTGACGACGGCGATCGCGACTAGCCCTTCGCGCTGGCTTCTCGCGGAGACCGACGAAGCCCGCAGCCAGCAGCTCGCCCAGGCTCTGAACTGTCCCCTCCCGATCGCCCGCATCCTTACCGGACGTGGCATTCTCGACGAACCAGCGGCCCGGCAGTTCCTCCACCCCACCCTCGACTGCCTCCACGATCCCAACCTCCTGCTCGGTATGCGGGAGGCGGTCGAGCGCATCCAGTCCGCCGTCGCCGCCGACGAACCCATCCTGATCTACGGCGACTACGACGTCGACGGAACGACGGCCACGGTCCTGCTCAAGACGGCCATCGAGCGCATCGCCCTTTCCGGACACCCGGCCCGCGTCACCTACCACGTGCCCCATCGCATCCGCGAGGGTTACGGAATGCAGAACAGCGTCCTCGGCATCGCCGCCGGTTCCGGCATCCGCCTCGTCATCTCGGTCGATACCGGCATCCGCGCCTTCGCAGCCGCCGATGAGGCCAAGGCTCTTGGGCTCGACCTGATCGTCACGGATCACCACCTCCCCGACGACTCAGCCGGCCTTCCTGACGCGCTTGCCGTCATCAATCCCGCCCAGCCCGGCTGTCCCTACCCGAACAAGAGCCTCTGCGGAGCCGCCGTCGCGTACAAGCTCGCCGAGGCCCTCCTGCGCGCCCACGCCGAGGCGTCGCCAGACCCCGCCGACGCCC
>JAMFSC010000051.1 GCA_026225095.1 bacterium
CGTATCGCCATTTCCAGCTTAGTTGCTACCTTTATTTATTGACGGATGCTAAGCCCAGAAACGCGTGTGCGCTTATCGCTTATGACCGCTCTAAGGAATCTCTGCACAAGTTCTGCATGCCTTTCGTGATTGATTAATCTTGTAGGTTGGGGTGAATGGCGACGCGGCAGCAGAGTTTGGCTTCACAGGGGATCTTCGAGAAGTATGGCCGGAAGTCTCGTCGGGAGTTGTTTCTGGACGAGATGGAGATCGTGGTGCCATGGTCCGCGCTGCAGTCGCTGGTGTTGCCGCACTACGCCAAGGCAGGCAACGGTCGTCGTCCCGTGGGTCTTTCGATCATGCTGCGGACTTACTTTGTGCAGCAATGGTTCAATCTATCGGACCCGGGCGTCGAAGAGGCGTTGTATGAGTCTGCCCCCTTGCGCCGCTTCGTGGGTGTAGACCTGGGCGTCGCCGCGGCACCGGACGAGACCACCATCTGCCGCTTCCGCCACCTGCTTGAGAAACACGATCTTTGTGGACAGATGCTGGATGCGGTGAACCAGCATCTGGAGGCCAGAGGCATCCGCATCGCGACCGGCACCATCGTTGATGCGACCATTCTGCATGCGCCTTCGTCGACCAAGAACGAGAAGAAGGAACGCGATCCAGCGATGCACCAGACCAGGAAAGGCCAGCAGTGGTACTTCGGGCTGAAGGCGCACATCGGCGTCGACAGCAAGGTGGGCACGGTCCATTCGGTCGCAACCACGGCGGCAAGCGTGGCCGACAAGCACATGCTGCCGGACTTACTTCATGGCGAAGAGCGCAAGGTGTGGGGCGACGGTGGCTATCAGGGCCAGACGGAGGCGATCCGCGAAGCTGCCCCTCATGCCCAGGACATGACCTGCCGCAGGACGAAGTTCAAGGACTTTGTGGACGAGGTTCAGAAGAAGAAGAACACGACCAAGTCGCGAGTGCGAGCCAAGGTCGAACATGTCTTCCGCATCCTGAAGCGCGTCTTCGGCTTCGACAAGGTGAGATACCGCGGGATCGCCAAGAACCATCACCGGCTGTGCACGAACTTTGCGTTGATCAATCTTTATCTTCACCGCAAGCGGCTGGCCGTGCTCGGGCAGTAGTGTGTCTGGAGGGCCGAACATGGCCCTTGACAGTTCATATTTGAGGCTGCAGTACCCACAAATCACGCCCCAGAACCCAACCCCGCGACGCGCTAATAGGATTCATCGCCGCGAATCGAAAATCTTGCCCCTGCGCAGAGCCTCCCTAAACCGCGTCGAGCCGAACACGTTTCGAGTCGCTGACAAGGGCTGGTGTATCGACAAGGCGCATAAAGCGGTAGCTGCGAT
This sequence comes from bacterium, assembly GCA_026225095.1. Lineage (GTDB taxonomy): Bacteria > Acidobacteriota > Terriglobia > Terriglobales > Acidobacteriaceae > Edaphobacter. The sequence goes on from JAMFSC010000051.1 coordinate 1,350, forward strand.
CGTGCATGCTCAGGGGTGGAAATCCTCACGTATACACGAAGTCACTTCATGATCGCCTTGTCGCGAGTTCTACCGCAGCGAAGACCGTTGCGTACGATCATATGTTTCTTGCTCCGCCACTACTCAGCAAGACAGAGCAGTTGCGAAATGATCGAACAACCAAGGTCTTCGCGCTGAAAGAATCTTTCGATTCGATGGGTATAAGGGTCTGGGATGGAATCAACACCTGGAATCGTATGGAATATCCCACTGATGTTCGTGAGCACCGAGTGGTGACCTACGAGTCTGCGCGAGGGCTCGAAGCATGGGTTGTGGTGTGCCTTGCTTTCGACTCCTTTTACAATTACAAGCTGCGACATCCGTACATCGTCAGCCAGGCGTCGGCAGGCCAGAGCACGTAACTAGGACTTGGTCTGCCCGATAGTGAAGAACGCGTGCGCTCTCTCGTTAGCGACTGGCTGCCTATCGCTTTGACTAGAGCCGTCGACACCACTGTCATCACCTTGGAAAACCGAAACTCTGATGCGGCGAAGATCGTTTTGCGAGTCGCAGAGAAAATGAGGGACTTCGTCGAAGTAATTGAAACGTGAGCTTCACTCTGCCTTCGAACTGATCCGGTCGATGACGGAAAGCCGATGTCCCGGTGATAGGTGGCTGTACCGAGCTGACATTGTGACCGTCTTATGACCGGCGAGTTCTTGTATCTCTTTGATAGATGCGCCCGCCATCGCGAGCCAAGAACAAAAGGTGTGTCGGTTGGAGTGCCAGACGTATCCCACAATCTTGGCATCTTCGAGGGACGGCACGAACCAAGATCTGGTATCAAATCGAGGCCCTTGGCGCGGGAAAACCATGTCAGATACTTTGATGGTTTTCGTGTAGAGCGTCTTGAGAGCTGCAACCGCATCGGCATTCAAATGGACTGTGCGGGCTGACCCATTCTTCGTCTTGGTCAGGTAGATTGTCCGCCTGTCGATATGCACTTGGCCCCATATGAGCGAATACTGTTCTGAAAGCCTCATACCTGTGTTCACGGACACAATGAACTCGGCAAGATGTTCTGGAAAACGTGCCGCGATTGCCTTGTGAAGCGTGTCGTATTCGTCTCTGCTTAGGAAGCGCAAACGCCCGGCACTCTCGCGGCGATGGCGGACCTGCCGCGCAGGATTCACGGTCACCTTGCCGTTATGCAATCCTTCACGATAGCAGAGCGAGATGAAAGCCTTATAACGATTCGTGGTCGCCGCAGTCTTGCAGTGGGACCGGAGCCAGCGTTCAAGCTCTTGCGGTGTGACATCCGCCGCCGGGCGCGAACCAATCGCCTTACGGACGATCTCCGCCTTGGGAATATAGCTGCGGCGATCGTTATGGTCCGCGACGTATTCAAGTGCATCGTCGATCAGTTCTGAGAAATGCAGGATTCTGCTATCCCGAAGCTCTGGCAGTTTTCGACCAGCAATGGCATCCGCCTTGCGGGTCTGGTAGAGCTTGTTCGCGTCAGACTAGCGCCCGACCTTTTCGCGGTGGCGCTTGCCGCCAGCGTAGTAGTGAATCCACCAGATTCCGCTTCCGACCGGATTTTCGTAGACGCCCCTTGCCATAAAGCCTCCAATGGCTGTTTCTGCGGACAACGCATTCGCGTTAGTCCTATTGTACAGCCATAGGAGCTTGTGCGGAACACTCAGCCCGCGAGGCGTTGTGGATGATCTGAACGAGAGAACTTTTGAAGCTCGATCATCGGAATCAGAACCCGCGCTCCGATCCTCCGCGTCAAGAGCTGCTTGGTGGAAACCAAGTAGTCGAGCGCGCGAGGGCTGATTGACAGAAGCCGATCGTCGCGTCGATCGCCGCATATTCGTTGTCCGCGTCACTGGATAAATGTTCGAAGATCTTCTGCCACACGCCACGTTTGGCCCAGCGGCTTAGGCGCGTATGCACCACCCGGAAATCGCCAAATCGCTCCGGCAGATCACGCCACGGAATCCCCGCCCGGTAGCGATACAAGACCGCTTCCACAAATAAACGATTGTTCTTGGCCGGACGTCCTTCCGTGCCCTTGCGACCGGGCGGCAGATCCTTGAGCCGCTCCCAAGGATCGTCTCGCAATCCATCACGCTTCGTGCTCATTCCTCTACGCTATAGACGCGTTCAATCCAACACGATCGCTAGTTTGGTGACAGGCTCTTAGAAAGTGGTGTTTAGGCGAAGCGCAAAACTGCGCCTGGGGCCAATCGCATTCCCCGAGAAGAGGCCTCCGAAATCGATCACATTGAGACGGTTGTTCAGGTTGTCGCCGTCAACCTGGAAGGTGATTCTGCGATCGCGGCAGTGGTAGACATCGACACCCAACGAGGAACTGATCGAGAGAGCAGGGTCGACGCGGTTGCGGTCGAAGTTAATGCGATTGGTAACGGCAGGGCCGTATTGGGCCAGAGCATCCTGTTGTGTGCCCGGAAATGCGAAGGGAAGGCCGGAGCCCGAGGAGACCCCGGATGCGACCCACACATGCCGGACAACCTGGTACCGAAAACGGGTGCGTAGCGTGTTGCGCTGATCCTGTGAATTTGGGAAGTGGCCGGAGAGTTGAGTCGTTGCAGCATCGGCGTCGTCACCGAGAAAGAGACCGCCGGTGACTGGAAACCAGACATTACCGACCATATAGGAGTAGCTCACGAGTCCGCTGAACCGACCGAGGTCGGCGAGTTCCAGCTTGGCTTCCGCGCCATAGATGATGGTGTGGTCGAAGGAGATGGGATAGCTGACGCCCGTGTTCAGGAGTTGGTCATCGTCTGCGAAGTTCTTCGTGTTGCGTCGATAGGCATTGGCCGAGAGGATGAGGTGGCGCGAGAAGCCCTCGGCCACGCCTCCTTCGTAGTAGTCGCCGCGAGAGGGTCGCACGGGCAGGCGAAGGAAGTCCGGGCTGAGCGCATCGATCGCGGGCGAGCTTGAGATGAGGATGTTCTCGGAAGACGGAGTTTGGAAGACGCGGTCGTAGGAGGCATGCACTACCATGTTCAGTCTTGGGATAGAGCGGCCGATGGAGATCCGTGGGCTGAAGGCGTGCTGGTTCAGCAGGAGCTGGTAGTGGTCGTATCGGACTCCGGCAGAGACGGTCCAGTTCCCGGGCCGCACCTGGTCTTCGACAAAGGCCGATTGCTCGAGGTCGGGACGATGTGCGACGAATTCGAGGTGCTGGGGCGTGTTGACGTCGAACTGTGCGGGGTCGGTGATGTGATAGCTGAAGTCTTCGTGTAGAAAGGTTGCGTCCGACTCGAGTCCGGCTTTGAACTCCTGCCGTCCGTGATGGAGGGAGAAGGAGCCTTTGAAGTAGCCTTCGCGGAGGTCATTGCGTTGCATGGCAATGATGGGTGTGGAGCTGTCGTTCGAGTCCAGCTTGTCGGCGTTGTCGCGCACCATGCCGGTGAGTGAGACCAGGGCGTTGGGCGAGAGGATGTGCTGATAGCGGACGGTGCCGATCGTCTCGAAGTTGGCGCCGGTCTGGAGTTGTCCGGCGTCCTGCTGCACGAGCTCATTGGGGATCTGGAAGTGCGAGAGCTCGTGCCGGACGCTCAGATTGAGCGTGTCGGATGGGCTCAGGTCGCGGCCAAAGCGTAGAGAGAAGTCGCTGGTGGTGCCGTGGTTCGTGAAGTTCTGGGGGACAACAGGATTGAGATAGTGGTCGGTCTGCGAACCGGAGGCGGTGACTCCCAGCGTGCTCTTTCCCAGGGTGTACTGCAGTTCGGAGTAGGCCTGGCTGGTGTCGTAGCTTCCGCCGCCCAGGGTGAGCTGGCCGTGAACTCCTGGTCGGGTCTCGCGTCGTGTGTTGAGTTCCACGATGCCCCCCATCTTGCGGCCGTACTCGGCGGGAATACCGGCGGTGTAGATGGACATGGACTCAACCTCGTCCGCTGCAATCTCCGGGCCGAAGCTGGGGGAGCGATTGTCGGTGAGGGGGATGCCATCGATGACGAATTGGGTCTGGTATTCCGAGCCGCGGGGATGAAGAACGGCGTTTCCCTCGTAGAGCCATCCGGGTTGCGAGTTGACGAGGTCTTGAATGGAGCGTCCGGGCAGAGAGGAGAGGCGAGATTGAATCTGTTGTTCGCCGATCCGCATCACGGAGGAGGGGGTGGCCGGGTCGACGAGAGTGGCGGCTTCGTTGACCTCAACGACCGATTCGACCGGAGCGACCCGCAGGGTCAAGGTCTCATCGAGTGGCAGCGCGGATCTCAGTTCGATGGTCTTGGCGATGCGGGCGAAGCCCTGCGCGTTCGCTTGAAGCAGGTAGATGCCATAGGGCAACGACTTGATGTCGAGTGTTCCCTGAACGCCGGTGGTAAGTGTTCTTCGGAAGCGGTCGCCGCCGCTCGATAGGGTCACCGCTGCCTGGACGGCAAGGCCCGATGTATCGGCGACCTTCAGTCGAAGCTCACCGGTATTGACCTGGGCACCGAGAGAGTGGGGCCCATAGGAGATGGAGAGGAACACGAGGATCGAAACCAGACGCTTCAGCTTATTGGGAAAGCTGTTGAAAAGAGATTGCATCCCTCTATCTTCATCGAACGGGGGGTTTGTTGAAAGTTTATCTCCATGACCTGGCCTGCTACGGAGTGACGAAAAGAGCTACGGACGATCGACAGCGGGTACGAAAGACAACCAAGGGCCCCAGAACGACGATCAAGGGGCTAAGTGATGACAAACGATCAGTGCCCTGTTCCGCCTCCGGCCCGATGAAGCTGTGCAGGAGGCGGACAGGCCGGGCTCGATACCGAGGTGCGCTTCGCCTTCAGAAGTCGAAGCGAAGGGCAAACTGGCCGGTGCGGTTTCCTGCGTTTTCGGCCGTGGTCGCGGTCTGCAGTGCGCCGAAGCCGGTGTTATCGATCTGGGTGGCCGGCGGGGCGAAGTTAGTGTGGTTGAAGACGTTCGTGAAGCTGCTCTCGAAGCGGATCTTCGCCCGTTCGGTGATGAAGAACGACTTGGCTACACCGAGCGAGACCGTCTTGGTGCCGGGGCCCTCGAGGATGCCCACACCGGCGTTGCCGAAGCGTCCGGCACCCTCGGGTGTAGCTTGGAAGGCTGCCAGGTTGAAGTACTGGCTGCGCGAGCGTCCACGGGCGAAGTCGGTTGAGACGACATCGGGCCGGAGGAGCGCGCCGCGGTTCTGGACGTTGGTGTTGGACTGGTCGGCGGAGGTGCTGATGCTTGGTGTCTGCCAGGGCCCTGTCTCGAAGAGGGCGATGGTGTTCAGATCCCAACCGCCGAGGACACGGCCTGCGATGCCTCCGTTGTTGAGCAGCGCGCGGCCTTGTCCGAAGGGAAGCTGCACGATGCCCGTGGCCAGGAAGCGCTGGCGGCGGGTGCCTTCGACGTTGCCGTAGGCCTCGGCTACGTTGAATCTGTCGGCGATCGGGATGCCGTAGTTGACCTCTCCGGCGAACCCGCTGGGCGCGTCGCCCTGGTTATCGGCCTTGTTCGTCGCCAGCGTGTAGTTGGCGTCCAGATAGACACTGTGGGAGAGGCGATGCGAGCCCTCGATTTCCAGTGCCTTGTAGTTCGCCTTGCCAGCGTTGAAGGTGCTGTAGAGCTCGTTCCAGTTCTGGTACGGGGCGCGGTTGTCGACGTAGACGCCCGACGTTCCGGCAACGGTCGAGTTGTAGGGAGTGGTGCTGGCGTGGATCTGGTTGAGGTCCTCCGTGATATTCAGCCGGTAGGTGTGCATGCCGACGAAGCTGACGCGGAGCATGTCGCTATTGGTCAACTGGCGCTCGACGGTGACGTTGTACTGGTTGGACTGGGGATCGCGGTAGTGCGGGTCGACGCCCTGATCGAGGTTTCCTCCTCCGTACTGGACACCGACCGTGGCGGGTGCGGTGTTTGGGAACTGGATGATGGGCTGGCCCTGCGCGTTGAGCGAGTTCGAGTAGGTGTGGAGGTTCGACGTCGGGTTGCCGCTGTTGTTGAACGACAGTGGTCCGAGGTTGGTCATGGTGTAGATGCCGAAGCCTCCGCGGATTACAGTCTTGGTGTCGTTGAACGGGCGATATGCGAGGGAGATGCGGGGTTGGAAGTCACCTTTGTAGGTATGGCGCAGACCCTGGGGCAGACCGGCCTGGCTGGCGGTCACATACTTCGAGCAGGGAAGCTGCCCGTAGGCGAGATTGCAGGCGTTGAACGACTGCTGGAACGCGAGGTTCGAGCCGGTGAGGTTCTGCGCGGTGAGAGTTGCGGCGAGGCTATCCGGAACGATGACGGAGTTGGTGGCCTGGTCGAAATTGGCGAGGTCTCCGCCGTCTTCGGCGAAGGCGGGCAGGACCTGGTAGCGCATGCCGTAGCTCACCGTGAGGCGGCTGTTGAGCTGCCACTCATCCTGGGCAAAGAAGCTGTACTGCGAACCTTTGCCGGCGACGTCGGGGCTCGACACTGCGAAGAAGACGGTGGTGGGGAGACCCTCAAGGAAGTCTCCGAAGGCGTTGCCCGTGAAGTTGGGCTGGAAGGTGAAGGAGCCGAAGTCGTCGGAGGGCTGGAAGGTCTCGATGTCGAAGTAGCGCACGCGGCGATAGTCTACCCCGCCCTTCAGGGTATGTTTGCCGACGGTGAAGGTGAGGTTATCGCTGAACTGCATGGTCTTCGACTGCGTGACTCCGGTCTTGTCGCGGCCGACGGGGGTGAAGTTGGTTCCGGCGTTGAAGTTGAAGGTGGGGAAGGCGTGGGTCAGCGGATGCTGGCTCAGGTCGACGCCCGTGAGGCCGAGTTGCTGGAGAGCGGTGGCTCCCTCGATGGGGAAGCCCACGCTGGTCGTGACGTTGGTGAAGCCGAAGCGGAACTCGTTGAGCAGACGGGGCGTGATGGTGAAGGTGTGCGAGACGAGAAAGCTGCGGTTGTGGATGCTGTCGGAGTCGTTGGGGAGGAGCGGGTTGGCGTAGTCGGCAGTGATGTTCTTGCGGCTGAAGCGGGCGTAGACCGACTGTTTGGAGTTGATCGTCTGGTCCACGCGAAGATCGGCTCCATCCGTGCGCGCTGGCGTGGACTGGAAGTTCTCGTAGTTGTATCCGGCGTTGCCGTCGACGTTGGGGAGTGGATAGTACTGCAGCAGTGCGGCGGCCGTCGGATTGATGCTTGCGGCGGGAATAACCGGGCCCTGCATGGCGCTGAGATCGCCACTGCGCTCGGCCGCCGTTGGGACGAAGAACTGCTGCGCTACCGAGAGGGTGCGGCGGTTGCCCTCGTAATCGGCAAAGAAGAAGGTGCGGTTCTTGCCGTCGTAGAGGTGCGGGATAGTAACGGGACCTGAAAACGATCCGCCGAACGTGTTGAAGTTCTTGGGGGCCTTGCCGCTGAAACCGTAGGGGCTGGCGTCGAGGGCGGAGTTCTGGAAGTACTCGAACAGGCTGCCGTGGTACTGGTTGCCGCCGCTCTTGGTGGTGAAGGTGACGTCGCCGACCTGCGAGAACTCGGCGCTGTTGTTGAAGGCGGTGACCTTGACGGCGGCGATGCCCTCCTGCGAGGGGTAGGCGTCCTGCAGCGCGCCGTTCGAACGGACGTTGGCGGTGGAGATGCCATCGACGGAGAAGTTGACCATCGAGGAGCTGGCGCCGCCGATGGCGATCTGTCCCTGGCTATCCTGCTGGACGTTTCCCGAGAGACTGAGCGCGCCGAGCGGACTGGTGGTGGTGGCGCGATTGTTGAGTGGAAGCTGGGTAATGAGCGCGTTGTCTTTCGAGTCGCCGATGGAGGCGTCTTCGGTGTTGACCTGAGAGGAGTTGGAGATAACCTCGACGGTCGTGGTGTCGGAGGCTACGTTGAGGGAGACCGGGATGCGGAGGTCCTGGCGTGCCGCGAGATCGATGGCGGAGATGTTTGCGGAAGCGAAGCCGGGGTGACTCGCGCGAAGGGTGTACTGGCCGGGCTTGATGTTCTCGAAGAGGAACGCGCCGGTCGGGTCACTGCTGGCGGGTGTGTCGGTGTTGGCGTCGACGCTGTGGAGGGTAAGGGTGGCGTCCGGGATGGCGGCTCCGGTGGTGTCGGTGGCGGTGCCACGGATGCTGCCGAAGGTGGACTGGGCGTGAGCTGGCGCGGAGAAAAGAATCGGCGCGCTGAGCGCGAATGCCATCGTCAGTCTCTGAAGATGGGTGGGTAGGGTGGATCTCATGGCTCGATAACCTCGTCGCGGCGATCAGGTCGTCGCGTTACGTCCAGTAGAGAACCGGATCCGTGAGGGAGGCATCGGGGGGAGGCTGGGATTTTCTTTATGCGGTCTTGATGGGTTTCCTGCTGGATTCTTATTGGTTGGTGAGGATGGTCTTGCCACCGGCGGAGGCCAGGTTGCGGACAGGGCCATAAAGGGCAAGATCGGCGGCGCGCCTGGGGGAGTCGGTGAGGAGGAAGAGACGCCGTTTGCCGGCCCAGAGCGCGTGGAGAGTGGCATCGGTCTCGAAGATCGGCGGGGCATCGGGCCAGAAGGAGCCAAACCATGGCCCATTGACACGACCGTTGACGAGATGCACCTGCTGGCCAGTGTAGAAGAGCAGGGTGGATCCGGAGGTGAGTTCCCCATCGAGGAGGATGAGATCCTCGGGCTTGCGGACTCGGTTGATGGCAAGGGCGAGGCCCTTTGACCCCAGGATCGGGTTGAAGCGCACAAGACCCTGGTGGGCGGCGAGCAGGGTAACGGTCATCCCCGCGGCGATGCTGAGCGTGGCGGCGTAGGTGCGTCCTGTGCGCCGAAGGAAGAAGCTTACGGGGCCGGTGGCGATCATGCCGATGGCCACGGCGGCCAGAGGTCCTCGGAAGAGACCCATGGCCTTGCCCGTCAGGTCGAAGAGATGGCCCAGCGAGAGGTTGTACATCTGCGGATTGCTGGCGAGAAGCGCGGAGAGGTCGGCGTTCGGGCCTGGGGTGGGTGCGGTGACTGCAAAGAAGGCACAGATCGCGGCGATCAGGATGGTGACGGGAAGCAGGAGGCGGGTGGTCCAGAGCAGCGCACTGCGGCGCGCGAGCGTGTCTTCGTCCCGGTCAGGGGCCGAGGGGGTATAGCGGCGATCGGCGCGGGCGAGCAGACCGGCGGACAGCAGGGCGAGCGCGGGCAGCGCGGGAAGCGAGTAGTACTCCTGGCGATTGGAGATAGAAAAGAAGCCAAGGACGAGGGCGGCCCAGAGCAGGAGGGAGGTGGCGGCCTCGTGGGCTCGGGTGTGGGCCTTGGTGCGGAGGGCCTTTCGCTGCGAGAAGAGTGCTCCGGGGAGGAAGGCGGCGTAGGGCATGGCCCAGATGATCAGGTACAGCCAGAAGAGCCAGATGGGGGTGAGGCCGTAGTCGTGAGGGATACGTTTGGAGAGGAAGCGGGCGATGTGTTCGTTATAGAGGTAGAACCAGGCCCAGCCCGCCTTCGCGGGAAGTCCGAGGCCCGCCGGAAGGTCGATCGCCGGATTGCGGCGGGCGGCCAGGAGATGCCACGGGGCGGCCAGGGCCAGGAAGAGGGCGGTGCTCGGGATGAGGTGAAGTCTGATGAGGAGGCGGAGTTGGCGGGTGAGAGCGAGGTAGAGAAGGACGAAGCCGAGCGGGAAGACCAGGCCGATGAGGCCCTTGGTCAGGAGATTGGCGGCGAGCACGGCGGCGAAGGCGAGGCAGGGCGCGAGGGCTGGCTGGCCGGAGCGGAGGCGCTCGGTCGCGAGCAGCGTCAGGTGGACGGCGAGGGTCATCCAGAGCGCGATGAGGATGTCGGGGATGTAGAAGCGGGTGTAGAGATACGGGCCGATGCTGGTGGCGAGGGCGAGGGCAGCGTAGAGGCCGGCGCGGTCTGGGTTCGAACGCGGGGAGACGGAGCCGAAGAGGCGGTTTCCCAAGGCGTAGGCGGTCAGGAAGAGCGCGAGGGTTCCGACGGCCAGCGGGAGGCGGGCTGCCCAGTCGTGGATGCCGAAGACGCGCATCGAGGCCGCGGCCATCCAGTACATCAGGGGTGGCTTGTCGAAGAACCGGATGCCGTCGATGGTGGGGGTGACGAAGTCGTGGCGGGCGAGCATCTCGCGGGCGATCTGGATATAGACCGAGTCCACATCGTCGAGCAGGCCGGGGGAGAAGATTC
>JAMFSC010000052.1 GCA_026225095.1 bacterium
CTCCAACACCAACCGCTCCGCCTCAACACGGCTCCGCCGACGACGCCCAACAACAATCGCTTCGCTCATCCAACAAGTCCACCACGGCCACCACCGAGAGAAAAGGTGTGGTTGGACGTACGCGTACGTTCAAGCGGCAACCGCTCGCTCTCCATCGAAGACTTCTCGGTCATGAAGCCGGATCAGATCGGAAGAGCTTTCCAGGCGTCGAGTCTTCAGGACGTCTACGACCACGAAGAGCACATCGCCCTAGGCGAGGCGCTCGATAGCCGCGGGGTGCTGCCTGCGACGTTTATGAGTCTCGCGCCTGCGTCCCACCATGAGGACGTCTGGCACGATGTGAACCGGATGCTGACGCTGAATGGCTCCCAGGTGCAGCGTGGGCTGACCAATCACATATGCCCGCTCCAGTTCGATATCGTCGACCGGATCATCCGGCGCTACACCAACGAAGGCGAGACGGTATTTGATCCGTTCGGCGGACTGATGACGGTTCCGCTCCGCGCCCTCAAGCTTGGACGCAAGGGGAAGGCCTCTGAATTGAATCCTGACTATTTCCGGGATGGTGTTCGCTACCTGCGTGAGACTGAGGCGCGGCGGGATGTACCTACCCTGTTCGACGTTCTACCGCTCGTAGAGATGGGAAGTGCGCTCAATGGCTGAGAGATGGCAGCAGTGGATGCCCTTCCATATCGATCGCTGGCGGGGTAGCGCACACGTCCAGGCGATGCGGGCGGCGGCTCGCTCCGGATACCTCTACCTGCTTGCGGAGGCTTGGCAGACATCAGACTGCACGCTACCGCTCGATAACGAGGAGCTACAGGTGCTCTCCGGACTGCGTGAGGATGAGTGGAAGGAGTTCGGGCCGCGCATCCTGAAGCGGTTCATCGAAGTCGATGGGCGGCTCGTCAACGAGGTCGTAAAGGCTGAGTGGGCGGAGGCAAAACGTATCTTCGAGTCACGGTCGGCGTCCGCTAAGCGTACGACGGCTTCACGCTCATCGAGCGGTGGCCGTACGGTCACCGTGCAGTCACCGTCACGCCGAGCCGACACAATAACAGGAACAGGAACAAGTACAGAAACAAAAGACAAGAACTCTTGCGCTGCTGACGCCGCGCCGCCCGTTCGATCGCTCGCCGAGTTTCGCGCCGAGGTCGACCGGCACTGGAGCGAGCACGTACGACCAGGCGTTCAGGCTCCGTGGGACAGATCGGAGGACAAGCACCTTCGCGAACTCCTGAAGGCGATGCCGTCGCTCACGGTCCTCCAGTTCCGGGAGATGCTCGATAACCGTGCCAGATCCACCGTGCAGCACTCCGACAGACCGCGCAAGTGGCTCCAGAGCGTCTCGACGTATGCGAATGGCCCGGTAGATCAATACGGAAAGCCGATGGCTACCAAGGCACGCCCTGAGTCCACCGTGGGGATGCGCTTGGTCCGGGATGGACCTCCAGGCGAGGCGATGCCGGAAGGCGATGACCCCGGCGAGGATGCGCGAGGCTACTGGCAAAGCGTGGCGGAACGGCGGCCGGAAGAATTCAATCGAGCGGCTCCGGTGTGGGCGAAGCTGGCATACGGGCAAGTGGAAGCGAGGGCGTGATGGTGGTATACGCGACGAGAAAACTCAGAGTTGTGCGGAGGCGAATCCGTCAGCCCCTCGACGCAACGATTCGCTATATCCCGCTCACGCAGGGCCAGAAAGCGACGGTTGACGTAGAGGACTACGAGTTCCTCATGCAGTGGAACTGGCAAGCCAAGTGGGACGAGGGTACGCGGAGCTACTACGCACGCCGCGCTGTCCGCTCGTTCGAGAGCTTCGGTGTGGCGCACGTTGGGATGCACAACGTCCTGAAGGGTTGCTACGGCGGCATCATCGTTGACCATCGGGACGGCGACACGCTCAATATGCGGAAGGCGAACCTTCGACGTGCCGACCACCAACAAAATGCCTTCAATCACCCGGTGAGGCGTGACAACCGGCTCGGGAAGAAAGGCATTCGGCAACAGGGCAATCGCTTCGAGGTTCGGATCTGCGTGAATGGTAAACGCCAGAGCCGGATGTTTGCCACGGTCGAAGAGGCCGAGACCTGGCGGACGCAGCGAGAGGAAGCGATGCATGGCGAGTTTAGAAGGGTGGCGGCATAGTGGCGGGAATGAACACCAGCAAGTGGCAGGCGGCTAGGCCGGAGATCAGCTATTCGCCCGTGCAGCAGTTCTACCTCCGCATGATCCGCACCGCCTTTGACGAGGCCAAGACAGCCGCGACGGAGATGAGCGATGAGGCAATCATGGCGCGGGCGTGGATAGCGCGAGAGACGCCAGACCCGCACATGGACCGTGAAGGGTATCTGCTGAGCTTCGCGCACTGCTGTGACGTGCTGTGGCTGAATGCCGACCACGAGATGACCTGGATGCTTCGGGAGATCGACGCGTGCGCAGACTTCGACACGGATGAGGTGTACGCGAGGCTCGATGAGCTGACAGAGAATCCGCCGGACGAGGTGGAAGAGGAGTTATTCGAGGCGGTGCGAGTTGTGCCGGCTCTGGATCAAGGGAGCATGTTCGCGATGTTTGGAGGCACGGATTGATAAGGCAGAATTCATTCTTCGGTGAGATGAGGTCGACGCTGGGCGAAGCAATCGAGCAGACGAAAGCCTCATTGCTCACCTATGCGCAGAGCCATCGCCACTGGGCGATTGCGTACAGTGGCGGCAAGGACTCATCGGCAACGGTGACCATTGTGGCCCACTTGATTGAGACGGGTCAGATCCCGGCCCCGCTCTCCCTGACGGTGCTCTATGCGGATACGCGGATGGAGATCACGCCGCTCCAAGTGGCGGCGATGAAGGTGATGGAGGAGCTGAGGGCGAGGGACATTGACGTCCGGATCGTTCTTCCCGAGATGGATGATCGGTTTATGGTTTACATTCTCGGCCGGGGCGTACCGCCGCCAAAGAACCGGTTTCGCTGGTGTACGTCTCAGATCAAGATCGAGCCGATGATGCTGGCGCTGAAGGAGCTGCGTGAGCGCGTGGGTGAGAAGATCCTGATGATTACGGGAGTCCGGTTGGGTGAAAGCGCCCAGCGGGACGCCCGGATCGTGATGAGCTGCAGCCGAGACGGCGCGGAATGTGGGCAAGGATGGTTCCAGGAGGCTACGCCCGAAGCCGTGGCGGATACGCTCGCACCTATCCTTCATTGGAGAACATGTCACGTCTGGGCATGGCTCACCGCTCATTGTCCCGACCTTGGATTCCCAACGCTTGATATCGCAATAGCCTATGGCGGGAGCGATGCCGAGGAGGTCAATGCGAGAACTGGGTGTGTGGGTTGCCCGCTCGCGAGTAAGGACAATGCTCTCCAGGCGGTGATTCGCCAGCCGTCATGGTCTTACCTGGCTCCGCTAACGAGACTGAAGCCACTCTATAAGGACCTAAGTTTCAATCACTCGAATCGCCTTCGGAAGGTGGCTGTCGAACTCCGGAAGGACGGGAAGGCGGCTCTTAATCCGCAGCGGGTTGGGCCACTCACGATGGAAGCTCGCTTGCGTGGCCTTGATGTTGTGCTGGGGATTCAGAACGAGATCAACGCGGTGGCTATCAGGGACAAGCGGCCAACGGTGTGTCTGATCGACGCCGAGGAGGAGGCGCGGATCCGGTTTCTGATTGCCGAGAACACCTGGCCACGAGGGTGGGACGGCACAGAAGCGGAAGGCGATGCGCTCATTGACAGGATCTTTCGGGACGGAACAATGCAGCCTCTCTTGGCGGACCTTGTGTCGATAGATCTTGGCGGGGTAACGGCGTGATGGAAGCGTGGCAGAAAGATCATCAAAGGGAGACTATCAGCATGAAGAGCATCGCATTCGTACTCATCCTCGCGGCAACTCCTGCATTTTCGCAGGCACCAACGACAGTACGGACGCACGATCACAAGATACTGAAACGGCTGTTCGTGGTGGCGGCGGCTGTCGGAGCTGGCTTCGCGGTGAACCGGGCCGCTCAACCTTCGTCGACGATTGGAAAGTTACCTGCTCGCCCCGTTATTCCAGTAGGCCCGCAACGTTGAAGTATTGAGAGGGGTCACAATATGAACGATTCAAAAGCGCTGTCGGTTTGACGCGGAGTATGATGGCGAACTGAGGATCTTGCTAAATGGACCGAGAGCGGACTGTGAAACAGGAATGGAATTCGATTCAACAAGTATGTTCATGCTCAGAATGTATGTGGGAAGGGAGCTTTTTCCCTTCCCACGGTCCGGACCAAGAATCAGAAGCGAAAGCGGCCTTTAGTCAGCACGACTGTGTTGACTTCCCTGCGCGACCTCGGCTCGGGTAGCACGGAGGCGTAGGATCCACGAATGATCGAACTCAGCTTTCCCGGTTGTCACGTCAAGGCCATAGGCGAGTTCTCAAGTATAAAAATGTACTGCGAAGCGAGACTCTGGTTTGCGCTGTGGGGATAGCGCTCCAATTTGCCACCAAGGGATACGCAGTGACTAGACCGCCCGAATCTCAAGGGTTTTCCCCAAAACCTTCAACGCATCGGCAATGTTGTCGATCTTGGTCGAATGACGCGGATCGAGAAGACGAGAGACGTTCTGGCGTGGGATCGACAACCGCCGTGCGAGTTCTGCTGGCCGCACATCCTGCGCGATGAGTTCGTTGTGGAGGAGAACCTTCGCGGAAACACTCGCGGGAAGTTCCACAAGCCGCTGGCCGCGCTTCACAGGAGATGGGAGAGGAACGGGCCGTCCGTGGTCGAAGTAGAAGTCGAGCGCGGTCTCCAGGGCATCTACGGCGTGACGCAGAGCCTCATCCTCGGTGTCTCCGAGGGTTAGGGCCTCGGGGATGTCCGGGAACTTGACGGCGTAGTTGCCAACGTCTTGAAGGGTGAGTTTAACGGGATAGAGCATAGGCCTCCTATTTGACTCCGAGTTGTTTCTTGATTGCGTTGGCGAGGTTGCCGAGGTCTTTGCCGTGCATCGGCAGGACGGAAAACTTGCCGTTGAGTTCTACGTGAAGATGCGAGCCCTTGCCGGGTGTGAAGGTCGCTCCCTGCTTCTCCAACCAGCGCTTTAGTTCAGAACTCTTCATGTCTCTAATGTAATCAATAATGATTACACCGTCAAGAGTTTTCTGAGAATTTATCGGGTGATTTGCCTGTAATTCCAGACAAACCATACAACCCAATCAAGAGCAGGCGAAGACTATCAGGGCGTTGAGCCGAGGTGGATTCCACCGATACATCGATAGGAACCTTCGCCTGCTTCGCGCGTTTGGGGGCTTGGGGATGTCGCTGGCTGAATA
>JAMFSC010000007.1 GCA_026225095.1 bacterium
CTGAGCCTGTACCGCAACTACCAGCGCACACACAGGATGATCACTTCACGGTCGAAGTGACGTCCCGCAACAATTCCTCGATCCTGCGCAGCTTACCCACTCAGGTCCTCAGTTCTCTGAAAATACCAATCTACCCCAAAGCTGTGCTCTTTGCACCAGAACTAGATTCGGGGACGGGAGCGCCAATTTCCGCGACGGCGCGCTCGAGGGCGTTGCGCGGCCGTCTGGGTCGGGATCGGGATGGGGTGGGGTGGGGACTACGCGAAGGCAGTCTCCACATTGGATGTGAGGAGGAGGGTTATGAGGATGCCGATTAGCTTCATCAGCCTCTCCTCCTTGTGGGTTACTGGGCTGCAATCTTGAGAAGCTGGACACCGTGGGCTGGAACGGTCTCGTTATATTGACCGCCGTTGATCGCTACGGATTCATGCTTCCAGAGATCACGGACCGCCCTTTTTCCGGAATAACCGGCGGGCAAACTGCTCCAGGAAAGGGAGGCGGGGGTGGGCGCGGAGCCGCGGTTGTAGATGCCGACGATGAGGGAGCCGTCGGCCATGACGCGGGTCAGGGTTTCAACGTCACCCACCCTCGAGAGGGACTGGACGGGCTTTGCCGCGGGATCCTGGTCGATGGCGATGACTTCCGCGTTCATCAGGATGGACCTGGTCTCGTCGGTCATGGTGCGGATGTCGTTGCCTGCGATGAGCGGGGCGGCGAGCATGGACCAGAGGCTCATGTGGGTGCGGTACTCGTCGGCGTTCATGCCACCGTTGCCGATCTCGAGCATGTCTGGGTCGTTCCAGTGGCCGGGGTGGGTGTAGGACGAGATGGCGATCTGGCTGAAGCCGATCTTGTCCATGGAGTCCCAGGTGTCGCGGATGTCTCCGGTGGTGCGCCAGAGATTGCCGCCAACCTTTGTGCCCCAGGTCCAGACGTCGGTGAGACCGTATTGACAGAGGCTGTAGACGATGGGGCGTCCGGCGTGGGCAAGGGCTTCGCCCATCATCTGGTAGATGCCCTGCTGGTTAGGTTGAGTGATCTCGTAGATGGCGCGGTCGCCGCAGAGGTCGTACTTGAGGTAGTCGATGCCCCAGGCGGCATAGGTCTTGGCGTCCTGTACCTCGTGGCCGAAACTCCCGGTGTATCCGGCGCAGGTGAGTGGGCCGGGGGAGGAGTAGATACCGATCTTGAGGCCCTTGGAGTGGACGTAGTCGGCGAGGCCCTTCATGTCGGGGAACTTCTTATTGGTGAGGATGTTGCCCTGGGCGTCGCGGCCTGCCTCCCAGGTGTCGTCGATGTTGATATAGGTATAGCCGACCTTGTTCATGCCGCTGGAGATCATGGCGTCGGCCATGGTGCGGACGTCGTCGGCTGTAATGCGGCCGGCGAACTTGTTCCAGCTATTCCAACCCATAGGGGGCGTGCGAACCAGGCCGTTATCGGCCAGATCATGGAGGGGCGGCAGAGGAAGCGGGGCGGGCGGTTTGGCGGCGGCTTCGGTGGAGCGGACGGCTGTGCCTTTGACGATCTGGCCTTCGTAGCGGTGCCATTCGAGGTTTAGTTTGCCGTCGGTGTAGGTTCCGTCGTAAGGCATGGGTGCGGCGGTCGAACCGGTGCCTATGGGCGAACCGGGGGCGGCGGGCGGGGGGACAGTGGCGTAGTGAAGGTGGCCCGCGATGTAGGTGCCGTTCAATGGAGTCCCGCCGGGGACACGTCCGAAGAGCTTGCCGGTGACGGTCTCTCCACTGACGCTTAGCTGGAAGTAGGTGTGGCGGATGTTCCCATCGGGGCTGGGAAGCTGGAGGTCCCAGTAACCGTTTAAGTCCGCCTGAGCAAAGGCGGAGCCGACAGAGACGAGCGCTAGGAGCAGGAGGCGGATGGGCCAGAGGAGGAAGGCTTTACGGGTCATGTGAGTTCTCGGCTTTCTGCTGAGGGTATTGTTGGAGCAAGTCTTTATCGGTACAGCGCGTGCCAGCCTCGACGGGAAAGAAGCGATCGCAAAAGATAATATAGGGTCGTTCACTACGTTCAGGATGACGGCGCAAAAATGATCACTACGGGACATGACGGGTGGAAGTCTGGGCATAGAGACAGGGTGTGACGAAAAGCAGTCCGGCGAGCCAACGGCACAAGGGGCTTTCCTCGGGAACAGCGGGAAGAAGACTTTTTCTTCGATGTACACGGTAACACTGAATAGCAGATATGAGCCTCGCTGGGGCATTCGTCTGGCCGTTTGACGCGCCTGATCATGTTGTTTTTTAGACTCTAGACCGATTCGCTGAAGGTGTAGGGATGTAGGTTGGATGCCGTGGCGCTCCGGCCCACCTTAGCGATGATGAGACGTGTCGCGAAGGTGGGGCACCCAACTCTATACCAAATACCAACAGGCAATCCGCTCAAGATATTGGGTGTCGAGTTCATCAGGTGCACGCTCCGGCCTCAGTAGAGGCTTTCGAAGAGACGCCTTGCTTGTACGTATATCCGCACCGATCAAGCGATCGCTGAATGCAGTACCATGTGGTCGATGAGTAGATTGTCGGCAGCTCTGGGAGCACGATGGACCACGCACGAAGCCGTTAGGTATCGGCGCTGTGCCATGCTGCCCATGCTCGTCCTCGCGGTCGTGATTCCGATCAAGAGCGCTCCTCTGGCCGGGCAGACCGACACAATGATCCTGCTGACGGGTGAGGTGGTGGGTGTGGACGGCAAGCCGGTAACAGATGCCGAGGTGAAGCTGCGTGAACCGTCAGCGAAGGACCTAAGCGGTAAGACAGATGGCTCGGGCGTCTTCAAATTGAACACGCGGCGGCGGGCTCGCTATAACCTGAGCGCGGATACAACCGATCACCGGCATGGGGAACTAGCGGTCGTGGAACCGGGGGCAGGGCTGCGGATCGTGGTGAAGGCGCCTGCCGGGGCACAGACGGAGATGGATTTTGCCGATGAGCCTGACTTTGCCGTGGCGGGGATCACTGACTGGACTGCAGTCGGAGGCCATGGCTCGGATGCGACGTTGCGTACGAGTGAAGATATGGCGCGACAGACGGCAGCGCTGAGGAGCTCAGCTTCGGCGGGGAGCCTGGGTGTCAAGGGCGAGGAGGGCGCACGGGAAGTTGGGTTGCGCGAGGCAGTCAGGGCTCAGCCGGAGAGCTACGCGGCCAACCGGGCGTTGGGGGATTTCTATCTCCAGAGAGCGCGGTACAAAGACGCCTCCGTCTTCCTGGAGAAAGCATCCCGGCTGCACGGTGGATTGGCCGCCGATGAATATTCCGCGGCCCTGGCGTGCAGGGGTGAGGGAGATTTTGGGAGGGCGCGGCAGCATGTTATGGGTGCGCTTGCGAAGGAGGATCGAGCGGCGTACCACGAGCTGGCTGGGGAGCTGGATGAGCGGCTGGGCGATCCGTTGGCTGCGGCGCGGGAGGACGAACGGGCGGCGATGCTGGAGCCGAGCGAAGGGAATTACTTTGCGTGGGGGTCGGAGTTGCTGCTGCATCGGGCGATCTGGCAGGCTGTGGAGGTGTTTTCCAAGGGAGCTCGGCTGCACCCGGAATCGCAGCGGCTGAAGACGGGTTGGGGGGCGGCTTTGTTTGGCGGGGCGAAGTACGATGAGGCGGCGGAGCGTTTATGCGAGGCGTCCGATCTCGATCCCGCGAATCGCGAGGCTTACCTTTTTCTGGGTAAGGTAGGGCTCGGGTCGCCTTCGCCTGCGGCTTGCGTGAGTGAGAAGCTGAGGCGTTTTGTCGGGATGCGGCCCGAAGATCCGACCGCGAATTACTACGAAGCGATGATGTTGTTGAAGGGTGGGGTTGCTGGTGACCGGGGGCGCGCGGTGGAGTTGCTGCAGAAGGCGGTGGCGTTGAATCCCCGGCTTGCCGACGGGTATCTGCAACTTGGAATCCTGGCTTTGGCGAGGCGGGACGATGCAGGGGCGCAGGTGGAGTTTGAGCAGGCGATCCAGGCCGATGCTTCGCTGGCGGAGGCGCATTACCGGTTGGGAGTGTTGTATGGCCGTGCGGGGAGTTCAGACAAGGCTAAGGTTGAGTTTGCGCGGCATGAGGCGTTGGTGAAGCAGCAAGCGGAGGCGGTGGAGAGGGAACGGCGGCAGGTAAAGCAGTTTCTGGTGGTGTTGGGGGATGGACCGGCTGGGCCGGACGCACATTTCCTTCAGAGATGAAAGCAAAGGTGCCAGGGCGGATGAGTAATCGGTGCTGAGGAATGGGCTCCGAAAAGCGAAACGAAATACGGGGTTGTTCGCCAGGCTCAGAATGACAAACGTTGTGGCTACTCCACAGCTAGAGCAATTTCATGATAGCTGTACCCAGTTGAGGGTGAGTCTGAACCAAGCTTGTGCGTTTTCTGGGGAGATTTGCTGAAGGGCTTGTGTAATGGCTTGGTCGAGGGCTTGGTCGGTCCTGGC
>JAMFSC010000053.1 GCA_026225095.1 bacterium
CTCATCGTCGACCTCATGTACCGCGGCGGTCTCGAGTACATGCGCCACTCCATCTCCGACACCGCCGAGTGGGGAGACTACGTCGCCGGCCCCCGCATCGTCACCCCCGACGTCAAGAAGGCTATGAAGTCGCTCCTCAACGACATCCAGGACGGAACCTTCGCCAAGAAGTTCATCGAAGAGAACGAGACCGGCCGCCACGAGTTCGCCCGCATCCGCAAGCAAGAGGCCGCTCACCAGATCGAACAGGTAGGCGCCGACCTCCGCAAGTCCATGCCCTTCCTCGATCCCGTCAAGGTAGTCGACGGCAACGTCGTCAAGGCATAACCCAAGCAACACACGAAAGGGAGAGGCGGAGCGCGGTCCGCCTCCGCCTCTCCCACATCACCACTACGGGAGCAGATCATGAACGATCCCGCCCTCACCGGCAAAGAACTCCTCGCGTGGAATCACGCCACCGCGCAACGCTGGCACGCTCTTCTCTCCGATCACCCCGAATTCCTCGCCGCACCGTGCGACATCTACCGCAGCGGCACCGTCGGCCAGCTCCTCCAGCACATCGTAGCCGCGGAGCTACGCTACGCCGAACGCCTCACCGACACGCCCCCAACCGACTATTCCGCCATCCCCTTCTCCACCGCCCTGGAGATCTTCCAAACTCACGATCGAGCCCACCAGATTCTGAGCGTTCTCCTGTCCGACCAGACCTTCCAGTGGGACCGCAAGCTCGAGTTCAACACCCTCACCGCCGGACGCCTCGCCGCTCCCTGCCGCGTCATCTTCCAGCACGCCCTGCTCCACGGCATCTGTCACTACGCCCAGCTAGCCACCATCGCCCGCCAGCAAGGCCTCTCCCCCGGCCCCATGGACTACCTCCTCATGGCCGCACAACGGATCGATACCCCGCAAATCCCGTAAACTAAGAGAGATGTCCCAGCCCCGATCGCCGTTCTTCGTCACCACCCTCATCGCCAGCGCGTTCTTCATGGAGAACCTCGACGGCACCATCATCGCCACCGCCCTCCCCCAGATGGCCCGAAGCTTCCACGTCGGAGCCGTCAACCTGAACATCGGCATGACCGCCTATCTCCTCACCCTGGCTGTCTTCATCCCTGTCTCGGGCTGGGTCGCGGACCGTTTCGGAGCCCGCACCGTCTTCGCCTCCGCCATCGCCGTCTTCACCCTCGCCTCCCTCCTCTGCGCCGCCTCCCACACCCTCACCCAGTTCACCCTCACCCGCATCCTCCAGGGCATGGGCGGAGCCATGATGGTCCCGGTCGGCCGCCTCATCGTCCTCCGCGCCACGCCCAAAGCCGACCTCACCCGCGCCATCGCCTACATCTCCTGGCCCGGCCTCGCCGCCTTCGTCATCGGACCACCCATCGGCGGCTTCATCACGACCTACGCCTCCTGGCACTGGATCTTCCTGCTCAATCTCCCCCTCGGCCTCGCCGCCTTCGTCCTCACCCTCCTCTGGATCGAGAACACCCGCACCCCCCTCGAAGACCACCACCCCTTCGACTGGCTCACCTTCCTCCCCGCCGGCATCGCCTCCACCACCTTCGTCGTCGCGCTCGAAAAGCTCGGAGGAGACGCCGGCCACTGGCACCTCCCTGCCTCCATGCTCGCCTTCAGCCTGCTCAGCGGAGCCGCCGCCCTCCTCGCCGCCCGCCACTCTCCCCACTCCTTCATCGACCTCCAGTCCATGCGCCTCAAGAGCTTCTCCCTGTCCGTCTACGGAGCAAGTCTCTTCCGCATCGCCGTCTCCGTCCTTCCCTTCCTCCTCCCGCTGATGTTCCAGATCTCCTTCGGCCTCAGCGCCTTCCACTCCGGCCTCTACCTCCTCGCGCTCTTCGGTGGAGACTTCACCATGAAGTCCGCCGTCATCCAGATCCTTCGCCGCTTCGGCTTCCGCCGCATCCTCATCGTCAATGGGCTCCTCACGACCCTGTCCTTCGCCCTCTGCGCCCTCCTCAACCCCACCACCCCACCCGTCCTCATCGCCACCATCCTCTTCTTCCACGGAGCCACCCGCTCCATGCAGTTCACCGCCCTCACCACCCTCGCCTACACCGAGATCCCCTCCGAGCGCATGAGCCGCGCCAACGGCTTCCTCTCCGCCGTCATGCAGCTATCCCTCGGCCTCGGAGTCGCCGTCGGAGCCCTCACCCTCCGCGCCGCCGCCCACCTCCACGGCCACTCCCCCTCCAGCCCCCTCCTGGCGGACTTCCACCTCGCCTTCCTCGCCGTCGCCGTCCTCTCCCTCGGCCCCGTCATCGACGCCCTCGGCCTCGCCCATGACGCCGGCGCAGCCACCAGCGGACACACCCAGCCCAGCCCCGAACCCGCATAGCCCGCGCCATGGTTCCCACCAATTACAATGAATCAGGATTCATTTGTAATAGTTTTGTATTCTAGTCAGGTTTGTTTGTGAGGTGATGACTTTGAAGTTGACGTTGAAGCCCAGGGTGCCCGTCCGAGCCAAAATCAGTTCCATTGGAACCTATGTCCCACCCAAACTCCTCACGAACGCCGATCTCGAAAAGATGGTCGCAACGAACGATCAGTGGATCATGGAGCGCACCGGCATCC
The DNA here is from genome assembly GCA_026225095.1 of bacterium. Classification (GTDB taxonomy): domain Bacteria; phylum Acidobacteriota; class Terriglobia; order Terriglobales; family Acidobacteriaceae; genus Edaphobacter. The sequence goes on from JAMFSC010000053.1 coordinate 2,593, forward strand.
GCGAACGCCACATCGTCGAAAAGGGCGTCGCCACCAGCGATCTCGCCCTCGAAGCCGCCCGCATCTGCCTCGCGAAACGCGGCATCGACGCCTCCGAAGTCGAAGTCATCATCGTCGCCACCGTCACCCCCGACATGTTCTTCCCCTCCACCGCCTGCCTGGTCCAGGACAAGCTCGGAGCCAAGGGAGCCTGGGGCTTCGACCTCTCCGCCGCCTGTTCCGGCTTCCCCTACGCCCTCCAGGTCGGAGCCAAACTCGTCGAATCTGGAGCCCACAAGAAGGTCCTCGTCATCGGTGCCGACGTCATGAGCTCCGTGATCGACTACACCGATCGCACCACCTGCGTCATCTTCGGCGACGGAGCCGGTGCCGTCCTCCTCGAACCCTGTGAGCCCGGAGAGGTCGGCCTGGTCGACTACTACCACGAGATCGACGGCTCCGGAGCTCCCTCCCTCAACATGCCCGGAGGCGGCAGCCTCCACCCCTCCACCGCCGAAACCGTCGCCAACAAGATGCACTTCGTCCACCAGGACGGCCAGGCCGTCTACAAGTTCGCCGTCCGCAAGATGGCCGAGGCCGCCGAGAGCATCCTCACCCGCAACGGCCTCATCGGGGCCGATCTCGACCTCTTCATCCCCCACCAGGCCAACAAGCGCATCATCCTCTCCACCGCCGAGCGCCTGGGCCTGCCCGAAGAGTGCGTCGTCATCAACATCGACCGGTACGGCAACACCACCGCCGCCACCATTCCCCTCGCCATGCAGACCGCCATCGACGAAGGCCGCCTCCAGAAGGGTTCGCTCGTCCTCCTTGCTGCCGTTGGAGCCGGATTCACCATCGGAGCCACCCTCTTGCAGTGGGAGATGAACTAACGCGGATTGCCCAACGGTATGAAGTCGGGTGCCCCACCTTCGCGACACGATTCACCGTTGCTAAGGTGGGTTCGCCACCACACCGTCACCCCGCAACCTGCCGCTGCCCCACCCGCACGGTCTTCGAAGTGTTATACATCTTGTAAAACGCATACCCGCAACTCACCAGGATCCCCACCCAAAGCACGATCAGCACCGGCTCCGCCCATCGCTGAGAGAACTTCGCCCACATCCTCAACACTGCCGACCCGTAGTGAATCCCCAGTGCCAGCGCAATCGCATGACGCGCCATTCGGCTCAGCGTGAACGTGATCATGAACTTTCGCCGCGACATATTCAGCACCCCTGCCGCTAGCACAAACGGGCTCAGCGGCATCGGAGGAGGCAGAATCGCCGGCAGCGCCACCGCCAGGATGGCATGCTCCTCCATCCACCGCGTCACCCGCTTCAGCACCTTGGGTGGGACCCGCTTCTCCAGAAAACCCATCCCTCCGGACTGCCCCACCTGGTAGCTCACAAACCCGCCAATCGCCGACCCCAGCGTGCAGATCCCCAGCAGCAGCAGCATATGCGGCCAACCCGTCCGCTGCGCCGCGATCAGCACAATCATGATGTCTGTAAGCCCCGGCAAAGGCAGCGGAACGAACGAAGAATCGACGATCGAGACCAGGAACACCCCAAACAGCCCCAGCGAGAAGAAAAGATGGAGCAGCGAGCTCGAATGCTGACCGAGCACCACCCCCAACGTCTCCGCATACCGGCCGGTCGAAGCTGTGCTGACCGCCCGCGCGATGGCGTTGGACAAAAGCGTCATGGCTCTTCAGACGCCCCACGACCTGCATAAGTCGCCAAATCTTCGCCCTTTCCTGCAAACTCGTGCGAGTCGAGGAATCGCAGTCTCTCAATCGGCGCCAGCACCCCGATCCGGCCCGCCTCCGCGCGAAACCGCTCGATCCCCCGCACACACTCCGGCGTCAGCTCATAGTGAATATTCTTGGTCAGATAATCCCGTATCGTTCCCGCCGGAACCGCGATCCTCGGCGTCCACTCCTCTACCAGTTGCTCCCGATGCGCCAGCCCCGCATCCCGCGAAGCCACCAGGTCATCGATCAATCGCCCCGCCGTGACACTGGTCAAAGCCTCCGGCCGCACAGCCCACACCGCCGCCACCCAGGGCAGCCCCGTCCGCCGAACCCACTCCTCCGCCACATCGATCCACGTACAAACCCCGACCACCGCCTCAATCCGCACCCGATCCTCAAGCGCCAGCAAAGCCGGATCGCCAATCAACAGAGCCGCATCCGCCACCCCCAGCATCCCGACTAGGTCCGCCGGCATCGGAGCCAGAAACCCAGGATCGGTCCCCAAAAACGTCCTGAAAAGGATCTGTGTATAAGCGAGCGAGCTCCGCGAGGCAGCATCAGTCGCCACCGTCCGAACCGTCTCGAGCGTCAGTCCCGGCCGCAGCACCAACTGAATCGACCGGACCTTCCCGAGCGAAGCGATCGTGCATCCCGGCACGATCGCCAGGTCTTCCGTCAAGGCCGCAACCGGAATCAGCCCAAGGTCCGCCCGGCCCGCCAGTAGCTCCGCCGCACACAACGCAGGCTGCGTGTAATGCACGTCGTAACGCCCAGCCAGCTCTTCGGCATGGGGCGAATGCTCAAAGTGGTAAAGCAGCGGGGCGGGATTCAGAAAGTCGATAGCAGCAACACGAAGACGAGACACCCCTCCAGTCTACCCCGCCCAAATGTGGCCGAAGATCGTTTTGTCGTCAGCAGGTCCCGTCTGATGGCGTATCGTAAAGTCGTATCTCCCTATCGAACCAGAGCTTAGCGTATCTCCGGCCCCGCGCCCGGACGATCCGGAGGATCCCTCATGCCCCACCCCGCCCCCTCGGAGCTTCAGCCCTCCGTCGCCTCCGAGCTCAACCGCCTCGCCTGGATGGCACTCACCCTCACCCCCGGCCTTGGCCCCACCCGCATCGGCCGCGCCGTCCAGCTCCTCGGCTCTGCCGACCGCCTCTTCGACGCCTCCCTCACCGAGCTCGAGGCCCTCCGCATCCCCGCCGCCTCCGCCCAGTTCCTCGCCGATGGCCGCGCCCGCCAGGCCGCCGAAAAGGAGATCCACCTCATCCAGCAGGCCGGTGGCGGCTTCCTCACCTTCGACGACCCCGACTACCCCCAACGCCTCCGCGAGATCTTCGACCCACCCGCCGTCCTCTGGTTCCGCGGCGATCCCACCCTCCTCGTCCGTCCCGGTATCGCCGTCGTCGGAACCCGCCAGCCCAGCCCCTACGGAGCCGGCATGGCCGAGAGGCTCTCCCGCGACCTCGCCCTCCGCAAAGTGGTCATCCTCTCCGGCATGGCCCGCGGTGTCGACACCGCAGCCCACAAGGGAGCCATCGAGGCCAAGGGCCTCACCGTCGCCGTCTGGGGCACCGGGATCGACGTGATCTATCCCAAAGAAAACAAACGCCTCGCCGAACAGATCGTCGACTCCGGTGGGGCCATTCTCAGCGAGTACCCCCTCGGAACCTTTCCCGCACCGCAGAACTTCCCCATCCGCAACCGCATCCTCTCCGGCCTCAGCGTCGGAGTCCTCGTCATCGAGGCCGCCGAGCACTCCGGAACCCGCATCACCGCACGATGCGCGATGGAACAGAACCGCGACGTCTACGCCGTCCCCGGTAACGTTACCAACAAGAACGCCTGGGGCCCCAACACCCTCATCAAGCAGGGTGCCAAGCTCACCGCCACCTGGGAGGACGTCTGGGAAGACCTCCCCTCCCAGGTCCGCCTCCTCCTCGAAGACGAACTCGCCGCCGACCGCGCCGATGAATCCAATCCAGGCAAGACCGCATCTCTGTTTAACTTTGACCCCGGCGACGTTTCACCGGCCGAAATGGGGCAGCACGAGCGCCTCGTCTTCGCAAAAATTCGCCACGACGAGTCCCTCCAACTCGACGACCTGATGGAGTCGCTCGAGGGCACCCTCGCCAGTCCCGAGATCTTCACCGCCCTGTTCGAACTGGAACTGGCCGGAAAAGTCAGGCAATTGCCCGGAAAAAATTACGTCCGAACCTTCTAATTCGTCGTAACGTATCGACGGTGTGACAGTTTTGGAGGGTGACGGTCCAAACCCATGAACTGCCCGTGGGGGCACCCCGTCGACAGCACACGATTGGATTGTTTTCGCCAACTCGTGTTAGGTTCGCAATGAAACGAACGGTACTCGGGTCCGCCAATTCGGCGTCTCACCCCGTTGTATGGATTGAAGGGAACGAATGGCAAAATCTCTTGTGATCGTCGAATCGCCCGCCAAGGCAAAGACGATCAATAAATATCTCGGAAGTGACTACATCGTGGAGGCCTCGCTCGGCCACATCATGGACCTTCCCAAGAACGACATCGGTGTCGAACTTATCCACCGCACCTTCGAGCCCACCCTCATCGTCTCCCCCGGTAAGGAAAAGATCGTAGAGCGCCTGCAGAAGCTCGCCGCCAAATCCGACATGGTCTACCTGGCGCCCGACCCCGATCGCGAGGGCGAAGCGATCGCCGCCCACCTCGCCATCCAACTCCTTCCCATGATGAAGGACGCCTCCAGGCTCCGCCGCGTCACCTTCAACGAGATCACCCAGAAGGCCGTCAAAGCCGCCTTCCTCCAGGCCCGCGATGTGGACGTAAACCTCGTGAACGCCCAGCAGACCCGTCGCGTTCTCGACCGCCTCGTCGGCTACCAGATCTCGCCTTTGCTCTGGGACAAGGTTCGCCGCGGCCTCTCCGCGGGCCGTGTCCAGACCGTCGCCCTCCGCCTCATCGTCGAGCGCGAGAGCGAGATCAACGCCTTCCAGCCCGTCGAATACTGGAACATCGGGGCCCGCCTCCAGTCCAGCACCCTCCAGCCGTCCATCGGCCAGGAGTTCACCGCAAAGTTCATCGGAATCGACGGCGAATCCTCCCGCGTCCCCAACGGCAAGGATAAGGAAGGCAAAGACCTCTTCCTCTCGGGAGCCCTGCCCACCGGCGCGGCCACCGATGCCGTAGTAGCCCGGCTCAACAGGGCAGAGTGGTCCGTAGCCTCCGTCGAACGCAAGGAGCGCAAGCGCAACCCGACCGGCCCCTACACCACCTCCAAGCTCCAGCAGGACGCCGCTGGTCGCCTGGGCTTCAACGTCCGCCGGACGATGGGAGTAGCACAACGTCTCTATGAAGGTGTCGAAGTCGGAGCCGACGGCACCGTAGGTCTCATCACCTACATGCGTACCGACTCCACCCGTGTCTCCGCCGACGCCATCCTCGAGGCCCGCGACTACGTCAACAAGATACACGGAGCAAAGTATTTCCCCAGGGAGCCCCTCGAATACAAGGGCAAGAAGGACGCCCAGGACGCCCACGAGGCCATCCGACCCACCCACGTCGAGTACACCCCCGACGCCATCCGCCAGTACCTCTCCGAGGAGCAGTACCGCCTCTACAAGATGATCTGGCAGAAGTTCGTCTCCTCCCAGATGACACCCGCCGTCTTCGACCAGACCACGATCGAGATCGCCGCGAAAGCCGATAAAACGTACGACTTCCGCGTCACCGGCTCCATCATGAAGTTCGACGGTTTCCTCGCTGTCTGGGAAAATGTCTCCGAAGACACCATCCTCCCCGACCTCGCCCAGGGCCAGTCCCTCACCGCCGCCGGAATCGATCCCGAGCAGAAGTTCACCGAGCCGCCCCCCCGCTTCAACGAAGCATCCCTCGTCAAGATCCTCGAAGAACAGGGCATCGGCCGCCCCTCCACCTACGCCTCCATCATCAACACCATCCAGGATCGCGACTACGTCAAGAAGATCGGCGGCAAGTTCGTCCCCACTGAGATCGGCACCGTCGTCACCGGCCTCCTCGTCAAGAACTTCCCCTACATCTTCGACCCCCACTATACCGCCACCCTCGAAGGCGAGCTCGACGCCGTCGAAGAGGGCACCGAGCGCTGGACCGACCTCCTCAACGGCTTCTACGACCACTTCGAAAAGGAGCTCGTCGTCGCCGGTGACAACATGGAAGACGTCAAGCGCCGCGAGGAAGCCACCGACGAGATCTGCGACAAGTGCGGCTCCCCGCTCATCCTGAAATGGGGCAAGTTCGGCAGCTTCTTCGCCTGTTCCTCCTTCTCGAAGGCCAAACCCGTCGCCGTTGCGGCCAGCTCCTGGAAGAAGGACCCCAAGGCGATCGTCAAGAAGATCACCAAGTCCTTCACCTACCCTATGACGGTCAAGCCCTACGCATCCGACATTCACGACCACGGCACCCACGTCGAGAGCCTCAAGGAGCTCAACGCCGCCATCACCCAGGCCGCCACCAGGGCCAAGAAGATCGTCGTCGAGCCTGTAAGCTGCGACTTCACCAAGGAAAACTTCGCCGCCAAGCCCGACCTCACCGCCCCCGGCCACGACGCCGAGGCCGAGGACGAGTTCTGCGACAACTGCGGCCGCGTCATGGTCCTCAAGAACGGCCCCTGGGGCCCCTTCATGTCCTGCCCCGGCTACAGCGAAGACCCACCCTGCAAGACCATCCGCAAACTCACCCAGAAGGTCCAGCAGAAGCCCCCCGTCGAGCTCGAAGAGGCCTGCCCCAAGTGCGGCAAGCCGCTCCTCTTGCGCAACGGCAGCTACGGCGAGTTCATCTCCTGCTCCGGCTACCCCAAGTGCAAGTACGTCAAACAGGAGCTCTTAGAGGTTCCCTGCCCCAAGTGCGGAGGCGACATCGCCGTCCGCAAGACCAAACGCGGCGACATCTTCTACGGCTGCACCCGCTACCCCAAGTGCGACTTCGCCTCCAACATCAAGCTCGTCAATGAGCCCTGCCCCAGGCACAACAGCACCTACCTCCTCGAACTGGTCAACGCTGAGGGAACCTTCCTCGTCTGCCCCCACAACCGCGAAGGCCTCCCCAAGAAGCGCTCCAAGAAGGGAGCCCCCGAGGAAGCGGCCCCCGAGATCACCTGCACCTACAAGAAGAAGATCGCCGGCCCCGCTCCCATCCCCATGCCAATTCCCACCGAGGAGACCGCCGACGCCACCTCCGCCGCCTAACCTCAGCCCAGGAATTCATCCAACGAAGCATTCCGTTGGTGTCACCCAACCTCATTCGACCAAACTCACTCCCGTTCCGTTGACCTCGTCCCGAATCGGGAATGCGGGAGTACGCTTAGCGGGTAAGCAAAGGAGTTTACCCATGCGTCTTCGCCTCGTCCTCGTGGCCACGGTCATGCTGTGCGCCACACTTGCTGCCCATGCTGATACGGTCACCTTCTCCTGTTTCGGATGGCTCGTCCCCTCCACAATCATCACCGGTTCCTTGACCGGTTCCGGCAGCTTCACCTATGCAGGCTCCCCTGCGGCGCTCACGATGACTGACCTCACCTCCTTCCAGTTCTCGGATCTGCTCTCTCCTGACGGAGTTCCGCCTGCTCCCTTCGCCTACGGCATGACCGATCTCAACTCGTTTTCGGCGACCATGAGCAACGGAGTTCTGCTCAGCCTCTCGCTCGTCGCCGGCCCGGCGAATACCACGACGCTCGGCTACGCGCAGGAAAGCTTCTTCGTCAACTCGCTCGCACCCGCTGACTCCGGAACAAGGGCAGGCGGCCCGACAGCCACAGGTACCACCACGCAGACGTTTCCGACCGCGGTCACCCCGGAGCCCTCCAGCTTCATCCTGCTGGGCACGGGCCTGCTAGGCGTCGCCAACATGCTGCGCAGACGCTTCCGGTAACTCCGCGGACTACCAGAAGAACCCCGGCTCGACCGTCTGAGTTCCTCATTTTCCGTCCATCCGGACCCCAGCTACCATCCCGCCCACCTTGACCTCGCCCCCCAAGTCCAATAGACTTGAAAATTGCAGGGGATGCGGCCAGTTGGATGGTTTCTCTCCAGGCGGACGGCGTCGAACACCAGCCTCCGTAGCCTGCATCCCATATCCCCGGTCAAAGCCGGGTTCTAGAAAAGAGAGTTTAATGGCAAATCATGTCTCGTCCCTGAAGCGCGCACGTCAGACCATCCAGAAGACCGCGATCAACCGCGCCAACAAGAGCAAGCTCCGCGGAACCCTCCGCGTCCTCCGCGAGGCCATCGCCAAGGGCGACGTCAAGGTTGCCTCCGAGCAGTACCGCCTCACCGCCTCCATCCTCGACAAGAGCGTGCAGAAGGGCGTCCTCCACAAGAACACCGCCAGCCGCTACAAGAGCCGCCTCAACGCCCGCGTCAAGGCCGTAGCCGTCAAGCCCGCCGCCTAACCGGCACCTTCAGGCATCAAAGCAAAGGCCCAGACCCCACCGGTCCGGGCCTTTCTCCATCTCCTTACAAAGGAACTGGGTGCCTCACTTTCGCGATACGTCCCGCCGTCTCTCGGGTTGGCCGAGTCGCCCCCTCACTCCTCGATCATCTCGTAGTCCGCCTCATGGATCTCCACCCGGTTCCGTCCCCGCCGCTTAGCCCGGTACAACGCCCTGTCCGCCATCTCGATCAGTGACGACACCTGGTCCACCGCTCCCCACGCCGCCGAACCCGGCACCACGCTCGCGATCCCCACACTCACCGTCACACGCGGCGCCGACGTGTCTTTATAAGTGAACTGGTGCCGCGCAATCGTCCGCCGCAGGCCCTCCGCCACCGTCCGCGCACCCTCCACGTCGGTATCGACCAGAAGCACCCCAAACTCCTCGCCGCCATACCGCGCCGCGAAGTCCACCTCACGTCCCAGCCCCGATTGCAACAGCCCCGCCAGCGTCGTCAGGCAGGCATCCCCCATCGGGTGGCCGAAGGCGTCGTTCAATCGTTTGAAGTGATCGATATCGATCATCAGCAGCGCCAGCGGCTGTCCCGACCGCTTCGCCCGTTTCCACTCCCGATTCAGCGTCAGGTCGAAGCTCCGCCGGTTCGGAATCCCAGTCAGCGCATCCAGCATCGCCTGGTCGCGGCTGCGGTCGTTCGCCTCCCGCAGCTCTTCCTGCACCGCCAGGTACCGCGTCTGCACAATCGTCGATCGCAACCCGTACAGCAGAAACGTCAGCACCACGCAGCTCATCCCCAGGTAAAGATGGTTCGGAACAACGGACGCTGCCATCAGGAAAACCCAGAACGGAAACAGAAACGAGCTCGCCGTCTCCGCAAAGATTCCCTGGTTGCTCTTTGGCTGGAACGCGGGCCGAGGCGGTGCCGGCAGACAAGCCAGAATGGCAAGCGCAAGCACCGGCAGGTCCCCCAGCGCCAGCCAGCCCGACCCCGCCGAAACCTGCCATACCCGAATCACCTGGAAGTTCACGAACGCCGTCAGCAGCGCGTTCGTCCACAAAAAGCCGCACAGCAGCCGGAAGAATCGCCTCTCTTCCAGATCGTTCGAAGCAAACAGCCGCACCGTCGACCCCAGCGCGAAGAGGATACTCGCCGCCACCAGCCGGTCCATCGCCAACAGGCTCGAAACCGGCGCATATCCTCCGCCCGGCGTCGGAAACGCGAACAGCAGCGCGATGAAAGCCAGGCAGACCGCGAGGATCGCCTGTGCAAAGTCCAACCTCACAAACACCGGAGACCGCTCCCGCTTCGAAAGCGACACCGCGATCAGGAAAGGAACACCCCGCAGCAGCAGCGTCACATCCTGCAACCCCGCGATCCCGGCCGAGGTCTGAGCGAACTTCACCTGGTAGAGCGTCAGCGCGTAGCTCAACACCCCCACCCAGAGCCCCAGCGCCACCATCAGCCAGCGCAGCCGCATCGTTCCCAGCGAACGCCGCCCCTGCCGCATCGCCACATACGACCCCACCCCGTAACTCAGGCCAAGCCCGACGCACGTCACCGCCGCCGCGTCAGGAAACAACAACACCCCCACCATGTGGAGCAACACCACCCCGGACGCGACACCCGCCACCGTCCGTGCGCCGAGAGGGTTCCGCAGCCTCACACCACGCTGCATCGTCAGAACCCGCCCTGTCTCCGGAGCAGGGATCACCGTGGGAGTCTGCGTTGGCATGGTCTCAGCGCTCTCCCTAGCGCTTGGCATCCTTGGAACTCCCGTCGACATCTTCCTCCGCCGCCTGCTTGGCTGCGATCAACTCCAGCTCCCGCCGCCAGTCCAGATCTTCGATGAACCCGGGCTTGGACCGCCAATCCTCCTGCACCTTCACAAACAGTTCCAGAAAAACCCTCGTCCCCAGCAGCGATTCGATATCCTTCCGCGCCACCGTGCCAATCTCCTTCAGCATGCTGCCCTGCTTGCCGATCAGGATTGCCTTCTGCCCCGTCCGCTCGCAGAAGATCGCCGCCGCGATCTTCGTCAGGGGAGCCTTCCCACCCTTCTTCGCCTTGCCCTGCGCGTTCAACTCCGCCGGCGGCTCCTCATAGCGTTCGATCACCACCGCCGTCGCATAGGGAACCTCTTCGCCGGTCAGCAGCAGAATCTTCTCCCGGATCAGCTCCGCCACCAGGAACCGCTCCGGCTGGTCCGTCAACTGGTGCTTCGGAAAGTACCGCTGACCCTCCGGCAAAAGGCCGATCACCTTCTCCAGCAGCAGGTCCAGATTGATCTTCTTCCGGGCAGAGATCGGAATCACCTCCGCAAACGGGTACAGCGCAGACCAGTGCGCGATCAGCGGCATAATCTCCGATGGCGCAATCGCATCGATCTTGTTCAGCAGCAGGATCACCGGGCACCCGCCCTCCACCTGCTTCAGCCTCTGGATGATCTGCAGCGCAAAGTCATCCTCCGCCTTTGATAGCGCCATCCGCCCGGTGGTCTTCGCCTGTCCATCCGGACCATCGGCTTTCGGCAGACGATGCGTCACATCCACGATAAACAGGACCACGTCCCGCGACTCCAGCGCGTCGTGAACCTCCTGCATCATCCTCTTGTCGAGCTGCGTATCCGGCTTGTGAATCCCCGGCGTGTCCACCAGCACGACCTGCGCCGCCGGATGCCCCGCGTCGGCCGAAGTCTTTTTCTTCAGAGGAATCTCCAGCACCCCCTGGATCCGAGTCCGCGTCGTCTGTGGCTTATGCGTCACGATCGCCAGCTTTTGCCCCAGCAGGGCATTCAGCAGCGTGGACTTGCCTGCATTGGGACGACCGACGATGGAAACAAACCCGGAGCGAAAAGACATTCCTTCTATTATGCGGGACATCCCCCGGCCAGGGGCCAAGTTTATGTCAAGCCAAAGCCCAGGTTCATGTCGAGGAGCCCTCCCGCACACCATCCTGACCCGACCGCGCCCCATCCGTCCCCACCACGCTCACCCGCAGCCGGTCAATCCGTCGATCCGTTGAAGCCAGAACCTCCAGCCGCAGACCATCCTGCTCCACCACCTCACCCGGCAGCGGAATATGACCCGCAATCTCCGACGCCAGCCCACCCAGCGTCGTCGATTCATAATCCTGAGAGAGCCGCCACGCCGGCCCCTCCTCATGCTCCTCCTCGCTACCGCCCGAACCCCCGTCGCCCACCCCCTCATGCGGCTCAAAGTCCTCCGGCGTCCGATCCGAAACCTCACCCTCCCGCGGTTCTTCAAACAACTCCCGCAGCCGCGAAACCTCGAACCGCCCCGAGACCACATAGGTCCCGTCGTCTTCCCGGATCGGCTCGTCATCCGCCTCCGGCTCGTCGTGCTCATCCGAGATATTCCCGACGATCGCCTCCAGCAGGTCCTCAATCGTCACCAGCCCCGCCACCCCGCCATACTCGTCGATCACCACCCGCATGTGCTGCTTCTCGCGCTGCATCTCCTTCAGCAGCTCCGCCACCTTCTTCGTCTCCGGAACAAACGCCGCCGGCCGCTGCAACTGCGCCACCGTCCTCTGTCCCGCGTCCGTGTCCAGCACCTGCAGCAGGTCATGCGCGAACACAATCCCCGTAACCTGGTCCAGCGACCCCGAGAACACCGGCACCCGCGAAAACTTGTGCTCGTCGATCTGCGCCGTAAACTCCTCCAGCGTCAGGCTCCCTGGAACTGCGAACATCTGCGGCCGCGGCGTCATCACCTCGCGCACAATCTTGTCCCCAAACTCCACCACCGACCGCACCAGGTCGCGGTCCGACTCCTCGAAGATCCCCTCCTCCTGCCCCGCCTCCAGCAGAGCCTCCATCGCCTCCGACGGGTGCTCCGTCTCCTCCTTGTCCTCCGGCTCCGCCAGCGCGACAATCGATAGCAGCAGCGTACACACCAGCGTCACCGGCGACACCAGATAGAGCACTCCCCGAACCATCACCCGCAGCCGCGCAATCCAAACCCCCCGCGTCCGTGTAAAAAGCAACTGGGGAATCAGCCGGTCGAACAGCAAAATCAACAGCACCAGCTCCGCCAGAGTCCGTCCGGTGTCCAGCCACCCCGGCAGGTTTCCCCCCTGCGCATCCCGCGCCAGCCGAATCCCCAGCACCAGCGCAACCCCGCTCAGCGACACCTGCCGCAGCATCGAGGCTGAGAGCGCAACCGACTCCCGCCCCAGCCCCAGCCGCGGCTCAACCAGTTCCTCCCACGCGTCGATATTGTCCTGGTACTCCCGCGCCAGGAACTTGCCCATCTCCGAATAGATCCGGTCCATATAGGCCGAGATCGCCAGCACCAGCAGCAGCAGCGTCAGCGTCAGAGCAAACGCCACGCTCATACGCCCACCCGCCCCGGTCGCCGACCCGCCTTCTTCCCAGCCCCGCCCTCCACCCGCGCAATCAGACTCACCGGCAGCCGCAGCTTCGCGCGCAACTCACCCTCCCGCGCGGCCATCGCTCCGTCGTCCGTCTCATGGTCCATCCCATCCAGGTGCAGCAGACCATGCAGCAGCAGCACCCGCACCTCATCCCGCAGCGTATGCCCGAACCGCGCCGCCTGCTTCGCCGCCGTATCCAGCGAGATCGCAATATCCCCCGCGATCCCCGCCTCCCCGCCCTCATCCACCGCGGGAGCAGGAAAACTCAACACATCCGTCGCCTTGTTCTTGCCCCTGAACGTCCGATTCAGCCGCCGCAACGTCCCATCACCCGTCAACAGCACATCCACCCGCCCCTCCAGACCGACCACCTCCCGCGCACGCCGCAAAAAGCGTGTCAGGTCCGGCTTCGACAGAGCTGCAGCCTCATCGGCAACGGCCACGCTACTTGGAGGTTCCATGTGGATCATCGGGGCAATCGGGTCATAAGAACGAGCATCATCTGGAATCCTTCGGTCAATCCATCGATCGATCCATCGATTGGGGCCGGATGAACGCTTCCGCAGGCAAAACACGCGGCAGGAGCGCAATCGGCCCCTGCCGCCATGGTATCGCATCCCCTTCCAGCTCAAACCTACTGCGGCTTGTGAACCTGCGCCGGCCGCGTTCCGCCCAGCGGCGGCCCACCCGCCCCGGCCAGCCCCGAGTCCCCCAGCGACAGGGGAATCTGCTGCGCCCGTCCATAACTGTCATAGGCCCGCACAATCCGCTGCACCAGCGAATGCCGCACCACGTCCACATCCTCGAAGTGGCAGAACTTCACCCCCTCCACCCCGTCCAGCACATGCAGCGCCTCCAGCAGCCCCGACTTCTTCGGATTCGGAAGATCGATCTGCGTCAGATCCCCCGTGATCACCGCCTTCGAGTTCTGCCCCAGCCGCGTCACAAACATCTTCATCTGCTCCGCCGTCGTATTCTGCGCCTCGTCCATGATGATGAACGCATCCGACAACGTCCTCCCGCGCATGAACGCCAGCGGAGCCACCTCGATCACATTCCGCTCCAGCAGCTTGTCCACCCGCTCCTGGTCCAGCAGGTCGTACAACGCATCGTAAAGCGGCCGAAGATAAGGATCCACCTTCTCCTGCAGCGATCCCGGCAGAAACCCAAGCCGCTCCCCGGCCTCGACCGCGGGCCGCACCAGGATGATCCGGCTCACCTTCTTCGCCATCAGTCCCGCCACCGCCATCGCGACCGCCAGGTAGGTCTTCCCCGTCCCCGCCGGTCCCAGCCCGAACGTCATATCGTGCTGTTCGATGGCTTCGACATACTTCCTCTGGTTCGGCGACCGCGGCTGCACCGTCCGCTTCACCCCCACCGATCGTTGCTTCCCACTGTCCGCCAGCCCCCGCAGCGTCGTCGCCGGATCGGCCACCACAAGCTTCAACATGCCGTGCAATTCACCGTTCTGCAACGTCACGCCGCCCTTCCTCAGACCATCGAAGTCCAGAAAGACTCGCTCCACCCGGGCAATCGCCTCAGGCGTTCCCTCCACCAGGACACCGTCCGAGCGAAGGTCGATCGTGACATGAAGGCCGTCTTCCATCAGACGAAGGTTCTCATCGCGTGTTCCGAAGAGAGGCTCGATACCGGGTGTGATGGTTAGAAGTTTTCTCGTCAATCGCGGGGCTGACCTCCGTCAGTGGTTTCAAGCTGGGCCGCGGAGCCGAAGCCCCGAAGCGTTCGAGTCAGGCACAGGCCGCGCGCCGAACGAACTCTCGTCCGGCCACGCCTCGCACGCCGCCGGAAAAGATCCCGGCAATCTTTCGATTCAAGAATGGTCTCCCCAGATTCGGCCTCGGGGGAAGTAGCCCAGGGCTCGTCCAGCACACTCTCCGGGTCGCCTTCACCCGTCCGCCCTTGCGGCTTCGGGTCCTGGTCCGGGATGGCGTAGAGTGCCGTCAAAGGGATAAAGATGGGCACAGACTAGCCCCGCCCTAATCGCCAGTCAAGCCAAATCTCCACCAAAAAAAGTGCAAAACCCGTCCCAAACTCCCCGTCCCGATCCGGATGCCTCCTCGCACCCTGTGATTGGATCACGCCGAATCGTCGCTCTCTTCCATAGGCCGCGAATCGTGCCCTCCTTCTTCCTCACCCATCGACGCATATCCATCTGAGATCATGGGACACATCGAACCTGACACGAGAACGCTTGCGGCGTCGCTTGCTCTTCCATCACATCCCACTTTGCGTCCTGAGTTTCAGCGGCCGAGACCCGGCACCATGGTCGGCCGCGCAGATCTACTTTGAGAACACAAGATGCTGCTGGAAAAAAGGCAGCACATCCGTCGTCACGCGTCCATCCTCGCTCCAGTTCGGCTCGCGCTCCCACGTTCCGTTGTACTCTTCCGATTCATGCACGATGCCGTACTCGTTCAACTTATGCGTCAGCGCATGATTGGAATACACATGATCCCAGTTAGGATCACTCCGAGCCCAGTCGAACTTGAAGCCTCGCAGAGTCTTGAGATTGTCCGCATATTGCCCAACGAGCGACTCCAGAAAAAACTGATTGCGCAGCCGGTCCATCGTTCTCGCCTCGACCGCCAACTCGCCATTCATGCGATGCGCTGGAAGATCGATGTACAGCGGGGCTTTATCGACATCCGGCACAAACGCCTGAAAGATGGACGTAAAGATGGTGGAGAAGCCATCCTTCTTCACATCGTTCACCGTCTTGGCATTTTCCATCAGGTCCCAGTCGGGTAGTCCGGCCAGGATCTTTACCCCATTGCCCGTTCCTACCGGATGCATCGCATATACAGATCCAAACACCTCCGGATACTTCATGCCAATGCGAATGGCGCCATAGCCTCCCATCCCTTGACCAGCAAGGCCCCGCGAGTCGCGGTTTGGAAGCGTACGAAAATTTGCGTCCACGTAAGGAACCAGCTCCTGCACCACAAAGTCTTCCCAGTTCCCGGTCACAGGTGAGTTGACATACCAGGAGCAGCCAAGCGGCGTCGTCATGTCCACCGAAACAAGAATGAACCCGTCGATCCTGCCCGACGCAATTCCACGATCCAATAAACCCTGGGCATCCTTCTCGTCAAAGATCGCCCGAAAGCTGCGATCGAGCGGGCTTGGGAACAAGTAGACGACAGGATAGCGCCTCGTCTCCGCGTGATACCCCGAAGGAAGATACACCACCATCCGACGCACCGGACTCACACCAATCTTGCTCTGCGCAAAATTCTTCGACTGGATCTCGCGCGCCACAAGCTCACTCTTCGCCCCCTCCGCAGCGAAGACAGGTACCACGCTCAAAACGAGAAGCGCCCCGACTGCTGTAATCTTTCGACGAATCGCACTCATGCGGTCATTCTCCTGTTTCCAATTCGAAATCGCTCCGCCGTCAAAACCAGCCACCATGCAG
The DNA here is from genome assembly GCA_026225095.1 of bacterium. Classification (GTDB taxonomy): domain Bacteria; phylum Acidobacteriota; class Terriglobia; order Terriglobales; family Acidobacteriaceae; genus Edaphobacter. The sequence goes on from JAMFSC010000053.1 coordinate 18,584, forward strand.
GGAAGACCAGCGGCCAATTGAATACGCTCATGCCTTGCCAGATCAACATCAACCAGGTAACCGAAGTGGCCAGGGCAATTGCCGTCAAGAGGCCCAGCCGCACACGACGCACTCCCAGCACTGCACCCGCCAATGCCGGACCCAGAAACAGAAGCACACAAAACCGAGACAACGTGGTGTCTTGAAAACGCAACACGCACGACAGGCATGGAGCAGCGCAGAGGGCAGCGCTCACCCATCGTGTGCGCCGCGACAGAGACCCCACCATAAAACCAGCCGTCCACGCCCACGCCAACATCAGCACCAATTCGAAGACCACTGCCCCCCGCATCGACCCGCGCCGCAGCACCGGGAGCAAGTCATGCGACAGCCCAAACGACACGCCGAGTAAAAGCAGGCTCCCCGGTAAAGCAAGGCCTCCGGCAGCCCACGGCTGCCAGCTCCGCCATGGCTCCATCTGGTGGCGGATGACCAATCCCAGGACCGAGCAAAGGCCCTCCCAGGCATCCGCGCCCGATTCCGCCAGGTCCCCAAGCACGGTCTCGCGTAGGTCCGGCCTGAGCAATCCAGCCAGCATCTCCACCATCGAAGTCATCATGCGCCCTCCGGTTCTTTCACTGCCCAGGACGCGTTGCGGCTCACACGCATCATCGCGTCGTAGAACTCCTTTGCTGCCTGCATTCCTTCCGGAGTCACCCGCACCATGCGCTTGGCCCGCCCCCCGCGCTGTGGCGTCGACTCGCCCATCCATGTCTGCAGCAGGCCCTTTGCCTCCAACCGTTCGATGGTGGTGTAGAGCGCACCGATGGAGCAGTTCCGGTGCATGACCCTCTCGATCTCTTCCCGAATGGCCGCACCATATGCGTTCCCGCCCAAACCAGCAGCGGTCGTAACGACGACGTATTCAAATTCACCAAGCATAATATTAACTACATTGTAGATATAATCGGAACAGGAGTCAAGTCTATCCAGGTTGATATGGATGGTCGGCCTGGCGACCAGCACGACCGATGAGTTTATCGGCCTCCCGGAAGTCGGCTACCACCCCGCTACCATCCCCATCTGGACCGGCCCATGCTGGTATTAATCCCATATTTCTGTTACGTTACAGTGGCACTTGGGCTCAGGCGCGTCTCTTCCGTCTCATCAACCCCACAGTGCGAGGAGCAGGGAGCGCAATGGCAAAGGCAGTGTGGAACGGTCAAACAATCGCCGAGAGCGATGCATTTGAAGTCGTCGAAGGCAATATTTACTTCCCCGAAGAGTCGGTCAAGCGCGAGTATCTCCGCGCCAGTTCAACAACCTCAAGCTGCCCCTGGAAGGGCCAGGCCCGTTACTACACCCTCATCGTAGACGGCCAGGACAACCCCGACGCAGCCTGGTACTACCCCGACCCCAAGCCCTCCGCCCGCAACGTAAAGCATCACGTAGCCTTCTGGCGCGGCGTAGAAGTCAGCAAATAACCGCTTGCATCTCCGGCCACCAACGGGAGCACCCGGCGAAGCCCAATAAGGTCTTGCCGAAGGCCCCGTGACCGACCAACGCGCAGTGGGTTCTTGCGCCTTCAGTAAGCCTCAACGGGCTCCAACGGCAGCCTGACCTGGAAGCAGGTAGCCCCCGGCCGAGACTCCACCGTCACGAACCCCGAGTGCTTGCTGACAATCCGCTGCGCCGTATCCAGCCCCAGCCCAAGCCCATGGCCCGGGGCCTTGGTGGTGAAAAACGGCTCAAAGATCCGTGAGAGCAGACCCTCCGGAATCCCTGTCCCTGAATCCCATATCTCCACCAGGGCAAACGCGCCGGAGAGCTTCGTCGTCAGCTTCAGCGTCCCACGAGGAGCCTCCGGAGAGTCGCACGGCATGAGATCCATCGCGTCCAGCGCATTCTCGATCAGCGCCGTCCACACCTGGTTCAACTCCCGTCCGTACGCCCGGACCGTCGGCAGCATCGGATCGTACTCCACCTCGACCCGGATCCCGCTCAGCCGCGAGTTCAACATCGCCAGCGTATTGTCCAGGCTTTGCGCGAGGTCGATCTCCTGGATCGGAGCCTGATCCATATAGGAATAGTCCTTGATCGCGGTGATCAGGTCGAAGATGCGCATCGTCGAATCCAGCACCGTCGCTGCCATCCGCTCCGCCCGCAGGGAGCTCGTAAACGCCGCCACGCCCAGCGGAAACACCTCGGGCGAAGACATCCCGTACAACGTCTCCAACTGCTGGATCGTAATCCCGCTCTCCGCCAGCGTCGGGGAAAGGTCCCAGGGATGCGACACCTGGTGTGCCTCCAGCCAGGCCTGCAGCACTTCCTCCCGGTCGCTCAGCACCAGCGCCTCGGTCTGAATTCCCCTCCCTACCGCATCCGCCGCCTGCTTCCGCGCCGCCGACACCCAATCCCGGATCCCCTCAATCTGCTCCGAAGGAAGCCGCAGCGCACCCAGCCGAAACGTCTGCTCTCCATACTGCTTCAGATTTGCAGACAAAGAAGCCGCCGACCGCTGCGCCGCCGAAGCCGGATTGTTCAACTCATGCGCCAGATTCGCCGCCAGCTTGCCCAGCGCATTCAGCTTCTCCGCCTGCTGTTCCATGCGCGTCACCTCGCGCACCCGGTCAAGCATCGTCGAAACCGACCGCTGCGCCATCGAGGGGATCGCCGCGATCATCTCCGGAAACATACTCTCCGGAATATCCAGCGCCCACGCCGATCCCACCGCGTATCCGTCCCCGCCGTACTCCTTCATCCGCGAGTAAGGCAGCTTTCCCGTCATCTGCCCTGCCCGGCCGATAAAAAACGACATCGGCCCCCCGCGCTTCCGCCGCACATGGATCTCGCCACGCAGAATGAACGACATGATCACCGCCGGCTGGCCCTCGAGAAAGAGCATCGCTCCATCCTCGCCCGTCCGTTCCGTGCCATTGGTCGCCAGCCACATGTACTCCCCGTCTGTCAGCCCGTCCAGCAGCGTCACTGTCCGCAGGGCCGCCACAATCTCCGAAACAGTCGTAGGCCGCTCCGGGATCGCCGCCCAGACCAGCGGCGCTCCATGAAGCTCATCCTGCACATCGAATTGTTGGGTCGTGCTTGCCATCGGTTCCTTGCGTAGATCTTAGCCGATTGAGGTCTTCTGAAGGAGGTACGGCAGCGGATAGTTTTCCGTTCCCGAAAACCCATTCCCGTCCGTCCGAAACCAGCCAGAGCACTCCTTCTATTATGAACATTCAAATCGACAGCAGCCAGCGCAGCCTTTCATGCTTCATGCTTTCGGATACACGATCCCCTCGATCTCGATCTTCGAGCACCAGAAACAGAACCGAATATCTTTGCCCGGCACGATGGCCGTCAGGTCTAACCTGCGCCAGCGATGCAACCCAACGCGGCACAATTGACCCAGCAGAAGACTCGCTTCGTGCTCTCGGTGGGGCCACAGCTTCGCCACCTGAACCGCGAGCGCAGAATCCTCAGAGTTGACCATGCCCGCCATCCTCGCAAGCCCCCGGAAGAGATGCAACATCAAGCCGTACGAAGACAGAACGCCACCGCAAAAGAGGAAGAGGAGAGAGGTGCGCTACAGCCACTCGATAAACGCACAAGAACATACCACTTTTCGAAACACCGCCCGCTGTCCAGTTTTTCCATGCAACGGCCCACATTCTGCACGAAAAAACTTCCTGGTGAAACATTGGGGAATTTGCATCGTTTCCTGCTAACCCGTTTAGAACACCATGGATGCGGAAACCTCGCAAAAAACAGCGATTTCATACCACTTTATTAGAAGATTGGAGGCAAGTGGTCTGACCACATGGGCTGAACTGAACTGAATGGAGGGAGAGAAAATGTACCGGGCGACCTACTGCGCCCATACTAGCCCGTTACCGTTGCTTCCTTCCGGACCTGGCGGGGTTGGCGGGATTACGTCGCGTAGGACCCGGCACAAGATCAATCATACCATCGCAAAAGCCCTCCACCAACCGTCCCCAGCCAGCCCGCCCCGCACGCAGTCACGCATCTTCCACTCTCGCTAAACCCCTCGACGATACCCATGCAGGGAAATTTGCTAGCCTCAATCCATGCCCGTCGTCCTTCGCCCCGCCCACCTCACCGATCACCCCGCCGTGGTTCAGCTCATGAACACGGCTTATCGCGGAACTGGCCCCAACGCAAGCTGGAACACCGAATCCGTCTACCTCGACGGAGACCGCACCAGCCTCTCCGCGCTTCTGGACGAGCAGGTCTCCCACCCCGACTCCGTCCTCCTCGTCGTCGAATCCGCATGTCCCCAGGGCTGCGTCCGTCTCGAACCGATCGCACCGGAACTCTGGCACCTCAGCTCGCTCGCCGTAGACCCCCTCCAGCAAAAGTCCGGCCTCGGCCGCGAACTCCTCGCCGCCGCCGAGCAATGGGCCGCCGACCGCGGAGCCAGGAAGATCCACATGAGCGTCATCCACGTCCGCCACACCCTCATCGCCTGGTACCAGCGCCGAGGCTACCACCTCACCGGTGAGATCGAGCCCTTTCCCTACGGCGACAACCGCTTCGGCATCCCCCTCCGCGACGACCTCTCCTTCGTAGTCCTCGAGAAGTCCGTCAAGGCCGTCGCCCCCAGGCCAGAGCCAGAACCTTGACAGCCCCGATGCCAAATCCCGCTGCCACAAGCCGGAACCCTGAAGACCGGACATCCACCCTGCAGCGTCCGGAAATCTTTTACCGCGACCGCCTGAGCCATCTTGAGGCCTCCGCCACCCGAACCCACACACGCCAGACGCGCCTCGTGTCCGGCCTCCTCACGGCCCTGGCCACCCTCGTCCTCCTCACCATCGCCGCCTCCCACCAGCACGCGCCTCTCTGGACGATCGCCCTCCCTACCATCGCCCTCGTCGCCCTCGGCCCACTCACCCTCAAGACCCGCCACTCCCTCAACCGGCTCAACCGCCTCCTCACCCTCTACGAGACCTCCCTCGCCCGCCTCACCTACCAGCCACCCGAGAATCCCCAGACCGGCGAGTCCTTCCGCGACCCCGCCCACCTCTTCGACCGCGACCTCAACGTCCTCGGCCCCGACTCCCTCTTCTCCCACCTCGCCACCACCCGCACGGGCCTCGGCCAGCGCGCCCTCGCCCAAACCCTCCTCGCCACGCACCCCAGCCCCATTCCCCGCCAACAAGCCATCCGCGAACTCACCCCCCTCACCGCCCTCCGCGAGTCCATCACCCTCCTCGGTCCCAGCGCCTTCCAACCCACCCCACCGGAGACCTTCGACCTCTGGCTCGCCCAGCCCCCGGCCCACTTCCCCACCCTCCTCCGCCCCATCCTCTACGCCACCAGCGCGTTAGCCGTCCTCATCCTGCTCGCCTGGTACACCCACCACCTCCCCATCGACTCCCTCTTCCCCAACCTCACCGCCATCCTGGGCCTGCAAGCCGCCGCTGCCCTCCGCTACCGATCCAGAGCGCTCCCCATCCTCGAGTCCACCGCCCCCCTCCCCGGCCAGCTTCAGATCCTCCGCGATGGCTTCGATCTTATCTCCCAACAAGTCTTCCGCTGCCCTATCTTGTTGCATTTGCAGGCCTCCTGCTCCCAGTCGAGCCGGCCCCTCACTCATCTGCATCGTCTCCTCACCCTCGTCGAGCAACGCAAGAAGGAGTGGTACTATCTCCCGAGCCTCTTCTTCAACGCAGGAACTCACGCCACCATCGGCATCGACCGCTGGAAGCGTCAGCATGCTGACGATCTGCGCCAATGGCTCTCCGCCTGGTCGGACTTCGAGGTCTTGAACGCCCTGGCCACCTACGCCTTCGAGCATCCCGCAAACACCTACCCCGAGATCCTGCCCGACACCCATAGCCCCACCTTCGAGGCCACCGCTCTCACCCACCCGCTCCTGCCCAACGCGGTCCCCAACGACGTCTTCCTCAGCTCTGAGAACCGCTTCTACCTCATCAGCGGATCCAACATGAGCGGCAAGTCCACCCTCCTCCGCGCGATCGGACTGGCGAACGTCCTTGCCAATGCGGGAGCCCCCATCCCCGCCGCCCGCGCCCGCCTCACACCCCTCGCCCTCGGCGCATCCCTCACCCCCACCGACTCGCTCGCCGAAGGTAAATCCCGCTTCCTCGCCGAGGTCCTCCGCCTCCAGCAGATCCTCGCCGCCGCCCGCCGCGCTCCCACCCTCTTCCTCATCGACGAGCTCTTCAGCGGAACCAACTCCTCCGACCGCCTCATCGCCGCCGAAGCCGTCCTCGAAGCGCTCCTCGCCACCGGCGCCATCGGAGCCCTGTCTACCCACGACCTCGCCCTCACCGCCCTCGCAACCCCCAGCCGAGTTGGTCACAACGTCCACATGGCCAGCCCCGACCCCGAAGACCCCCTCGCCTTCGATTACCTCCTCAAACCCGGCGTCAACCAGACCACCAACGCCTTGGCCTTCCTTCGCCTCCTCAATCTTGACGATGATGATCAAGAGGCTCCCAGATTGCCCGATGCCCCCGTCCCCCGCTAACCTTCTCCCATGTCCCGGCCCGCGACCATTCTTACCCTTGTCCTTGCTCCCACCCTTCGGCGGAACCGGCCGCGTCTTCGTCCACATCTACCCCGGCGTCTACCACGAGCGCGTCATCGCGAATTGGTCAGACCATTATCCAGATTTAGACCAGACCACTTCGTGAAATCTCGCTTATCTTCGGGGTTTGTGGGCTTTTGTGGGGTTTCTTCGTAACCGATTGATAAAGATAGATCTACGGGAAAGTATTCAGCAAGTTCGGACGCGAAAGCCGTGAAAAAGTGTGGTCAGCTCGTGGGCCGTTGTATGGCAAAACTGGACAGCTTTTGAACTTTGGAACGCCTCGCTGGCCGCGCCGTCACGCCATAGACTTACTCGCATCCAACCAACCAACCAGTCGGGAGAAAATGGCCACCACCCAGCCACCACCACCCCAGTCGTACTTCGCCGACCTCTACACCTTCGACTGGTCGAAGGCCTCCCTGCGCGAGCCCCTGATCAGCACCATCGCGGTCGCCCTCTGCCTGGTCGGCGGGGTCTTCGTCGGTCATCCCTCGGCCGGCCTCATCACCGGTGGCGGCGCCATGACCGTGGGCTTCGGGGCCAACCAGCGCATCGCAGATTCGCGCCTGTGGCCGATGATCGCCGCCACGCTGGTCATGAGCCTCTCCACCCTCATCGGCATGATCGTCGGGCACAACGGCTACGCGCTTCTGTTCGCAGCCGCTCTCTGGGGCCTTAACTATGGGCTGCTCACCTCGCTCGCTCCCGGAATCGCCTGGGTCGGCCAGCAGGCCGCCGTCACCCTCTTCGTCGCCACCGCCTTTCCCGCCGATCTGCATCAGGCCACCCTCCGCTCGCTCCTCATCCTCCTGGGCGGGGCCATCCAGATCCTCATCACGAGCGCCTTCCTCCAGCTTCTGCCCGAACTCTCGGACGACGTGGCCAACCTCCACCACGCCACCCACGACAGCATCGCCTACCTCCTCGACGCCATGCCCCAACGCGACGGAATCTCCTACTCCGTCCAGCCCGTCACGCTCCGTTCCCGCCTCCTCCATCTCTTCAGCCGCGTCCCCTACCTCGATGGGTTGCCGACCTTTCCCTACGCGATCCGCCTCGCCCTCACGGTGCTCATCGCCGCCGAGACCTATCGCCGCCTCGGCATCCAGTCCGGCTACTGGATCCCCATGACCGCCCTCCTGGTGCAGAAGCCCGCCTTCGCCGAGACGCTCAACCGAGCCCTGCTCCGCATCGTCGGAACCCTTGCCGGGGCCGGTTTCGCCACCTTCTTCCTGGTCCACATCCAGCCCGCGCCCATCGTCCTCGCGATTCTGGCCACGCTCTTCGCGCTCGGAGCTTACTGCACCAACAACGTCAACTACGCGCTCTTCAGCCTCTTCATCACGACCTACATTGTGTTTCTGCTCTCGCTCAACACCCTCCCCGGCCCGATCATCGCCCATCGCCGCGCGGCCTGCACCATCGCAGGCGGCCTCATCGCGCTCATCATCCACCTTGACGCCCTCCGCTCTCTCCGCAGGCATCGCCGTCGCCAAGCCGCCTGACCGATCCATCTCGATCACCCGCCAGGTGCTCTCCGTGAAAAATCCTGGGAACCACAACTTTCCCGAGCGGAAGGTGTCCCAAAATAAAACATGTTCAGCTACAGCAGCATCGGGCTCACGACATCGGCGATTTGGTTGTCTGGTTACTTTGTGTTACCTTTCGGAAAACCCTATGGGTACCAGGCCCGGAATGCCACTGGTGAACGGATAAGTGATGGGTGATCAGGATTTCAAAAACGTAGTCTTCCGGGTGCAGC
>JAMFSC010000054.1 GCA_026225095.1 bacterium
CCATCCGTCCCAATCTGTTCATGCCACCGCACATCCGCCGCCTCCCATCCAACGCGAACCTCCATCGTCCGCATATCGCCCCATCCCACGTCCAGCCCACCCGCAGTCCGTTGCAGCAACCTCTGCGCCACCTGGGTCTTACCCATATAAATGGGGAACTGCTCCCGCAGAAAGCCGAACCTCGGAGCCACGAACAGACCTGCCATCGGACTCTCCGCACTGGCCCCCACCCGCCCCGGCAACCGCCTGAAGTACTCCGTCTCCAACTCCGTGATCGACCCCAGCTTCACATGCGTCCGCACCTCCGACCCAAACCCTCCCAGGTCCTGGTCCAGTAAGATCCCTTCCACCGTAGCCCGCGTCAGCTCGCCCCCTGTCTGCGCCTGCACATTCGCCCCCGCCAGCAGAAACGGCGGACCCGTCTTCTTATCAGCCACCGTCACCAGCAACACCGGCCTCGGAGCCCTAACCTCCCGCCCCTCCCCCTCATATCCGACCGTATAGTCCGCCTCGTATCGGCCATCCCCCCGCACATCCGCCAGCAGCTTCTCCACCCTGTCCGCATCGATCGGCTGATTGACGAGCGGAGCAAACATCGCCTCGACCGCCCTCGTCGCGCTCTCCCCCGGAGCCTTCACCTTCACCGCCAGCACCTTCCCCGGAGCCCCCCGCACCCTCCCCGACCGCTGCGCCAGATACGCCACCCACTCCGCATCGCTGACGGAGTACTTCATCAGCGCCACCTTCTGCCGCTCCGCCGCCTCGTACCCCCGCGCCGCCAGGTCCTTCGTCCGCAGATAGTCGATCGCCGTAAACCCAGACAGGTCTGGCTGGATCACCACATCCGCCAGTCCCCGCGAGATCTTCTCATTGCCCTCGATCGCCACCGAAAAGCTCCGCTGCACCACCCCCAGAATCGAGTCCAACGCGCCCTTCGCCACCGGAGGCTCCGGCAGACTCACCGCCAGCACCACATCCGCCTTCATCCCTCGAATCGTCTGCGTCGGCAGATTCTCGAGCACCCCACCATCCACATACTCATGCCCATTCAGCTCAAAGGGAGAGTAAACCCCGGGAATCGAGATCGAAGCGCGCACCGCATCCGCAAGGGACCCCCTCGCAAACGTGACCGTCCTTGCCTCGTTCAGATCCGTCGCAATCGCGCGGAAGGGAATCGGCAGCGTGTTAAATTCCACCCGATCGTCATACCGCAGGAACTCCCGGTCGAGAAACAGGTTCAACCCCTGGTCCGTCAACACGCTGTTCCGGATCGACACCCCATGCTTCAGCCCCACCGTCAGCGCATTCGGCAGCTCTCGCGTATCCTCACGCCGCCGCCAGTTCTGGTGCTCATAGGCCGTCTGGATCCGGAACACGGAGCTGAATACCTTGTTATTCATCACCTCTTTCAGCTGCTCGACCGTTCTGCCCGTCGCATACAGCGCCCCCACCATCCCGCCCATGCTCGTGCCCGCCACCATATCCACCGGAATATGGTGCTCTTCAAACCATTGCAACGTCCCGATCTCACTCAGCGCCAGCGCCCCACCCCCACCCAGCGCGACCCCGATCCGTGGCCTCCCCACCGGTCCCTCAGGAGCCGCCGCCGGAGCCGTCGAAGCCACGCCACCCTCTGACGCGTTCGATCCGTTCGCCGACTTGCTCGCTCCGCCCTGCTCCCCCGCCTTTCCCGCCGCCGCGCCCGTCGCGGCTGGTTGATCTCCCGGCCTCGCCCCCACACCGCGGTTCCCCAACTGCACGTCCTTCTGGCTCGATGGCAGCGCCGTCGCCGCCGACTGCGGAGCCGCACCTGCCTGCGTCTGCGCCCCGCCCCAGGCGCCGGTCCATCCCAGTCCAACCGCGAGGCCCAGCCCAAGCCATCTTCCAGGTCCAGCCAAAAATAAACCCCACCGTCGTGGCAAGTTACGCCGAACGGTGGGGCAACTCCCAGGGCGGCAGCAGATCTGTCCTGTCACATCTGCCGCGTCTTCCAAACCAATATCGCTCGATCCGAAACTGAAGCTCATCGCTTCTTCGATGCCGCGATCTCATCCGCGTCGCATCTTCTCCATCCCATGTCGCTCGGCTCACATGACAAACGCCAACTGCTCAAGCTCCTCCTGCATCCGTTCCAACGAGCAGCCGTGAGACTCGATCCTCGTTGCCGACACCCGCGCGTCATGATTCGACACCCCATAACCGCGTCCCACCAGGAAGCTGCTGATCAACTCCGCTGCCTGCCACGAATCGAGACCCGACTGCATCAGCTCTTCGCGTAAACCCGAAAGATCCGCGGTACCGAACTTCTCAATCTGATTCCTCAATGGTGCCTCACTCTCTTCATCGCTGCGCCTGGTTGAAAAACTCCGGAGAACAGGTGATAATGATCGATTAGACGCTAAGCATCGTTCCGAGTTGTCGATTCATCAGTAATCCGTCTGTGATAATCTCGTCCCTTCCCGTTTCGGCGACAAATCCTTCCATTAGCTCAAATTGAAACTGCGCCAGTCACGTTTGCGCAGCTCCCCCCGCCACAAAGCTGGGTGCCCCACCTTCGGCGCAAAGCACCATCGCGCCTAAGGTGGGCGGACCGCCACCGCACCAGACACTAGCCCAATCCCATCCGCGCCAACGTTCCGACACCCACCAACGCGTTACCATCAACTCAGCATGAACCCTCACACCGCCACCCCCCGCATCCTCGACGGCATCGCCATCGCCGCCGGCATCAAGGCCGAAGTCGCCCACCAGGTCCGCCAACTCGGCCCCCAGGGCATCACCCCGGGCCTCGCCGTCATCCTCGTCGGAGATGTCCCCGCATCCCAGATCTACGTACGCTCCAAGGTCAAGACCTGTGGAGAACTCGGCATCTACTCCGAGATGATCACGCCCCCCGAGACCATCACCACCGAAGAGATGCTCGATCTCATAGCCAAATTGAACGCCCGCGAAGACATCGATGGCATCCTCATCCAGCTCCCCCTCCCCGCTCACGTCGACACCCGCCGCCTCCTCGAAGCCGTAGCCCCGGAAAAGGACGTCGATGGCTTCCACCCCATCAACGCCGGACGTCTCCTCGCCGAAGGCTACTCCGGAGCGACCACCAGCCGATCCGGCAAACTGGCCCTCGCCCCCTGCACCCCCGCCGGAATCATGGAGATCCTCCGCCGCTCCGACATCCCCATCGCCGGCAAAAACGCCGTCGTCATCGGACGCTCCGACATCGTCGGCAAACCCGCCGCCTCCATGCTCCTCAACGCCTCAGCGACCGTCACGGTATGCCACAGCCGCACGCACAATCTCGCCCGGTTCACCCGCGAAGCCGACATCCTCGTCGCCGCCATCGGCCGCTCCGGCTTCGTCACACCCGACATGATCAAGCCCGGAGCCACCCTCATCGACGTCGGCATCAACCGCATCACCGACCAGTCGCAGGTCGATGAGTTCTTCCCCGGAGACGAAGCCCGGGCCGCCCTCTTCGCCAAACGCGGATCGACCGTCGTAGGCGACATCCACCCCGCCGCCTTCGCCCTCTCCGGAGCCTACACCCCCGTCCCCGGCGGCGTAGGAGCCCTCACCATCGCGATGCTGATGCAAAACACCGTCACCGCGGCCCGTTCCAGGCGAAGCACCCTCGACCGCGCTTAGCGTAGTGGTCTTTGCTTTTTTGTCTGTCATTCCCGAAGGGAATCTGCGTTTGTATTCCTACACCCCTACCGCGGATACATCCCATAAGGCGCCCCACGCGACAGGTCCGGAGCCGCCCACATCACCGCTCCCAGCGCAAACAGCAGCAGCGTAAAGGCAACCATCGTCCTGCTGTTGGGCTGCTCCGGAGCCTCTCCCCGAAACGTGCGCCAGGCCATCCCCGCCGCGACAAACAGATAAATCCCCTCATGCAACACAAAGAAAAGCACCACGCAGCTCGCGGCGATCAGCCCCCGCTGCAGCCGGTTCAACGCATGAGCAGCCTGCGCCCCATCCAACCCAAGCACCGGAATCAGGTTCAGCAGGTTCAGAAAAGCGGTTGTATAGGCCAGCGCCAGAAACAGATTCGACCCCGTCTTCAGCGCCACGCCAAGAAACGCCAGCCCGACAAACAGTCCATAAAGCGGCCCCGCCAGCGCAATCGCCGAGAGCGTCTCGACCGAAACCCCCTCGTTGTACCAGCGGACATACGCCCCCAGCCCCGGAATAAACAGCGGCAGGTCCACCTTCAGCCCTCGCCGCCGAGCCGCGACATAGTGCCCCGACTCGTGGATCAGAATCGCCACCGTAAAGCCCAGCCCGAACCGCCATCCAAACAGCAGCCAGTAAAACCCGAAGAAGGCCAGAAAGCTGAACAGAAACTTCAGCTTGAACAACGCGAACAGAATGCTCTTCGCCTTCAGCAGAAAAAACGCGGCCGGAGCCAGCGGTCCCAGCCGCTTGGTCCATTTCGCCTTACGGGCGTCATCAGAGTGGGTACGCGCATCGATCTGCGCCACATGGCTCTGCACCGCCTCCGCCTGGGTGGTTCCAGCCGGAATCCACGCCAGCGCCTGCTGCCACGTCTGCCGCGCCTCCCCCCACTGTGAAGCCTGCTCCTGCTGCCCGGCGATCTCGGCGATCCGCCGCAGATACCGCCCATACACGATCGCATGGCACTCCGGACACGCAAGCGTCCCCGGCGGCAGCCAGAGCGTGCACTCCGGGCAGTTCGTGATCGGTGCCGGTGCCGAGACGGGCGAGATGGAGGTTGTGGACGTCGGAATAACCTGAATCTCCGGCTCGGAGCCCTGCCCGTCGCCGGTTTGAAGTTCAATCTGTTTCACAGTGTATAAGACGGGGGCCTGCGGAACATGGCGATCAGACATCCCAGCTCAAGCCTGCGGACCCATCGGACTATCCTTCGCGTCCCCCAGCGTCACCTTCACATCCATCTTCCGCCGGCCCCGGAACACCGTCAGCGCCACCGTATCCCCCGCGTGATGAGAGTTCAAAGCCCCCGACAGATCCTGCGCATTCTGAATCTCCTGCCCCTCCATGCCGACGATCAGGTCTCCCCCCAGCATCACCGGCTCATTCCCCTGGTACATCCGCTGCGTCCCCCCCCGCAGCCCGGCCCGTTCCGCCGCTCCACCCGGTAGCACCCGTTCGATCAAAACCCCGTAGTCCGCCGGAAGTCCAATTTGTTCCGCGATATCCGGCCCGATCGCAATCGTCGAGATATCCAGCGTCGGCCGCCGCACCCGCCCATACTTCGCGAAATCGTCGATAAACGCCTTGGCCGTATTGATCGGAATCGCGAATCCGATCCCCGAAGACTGATCCGCCCCATTCGAAGCGATCAGCGTCGTAATCCCGATCACCTCACCCCGCGAGTTCAGCAACGGCCCCCCCGAGTTCCCCGGGTTCACGCTCGCGTCCGTCTGAATCGCATCCTCGATCGGATTATTCTGCGGCCCCCGAATCGACCGGATCGCCGAAATAATCCCCCGCGTCATCGTCCCCGAGAGCCCAAACGGATTCCCGATCGCATAAACCCTCTGCCCCACCGTCAGCCCATTCGACTCCGAAAGCGTCGCCGGCACCAGGTTAGGAGCCGTAATCAGCAGCAGCGCAAGGTCGTGGCTCTTATCCACCCCCACCACCGAAGCCTTGTACTTATGCTTGTCCGAAAGCGTCACCTCAATCCGCTGGCCGCCCTCGATCACATGGTTATTGGTCAGAATATGCCCCTGCTTATCCAGCAGAAACCCCGACCCCTGCCCCTGCTGCGGAACCGGCCCATAGAAAAAATCGAATGAAACCGTCGTCGAAGTAATATTCACGACCGACGGCAGCGCCTTCTTGTAGACGGCGATATTCTGCTGCTCCTCCGTGTCGTACGCGGGGGCCGCCGCCGCCTGCGTCAGCTCGAACGTCCCCAGCGGGCCCTCGGTCGTCGCCGTATGCAGCAGATTGCTCGGCAGCGCAGGATGCAGCATCCTCGTCAGCCACGGCTGGTTGGCGCCAGAGGAGCCGCCCCGTGTGGTCACATAGTAGAACCCGGCAAGCAACAGCAGAACGAGAAGGACAGGGCGCAGTTTGGTCGGCTTCAAGGATCGAGATCCCTTCTAATGGGTGGTTTGAATCCGCGACAGGGAGCCATCGTCGCGAATCGTCTGCCTGACACTCTATTGTAGCTATTTCGCCGCCGCACCGGCCTCAACCAGCGCCGTCCACAACTCATCCACCTGCGCCACCAGCTGCTCCGGGCTCGAATCGTTCGTCAGCACATAGTCGACCAGCGGAATCTTCCCCTCGTCCGGCATCTGCATCGCCAGCCTCCGATGCCCCTCCGCTTCAAGCGTCGCCCGCTCCGCCCCGCTCGCCGAAGGGTTCGTACGCAGGACGAACCGCTCAATCTTCGCCTCTTCCGGCGCAGTCACCAGCACGATCCGGTCGAACCGGTCCCGCACCGGGATATGCTTCGATTCGAACAGCAGCGCCGACTCGACGATCACGATCGCCCCCGGATTTCCGGCGAAGATCGCCTCCGCCAGCTCCACCTGCCGCTCGATCACCGCCGGATGAACGATCGCATTCAACTCCTCCACCCGCCCATCGACGAAGGCGATCCGCGCCAGCACCTCCCGGTCGAGCTCTCCATCCCGCGTCAGAATCCCCCGCCCAAAGTGCCCCACCATCCGCCCGTAAACCACCTCACCCGCCCGCTGCATCTCCCGCGCCAGCGCATCGGCGGCAAGCACAAACGCGCCCTTCCGCGCGAACAACTCCGCCGCCGTACTCTTGCCGCTGCCGAGATTTCCCGTCAATCCAACCCGAAGCATCTGCGAAGTCCTTCCTCTATCTTGAAGCCCTGCGAAAGCCCCGCGAAAAGTCCGAGGCCCTGCCGAAGAGTCTACCTGCCCCCGCCCTCGCCCAAACCTGTCAATCCCCCAGCCCCTCCCGAAATCGCGAATCCCTAATAAAGACGCAGAGATTCCACTCGATAATAGTTGGCCGACCTGCCCCCTCCACTATGAAACAATAGACCTAGAGATATTCTCCAGTCGCCGTGGCCCTTGCCTTGGTAAGGGCTGAAGGCCCGACCTATAGAGGGCGGAACGACACCACCAGGAGAACCGCAGGGATCGACATCCCATCCAGCCCGGCCAACCCGCCGGGCTGACGCCGTTAACCAACCCGACCAGAAAATGACCTTTGTCCATTTGGACTAAGGTCATTTCTTTTGAAGACTTTGCACCTCACCCCGGGAGGGGGGGTAAACATGACCAAACCGACCGAACCCCAGGCCTACCAGTGCCGCCACATCTTCATCGACGGCCACCGCTGCGGCAGCCCCAGCCTCCGCGCCGAGCCCTTCTGCTTCTACCACCACAACACCCGCACCCCCCACGCACCCCAGGGCAACTTCCCCGCCGCCCACCGCGAACCCCCCACTACTCCAAAAGACACCACCTTCGACTTCCCCGACCTAGAAGACCGCACCGCCATCCGGGTCTCCATCGGAGAGATCCTCCGCCGAATCGCCGCCAACACCCTCGACCCCCGCCGCGCCGGCCTCCTCCTCTACGGCCTCCAGATCGCCTCGCTCACCCTCCCGAAAGAGCCCCCGTTCGATCCCCGCGACATCCCGGAAGACACCCTCACGGACATCGAGCACCACCCCACCCTCGGACCCATCGCCCCCATCGCCGAGTACACCTCTGAAATCGAGTCGTCCAGCATGGCCCGCCTCCTCAGCCTCGACCTTCAGGAAGATGACGACGACGAAGACTGCAACCCGCCCCGGATGCCGCGTCCGATGCAACAGATTCTCCCCAACCTCCAGGCCACCGCCGGAAATCCAACCCCAACGCACAACCCACCGCTCACAACCGAACGAGAGGGAATTGCCGGTAGGTATGAAGTTGGGTGCCCCACCTTCGCGACACGTCTCATCGTCGCTAAGGTGGCTCGGAGCGCCACGGCATCCAACCTACAACCCCACACCTTCAGCGAATCCGAACTAGACCTTCACATACCGTCTTCCAACCACCCGGTACTGCCCGCTCACCACCCGCGCAATCGCCTCCGGATAGGCTCGGTGCTCCTCCACCAGGATCTTCGCCGAAAGCGTCTCCACCGTATCCTCGTCGGCCACATCCACCGTCCGTTGCAGCACAATCACCCCATGGTCCACGGCCTCATCCACAAAATGAACCGTGCATCCAGCCACCTTCACCCCATACTCCAGCGCCGCCCGCTGAACCTCCAGGCCCGCGAAGGCCGGCAGCAGCGAAGGATGGATATTCAGGATCGCCCCCGGAAAAGCCCCAACGAACTCCGGAGTCAGCACCCGCATATACCCCGCCAGACACACCAGGTCCACGTCGAACTCACCGAGCGCGGCGATCATGGCCGCGTCATGCTCGGCCCGTTTCATGCCCTTCGAAGGAATCGCCCGCCACGGCAGGCCCATCACCCGCGCCGCCTCCAGGCCCCCCGCATCCTCGCGGTTCGAGAGCACCACCGCGATCTCCACCCCGGACAGCCCGCGTTCCTCGATCGCCGCCGCAATCGCGACAAAGTTCGATCCACGCCCGCTCAACAGGATGCCCAGCCGAACCAGCTTGCCTTGCGAAACGTCCAGGCTCATGCGTTGTAGCTGACCCTTCGCTCGCCCCGGGTCACACGGCCGATGATGCAGTGCCGCTCATTGGCCCGGTTCAGCACCGCCTTGGCCTTCTTCACCTTCTCCGCCGGAACCACGCAGATCAGGCCGATGCCCATGTTGAACGTCCGCAGCATCTCGTCCTGTTCCACGTCGCCAAGCTCGCGAAGATGCTCGAACAGCGGCGGAACCTGCCACGATGCCAGGTCGACCGACGCCCCCATCCCCTTGGGCAGAATCCGCGGAAGATTCTCCGTGATCCCGCCCCCGGTGATGTGCGCCATTCCGCTCACGAGATCGCCCGAACAAAGCTTCTTGATGATCCCGAGGTAGCTCCGGTGCGTCCGCATCAGCGCCGCCCCGGTCTTGTCCTTCAGCTCATTCACATACTGGTCCGGCCCGTACTTTGCCACCTCGAACAGCAGCTTCCGCGCCAGCGAGTAGCCGTTCGTATGCAGCCCGTTCGAGGGCAGCCCGATCAGCACATCGCCCACCTCGATCGTCTCGCCCGTAATCACCTTCGGACGGCTCACCGCACCGACGATGAAGCCCGCAAGATCGTACTCGCCCTCGCGGTAGAAGCCCGGCATCTGCGCCGTCTCGCCGCCCAGCAGGGCACAGCCATTCGCCCGGCAGGCGTCCGAGATGCCCTGCACCACCGTCTCGATCACCGAGCTGTCCAAAAGCCCGCTGGCCAGGTAATCGAAGAAGAAAAGAGGCGTAGCACCCTGCACCGCGATGTCGTTCACGCAGTGGTTCACCAGGTCCTGACCGACCGTATGGTGAATGCCAAGCTCGAACGCAACCTTGAGCTTGGTCCCGACCCCATCCGCGCTCGAGACCAGCACCGGGTCGGGAAACTTCTCGAGATCCAGGCCAAACAGCCCGCCGAAACCGCCGATCTCGCTCAGTACGTTCTTGTTGAACGTCTTCCGCGCCAGCATCTTGATGCGCTGCTTGCTGCGGTCGCCGCTCGTAATGTCCACGCCCGCATCGGCGTAGGTCACGGGAGTCCGCTTCACGGAGCCTGAAGCCGCTGCTGTCTTGTCTGGTGTCGAAGCACGCTCCAACGTTGCGCCTTGGCCGTCCTTCGCCAGCCGCAGCGTCGCATCGCCAGGTCCCTGTCCGTCGCGTGGCCGAATAGGACCCACCGACCCGCTCGGGCCTACGCTCCAGATCGCGCCAAAGTCCTCGATCTCGTCAAAGTCCGTCGCATACGGAGGCTTGAAGGCGCCCACGTCGACCGGGGCCGGCTCCTCCGTCGGGTCGGATACAGCGATATGTTCTCCGGGCCGCGCGACCGGCTCTTCAGTGGTTGATTCGGGTGGGGGCAACATCTCGTCCGGCAAGTCCTGCTCCAGTGCACCTTGATGAATTCTAGGAATTCCAAGTCTAGCAGGGAGCCGTTCCACAGCAGCCGGCTCGAGGCTGAAATGCCGGCCAAATATACTCTTCAAAATGGCTTCCGATCCCATCAACAAAGCGCCTTCGACTCCCCGCATCCTCACCCGCTCCCGCGCCCTCCAGCAGCGCGCCGAGAGCTTCCTTCCCGGCGGAGTCGACTCGCCCGTCCGCGCCTTCCGCGCCGTCGGCGGAGATCCACCCTTCGTCGAACGCGCCGACGGAGCCTTCCTCTACGACGTGGACGGAAACCGCTACCTCGACTTCTTCGGCTCCTGGGGACCGATGATCCTCGGCCACGCCTTCCCCCCCGTCGTCCAGGCCATCCAGTCCGCCGCCGCTCGCTCCACGAGCTTCGGAGCCTCGCACGCCGGAGAGGCCGACCTCGCCGAGCTCGTCCAGCGCTGCTTCCCGTCCATCGAGAAGCTCCGCTTCGTCTCCTCCGGCACCGAGGCCTGCATGTCCGCCATCCGCCTCGCCCGCGGCTTCACCAACCGGCCCTTCATCCTCAAGTTCGAGGGCTGCTATCACGGCCACGCCGACGCCCTCCTGGTCAAGTCCGGCTCCGGTGTCGCCACCTTCGGAATCCCCGGCTCTGCGGGAGTCCCCAACGAGACCGCCATGCACACCCTGGCGCTGCCCTACAACGACCTCCCCGCGGTCGAGCTGGCCTTCCGCACCCACCCCGGCCAGATCGCCTGCATCCTCGTCGAACCCGTCGTCGGCAACGCCGGGACCATCCTGCCCGCGCCCGGCTACCTCGAAGGCCTCCGCTCCCTCGCCACCGAGCACGGTGCCCTGCTCATCCTGGACGAGGTCATGACCGGCTTCCGCCTGTCGCTCGGAGGAGCCCAGCAGCTCTACGGCGTCCGCCCCGATCTCACCACCCTGGGCAAGATCGTAGGCGGTGGCCTCCCCGTAGGAGCCTTCGGAGGCCGCGCCGACGTCATGGAGCACCTGGCCCCCCTCGGCCCCGTCTACCAGGCCGGAACCCTCTCCGGAAACCCCCTGGCGATGGCCGCGGGCGTCTCCATGCTCACCCATCTCCTCGCCCACCAGGACGTCATCTACCCCCATCTGGAGGCCACCACGAAGGCCGTGGCCGAGGGTGTCGCCGCCCTCGCCCATACCGCCGGCATCCCCCTCACCACCAATCGAATCGGATCGATGTTCACCTGGTTCTTCACCGGCCACGCCGTCACCGACTTCACCGAAGCCGCAACGTCGGACACCGCCGCCTTCGCCCGCTTCCACCGCGCCATGCTCGACGCCGGCGTCTGGCTTCCACCCTCCCAGTTCGAGGCCGCCTTCGTCTCCACCGCCCACGGACCCGACGAGGTCGAACTCACCCTCGCCGCCGCCCGCACTGCCTTCGCCAACTGGTAGGTCACCGGATAAAGACGGCCCTATCCTTCTCGAACGTCATCGACACCGGCTTCCCCTGGTGGTCGTAGTCGACCGTCCTGTTCCCGTAGTCCTGGCTCCCGCTCTTGCTCACCTGACCAAGCGCCAGCATCGCCTGGCGCTCGTTCATCCCCAGGATGGCCCGGTGCTCGTCGATGGCCTTCCACGTCTCCGCCGGCCACTTGCTGTAGAGCGTATGCGGATCCTGGTAGAAGAACACCTCGTCGACGTAGAAGGTGTACTGCCCCTTCTCCCGGAAGCCGATCGGAACCGCATACTCCTCCGTTGAGCCCGGCCTGGTGAACACGAACAGTACCTGCCGGTCGCCGCCCGGAATCCGGAACGTTGCCGACTTCGGAGCTACCGCCTCCACCGCATCCTTGATGTCCAGCCGGTCCGCCCCCAGGATCAACCCCGCGCCATGCGCATAGTCCACCCGGTGCCCGTCATACCGGTAGTAGTCCAACTGCCCCCCCGCCGACACCCAAAGCGGCTTCCCCCCCAGATCCTTCACATCCTTGAGCGACGACGGCCGCGTCTTCTTGAGGAACACCATATCATCGTCCGAGACCGTCCACGTCGAGGTCCGCTCGACCGGTGCCGCCGCCGCGTGGCGTTCCCGGTAGATCAACCCAACCCGCACCCCCACCGCCACCACCATCAGCAACGTCGCCCCGATCGCCGCTTTTTTCCCAGCCTCCATGCTCTCTCCTCTTCCGTCCATGACTGAGCCGCCGAAGTCGAGCTGCTCTCTCTCAAAACTTATCAGCCCTCATCCGCCGAGAGGCGAAAACTCAGACGCAACGTCGGTCGTCCGCGATGCAGAGGTGCGGATATGTTTCTTCCCTTACGCACCATTCTGGTTGCATCCGTACTCCTTTTCAACCCGTGTTCCGAGGGATTTCAACAGGCCGCCGCATCTTTCCCCCAACAAAATCGGGGGCTTCGCAAGATCGGTTGATTAGCGACCTCTAATAATCTCCACATTCGCTTTTATTTCGCTAGTTGCCAAGCCGTCTGATGGTTCGTAAGGTTGGGAAGCGTTGACGAGGGGCGAGCGGAACCATCATGCTCTCTCCTCGCACACAGAGCTGGTTTCGCCTGTAATTCAAACAAACTGAGTGAGAGAGTCCCGGTTGCGTTCATTGCACCGTGCCTCCCAGGTTCTCGGAATCGCGCTGCTGCGTCGCTGCGATATCGTCTTCCCCTGCCTTGCGCAAGGGTTGCGATCCTAGCCATCCAGAAGCCCGCCCCAGTGCGCCACAGAGGTCTTCCCCTGCCTCTCAGGATCGCGCGTGGCACCGACCACGAACGAGTCTCTCTCCCAACACCGCGGTTCGGCCTCAAGCGCCGGACGTGAGCCCAGTCTCGACTCCAATCGCATGCGATTGTGCTGTTCAAAACCGGCCATCACGCCCCTGCGTCCAAAGCTGGCCAACGCACTCTCCCTCCGGGAGCAGACGCCAGAGCCTCGTCCGCAGGAGATCAACGGACCTTGCTTTCGGCTGGAACGACTATTACGCGAGAGATCACACTCCCGCGCGTTCGCGGCCTTGCGTCGCTGGTCTCTTCCGCTCCCGTATGTACTGCACGCCGCTGACCGTCCCCTGCCAAACCCGCAGGAGGCTCCGCCAGCCGAACAGCCGCCACACCTTACCGGTGCCCAACGCGGCGGAAGAGATCGAGATCAACGAACTATGCGCCCTAAAAAGACCATCCTCTGCGTCGACCATAACGAACAGGCACTCTCCGTCCGCACCTTCCTGCTGGAGACCCGCGGCTACCGCGTACTCCCCGTCTCCACCGCCCATGACGCGCTGGCTCTGATTGAACGCGCGATCCCAGGTTCGATCGACCTGCTGCTCGCCGACCTGCTTCTCCCGCAGATGGACGGCAACGAGCTTGTTCGCCGGGCCAGGCAGTACCAGCCCGCCCTGCCGACGATGCTCGTCTCGGGAACGGTCAACTCCGCCGAGCGCGCCAGCAGCGCCGATGTCTTCCTTCCCAAGGGAGCCTGCTCGCCGGTCGAGATGCTCGAAAGAATTCGCGTGCTGGTGGCCCGGAAGCGTGGTCCGAAGAAGGCCGTCGCCCCAGCCCAGCCGGTGTCTCTTGCCCAGGCGTCCTGATGCTTCAAGACGTCCGCAGGGCGGAACGGCAGCTCGAGCCAGCATGGATTCGCCGCACCTGTTTTCACTCACCCGCCGTCAGGCGACCCAAGACCAGAGGCATTCAGCAAAGTCGCGTAGGATGACACCTTGACGCCATGCCTCTGATTCGACGCCATCGCCCCACCCGTCCGCTGCGTGTAACAGCCTTCGCCCGGCTCGCGGCTTCGATCACTCGCTCCCGGGCCGCCTCACTGGCGCGCATCCGTGCCTCGCATCATGCGATCGTCCGAAACCGCGCCCTGTTCCTCTCCATCATTGCAGCCAGTTTTTTCGTACTTGCCCTGGCGGCTGGACCGTTCACGAAGGCTCATCTGCAGGCGGCGACCGTGCTCAAGCTGGTCAGCGGTCAGCCGGTCCCACGCTTCCTCTCCGCTCTTGTTGCCGAGCCGATCGTCACCGATGAAATTACGATTTCGACCGCCGAAGGACCGGTCCGCGCACGGCTGTATACCCCGGTCAAACATCGCAACGCTCCCGCCCTTGTCGTGCTCCACGGTGTCCACCATCTTGGTATGGACGAGCCGCGCCTGATCAGTTTCGCCGCGGCGATGGCGTCCTGCGGTCTGCGTGTGCTCACGCCCGAGCTTCCCGACATCAAGGACTACCATGTCGATTCCAACTCGATCCGCGTGATCGGCGATTCCACACGCTGGCTTGCCGACCGCACGGGCGGCCCGGTCGGTGTGATGGGGCTTAGCTTTTCCGGTGGCCTCTCCCTGCTTGCGGCAGCCGATCCGAAGTATCGCCCCGCCTTCAAGTTTGTCTTCGCCGTCGGGTCCCAGGGGTCGATGGATCGCGTCTTCCGCTTCTACGGCACCAACCGGGATCTGCGTCCGGACGGTACCACGGAGACCCTCACGGCGCACGAGTATGGCCCGCTTGTCCTTGAATACGACTATCTCGAAGACTTTATCCCAAGCGGCGATCTAAGCCCGATTCGTGCGGTTCTGCGGGCGCATCTTTACGAAGACAAGACGGCAGAGGCGGCGGCGCTCGCTCGACTCACCCCCGACCAGACCGTGGAAGCGCTCCGCCTCATCGATTCGACCTTGCCATCCACGCGCGCCCTGCTTGCTCGCGCGGAGGCTCGCCACATCGCCGAGCTGGAAGGTCTATCGCCGGGGCCGCACCTCCCATCACTCACGACACCCGTGTATCTTCTGCATGGAGCCGCCGACAACATCATCCCATCGGCCGAGACGCTCTGGATGGCCTCCGAACTTCAGCATGAGACGCTACAGGCTGCGCTGGT
Organism: bacterium; assembly: GCA_026225095.1. Classification (GTDB taxonomy): domain Bacteria; phylum Acidobacteriota; class Terriglobia; order Terriglobales; family Acidobacteriaceae; genus Edaphobacter. The sequence goes on from JAMFSC010000054.1 coordinate 14,867, forward strand.
CAGCCCGGTTCTCTCCCACCTTGACTTCGGCGCATCGAAGCCTGGTGCGATGGACCAATGGCGTCTGATCCACTTCTTCGCCCTGGTCCTGCATGCCGCCGAGCAGAGATGATTTGCGCGCCTTACTGGGTGGCGGCGACGCTGGGGCGCAACGGATCCAGCAACTCACTGACCTGGGTCTCCGAGAAGCGATGTGACAGTGCGGCGTAGCCGTGGTTCCGCTTGAAGGTCATCTCCGCGGGGGTGCAGGGAAAGACCGGGAGGAGCCAGATCACCTGGTCATCTCCGGCCTCGACCGCGATGAAGTCTTCCGGTAGAAGCAGAGGTTGAAGCACCGAGACTCCGCTGAAACGTCCGCCCGGATCGAGCGCGTGTGGAATCGGCACGGAGTGTCCGTAGCCGAGCCAGGTCTCGCGTTCGAAGGGGAAACGGGCACACTCCTGCAACAGGTAGAAGGGCCAGGCGAACTCCGGCTCGCGCCAGCCACGGTTGATCATACTGAGGGGCCACTCCGCGGGAAGACAGAGAAAGCACTCGGCGCGGGCACACTCTTCATAGCCTTGCTGCACCGCCATCGCACGGTTACTCATGCCCGAGGTGACGAGGACGAAGTAGGGTCGCGCGTCGGTGGGCATCACCACATGAATGCTGACTGGATCCGACCCTTTGCTTTCGTCGTGCAGGACAAACATCTCTGAGCCGGCAAAGTACTCCTGGAGATGATCGTCGATGGCCTCTAAACCGAATGGCATAACCCTTCCCTTCATCGATGAAATCGTGCGTCGGAGCGAGGTTTCGCGGTTTCACGTTATGCGGTGACCTGCTCCTCGCGGGGTTCCATCCACAAGCGTCCGACGCCGATCAAGAGGAAGAGCATGACGGCGCAGACTGCGAAGACCTGGCGGACTCCGATGTACTTCGCCATCACTCCGGAGAGGACAAGGCCGCAGACCTGGGCTCCGAAGACGAACGACATGACTGTCGATCCGACGCGGCCCATCAGGGCGGCGGGAGTCTCCTGCTGGATCATCGTCTGGGACGGAATAATGATTCCCGCGACGGCGAAGCCGATCAATAGATTCCCCAGGACCGTTGTCCAGATCATGGTGACCAACGCCAACAGGATCAGCCCTGCGGCAATCCCGCCCAGCCCCATATAGACGAGCAGCGAGTTCTTGACATGTTTGGCGCGCGCGGTGAGCAGGTTCATGCCGAAGAGCATCCCGACGCCGATCGACGAACTCGCGAAACCGAACGATCGGGCGGAGGCATGGACGTTGTCGCGAACGTACACGGCGATGAGCGGGCCGAAGCAGCCGAGGACGAACATTCCCGAAGCCAGGGCGAGGATGACGAACAGGAGTCCGGCATGGTGGACGATGAAGCTGAAACCCTGCTTCATGTCGCTCCCGATGCGGGCGATTCCCCTGGCTTCGGCCTGAATCGCGGACTCGTGGCTGACCGGGACCGACGGGTCTTCCGGACGGCGCAGGCCAACGCTGGCGATGAGGCAGGCGGAGGCGACAAAGCTCGCGGCATCGGCCCAGTAGCAGGTGGCGGGTCCAAAGTTGGCGACCAGCAGCGCGGCAACCGAAGGGCCGATGATGCGCATGCCGAACATGACCTGCTGCATGAGGGCGTTGGCGGAGCGAAGTCCATGCATGGGCACGACGGATCGGATGGCCACACCCTGGGCCGGGCCGAAGAAGCTTGAGACGATGCTGATGGCGGCGAGCGCGAGGTAAAAATCGCTCATTCTGTGGGCAAACAGAAGCAGAAGAACGAGGCCGGCGCGAAGCAGATCGCTGGCGACCATTGTGGGTTTCAGCGGCCAGCGGTCGACGAAGACGCCAGCGATGATCCCAAGGATCGCGATCGGAACCATGTAGGCGATCTGCACGCCGGTGACCTGCTGGGCGTTGGCGTGAAGGTTGAAGGTCAGGACGCCGATCACGGCGAAGAGAGCGAGAAAGTCACCGAAGGCGGAGACTACCTGGGCATACCAGAGTCGGCGCATCTGGGGGATGCGCAGGACCGCCCCCATGGAGAGTGGATCAGGCGGCGCGGCGACAGACGCGGGGGTAGCGGAGGAGGCCATAGGGTATCGACTATGATACCTCGGCTCGGAACGGGATGCTGAGGATTAAACCCAGGCGTCGACGGTGACCGGTGCGATCTTCTGCGCTGCGAGGTGCGTGAGGACGAGGTCGGTGGCCTCTACCGTGGGCATTCGTGGCTGGCCCAGCGACAGGAAGCCTCCGTCATGCAGCAGGATGTTCGATCCTCGGCAGAGCTTTTGGTTTTGAGCGACTCCGCGCTTGACGCGATCGGCCAGGGCGACCGCTGGATGGGGGGTCCAATCGAAGGCCATGACGTTCCACTGGACGGGGGTCAGGCCGAGTTCGCGGGTGATCTTCAGGACGACGGGGCGACGGGCTCCGTGGGGGGCGCGAAAGAATCGGATGGGGGCACCGAGGGTATCTTCGAGGATTGCGTTGCAGCCCGAAAGCTCCTCGCGGATGCGGGTGGCGCTCTGCACGTGCAGCCAGGGATGCGTCATGGTGTGATTGCCCACGAGATGGCCGGCCTGCGCGATGGCGCGTACAATTTCGGGCTGCTGGCGGGTGAAATTTCCGAGGACGAAGAAGGTGGCGAGGGCGTTGTGGCGGGCGAGGACGTCCAGGAGGCGGAGGGTGGTGTCGCCGTTGGGGCCGTCGTCGTAGGTGAGGGCGGCTTCTTTTGGGTTGCTACCCGCGATCAGGGTGGGGCCGAAGATCTGGGACGCGGGCCACATCGCCGCGTAGGCCCACGCGCCGCACACCAGACCGGAGGCGGCGAGACCAAGGCCGGCGTCGAGGAGTGGGGCGGGCATGAGCTATGCCTTGTGGGCGGCGAGGAGGGCGAGGACCTCTTCCGCGTGGCCTTCTGGCTTCACGTTCGGGTAGACGTGGAGCAGGCGCTGGCCCTGGCCGGTGTCTGGGGAGATGATGTAAGTTGTTCTCTTTACGCCTTTTACGATCTTTCCGTACATGTTCTTGGGCTGGATGAGGTCGTAGCGGTTGATGAGGATCATGTCGGGATCGGCGAGGAGTTGGTAGGGGAGGTTGTACTTTTCCCTGAACTTCTTCTGGGCCTTCACGTCGTCGCGTGAGATGCCCAGGATGACGGCGCCGGCGGCCTGGAGCTTTTCAAAGGTGTCGCGGAAGCCGCAGGCCTCTATGGTGCAGCCTGGCGTGTCTGCGCGGGGGTAGAAGAAGAGGACTACCGGGGAGGCGGCGAAATCGGACAGGGAGACGGGCTGGCCGTCCTGGTTCTGGAGGGTGAAGTCTTCGACTAGGTCGCCTGTTTGGGTCATTTTTGTGCTCTTTTCGCTGGTCAGGATGTGGGCCGTTGTACGGAAAAACTGGACAGCGTCCTGTCGAGCGACGCCTGGTCTTCCACGTTAGAGGTTTTCTGGGTGCGATCGATCTGGCGCATGAGTCCGGTGAGGACTTTGCCGGGGCCGACCTCGACGAAGTGGGTTGCGCCCTGGGCGACGAGAAGCTGGATGCACTCGACCCAGCGTACGGGTCCGGTGACCTGCCGGATGAGGCAGTCGCGGATGTCGGACCGGCGGGTGAGGAGGCGGGCGTCGACGTTGCAGGCGACGGGGAAGGCAGGGTCGAGGACGACGACGCCCTCGAGGTCGATGGCGAGGCGATCCTGGGCGGGCTGCATCAGCTTGCAGTGGAAGGGGGCGCTGACCGGGAGCATGACGGTGCGCTTGGCCCCGGCGGTCTTGCAGAGTTCGGCGGCGCGTTCTACGGCGGCTTTGGATCCGGAGATGACGGTCTGGTCGGGAGAGTTGAGATTGGCGGGGGAGACGATGGAGCGGGCTATCACTGCGCGCTCGAGCTGCGATTCGCTGGGAGTCGTGTCGGTGCCGGGGAGGGCGGACAGATCGTCGCTGACCTGGGAGCAGAGATCGTTGATCTGGTCGGAGGGGAGGCCGAGGATTGCGGCCATTGCGCCCTCGCCTGCGGGGACGGCCTGCTGCATGTAGCGGCCGCGGTTGCGGACGGTGCGGACGGCCTCGCTGAAGGTGAATGTTCCGGCGGCGACGTGGGCGGAGTACTCGCCGAGGGAGTGGCCGGCGGCGAAGGCGGGGGCGATGCCAAGAGGGGCGAGGGCTTCCGCGAAGACGCGCCAGGCGGCGACGGAGACGGTGAGGATCGCGGGCTGGGTGTGTTCGGTGAGGCGGAGATCCTCTTCAGGGCCATCGAAGATCAGCCTGGAGAGCGGGAAGCCAAGGGCTTCATCGGCTTCGTCAAAGACGGCCCGGGCGGCGGGGTAGCGGTCGTAGAGCTCGCGGCCCATGCCGACGGTCTGGGAGCCTTGTCCGGGGAAGAGGAGTGCAAGTTTGAGGGCTGGGGCGTCCGGGGCTGGGGTCTGGTTCTCGGTGTTCAAGGTCATCGGGTTCGATGGTAAACCAGAGGGGCGGCTGGCGTTTGAGGCAGCCGCGCCCCGGCTATCGTCCCTTGGTGGCGGTGTATAGGAAAACAAACGCAGATTCCCTTCGGGAATGACAGACAGAAGGGCAAAGGCAACGGCGCAGGGTCGATTTTGCTTTAGATTCCTACTCCGAACTCGATCTCCTGCTCGTCGCCAGCGTGGGCGTAGAAATCGTAGGGTGTGCGCCGGTTGAACTTGTAGCGCTGCCGGATCTCGCGGCCTACGACGAGACCGAGAGCCACGGCGCCGACGCCGGCGGAGATCCAGCCGACGGTTCGCAGCAGGGTGGTCTTGTGGTCGCACGGCTGTTCGGGGGTCGTGTGATCGCGCAGGCTGGCGATGGCAGCGGCGGCTACCGGGTGAATCGTGCTGGCTGCGTTCAGGGCCGGGGCGAGGGCGGGGAAGACCTGCGTGGCGGAGTCGGTGGCGGCTGCGGGATGGAGATCCGCGGCGTCAGCGGACTGGTCAGCGGCCTGGGGAGCGCTGGTGAAGAGTCGGAAGGGGAAGAGGGACTTCATGGGATGGATCATAAACCAGTCTGCCCGGGCCCGATATTGCCCCACCCGGTGGAGGGCACGGGTGGCGCGAAAACGGCTGTTTTCAGGAGACGTCCACCTGGGAGAATCCTAGCGAGTAGAGGAGCGTGATGACGGTGGTGCGGGCGTTCCTGCGGGCGGTGTCGAGGATGCCGTCGGCGAGCGCGGCCTTCTGGAGTTGATCCTGGGCCTTGGCGCGGGTCTCGGATTCGAGATTCTGGTCGACGGGGACCAGGAGGCCGGTGGACCGGGCGTAGACGCGGGTGTGCGCGTTGTCGATGCTGGTGATGAAGACCTCGGACGGGGGCAGGCTGACGTGGATCGATCTTCCTCCGCCAGTGTCCTGGATTTTGACGTCTTCGGGCTTGAGCTTCGAAAGATCGATTCCGGCGATGGACTGGCCATGCACGACGAGGAGGATGCGGTCGCCGGTGAGGAGGTCGGGGAAGAGCGGGGTCGAGCGGGCTCCTTCGACGACGGTATCGAGCGAGTAGACGACGGATTCGAGGCGGTTGAGTCGCTGAATCTTCTCGACGACGGATGGGACGGAGGTGTCGAAGGTGGTGGTGCGGCCGGTGATGAGGGTCGCGAGTCGTCCGAGGGGGCCGGAGGTGGCGTTATGGACGAAGACTCCAAGCGCCGTGGCACCGAGCACGAGCGCGAGGAGGAAGATGAGGAAGCCGCCGGAGGACGAACGGCCGTAGTCGTACTGGGTGGTCATTGGTCTAGTATGACGGATTTCTATGACGCCGTTGGTGGATTAAGGGGGCAGAATGGTAGGCTTGCAGCGATGAGAGTGACCCTGGATCTGCCAGATGACGTTCATCGTGCCCTGAAGATGAAGGCCGCCGCTGAGGGCATTACGATGAGGGCGCTCATCTTGCGTGCACTCGCGCGGCGTGAGCCACAGAATCCAACTGTTCCGATTTCTTCTTTGGAGCGGTAGCAAGTCCTGACGTTGTCAGGTGGTGAGTTGCATCATCCGCGGTATGGAGTGGGCATGACCTCTCACGGGCGGAACCACGTAGCGACTCGGGAGCTTAGGCAAGACCGGCTTGTTCCATCGCGCTTGCGATATCTCCCATGTAATCGATCCCCAGGTTAGCGAATTCGGAATCCAGTGGAGTCTTCGGATTCGGAGCTCTTCCAAAGTCTCTATGATTGCTTGAAACGAAGATGCAGGACCCTTGAAAGCCGAGTGCTCTCAATTTTGCGACAAATTCCAAAAAATGCTCGATGATGATACAGTCTGCATCGTTGGTTGAGCCTCGTTTTCCTGGAGCGGTGCCGGCGGACAGCCTTTGCCTGGCCTTCGAAACGCAAGCTTGTTCGGTAGCAATGGTTCGGCTCGACTGATGTATCTGGTTGGTCAAGACCTCCAGATTCTTCTCAATGGATGCCAGCCCGGACCGCAACGGGGAGGAATCTGCCGTGGACGGAAGTGAAAGGCTCACCTGCGAGAAGTGGATGATCCGTTCCTGAAGATCCTGCAGTGTCTCCGGCAGGTTCTTCGCATATTCTCCATCGACCCCTTCCGTAACGATGAGATGCAATTTGGGCGGTGCGTCCGAGGCGGCGCGAACGGCCCCAAGAGACCTCGGGATCAGGCTGCTGGAGGCAAGCTCCCTGTAGAAGCTCCGAGGGATATCGAGGATGGCACAGGTATCAAGAAAGATGATCGGAGCAGGGTGAGTCTGCACCAGCACGATGAGATCCGAGAAGGAACTAAGCCGTTTTGGCAAGGTCGCTTAGGAGAGCCCGTTCCTGCTCGAAGAGGACCGCCAGTTTCGTGGCGGCCGCCTCTGGCCAATGTTCATGTTCAATCAGGATTCGCTGTAAATCCGCCTCGCCAAGATTACTGCCTTCCCGATGGACCGCTATGACGAAGGCGTTCCAACGCTTGCGGTCATTCGGGTGTGCTGCTCCGGTCGACCGATTCGCATTTCGCGAAAAAGTCTCGAGCAACTCTTGCTGCCTGGGACTCAGCCAGTTTTCTGGTCCAACATCGAGGCGAGGGATGCTGATCGACACTCCGGCTTCGCGGGCAAAAGGGAGCGTAGCCTCCCGAAACGAGGTGAGCAGGGCGTGGTAGGCACCTTCGCTTAAGGAATCATTCGGGGCGGCGGGGATTATGTTCGTTACATTCCATCCTGAGTTGCCCTTCTCGCCTCCCACAAGCCAGAGGAGCGCGGCTGGAGATGGAGTCCCGTCTTTCATTCGAAAGCAACGGGTCGTATCGGGCCCCACTCCAAGCTGTACATGACTCTGCTCGGATTCAGGATCGCGCTGCCACGGCCCAATCTGCGCAGTCTGGTCCAGTCGCTGGATCAGATTGCGCAGTGCCTCGGGGGAGCCTGAGAACGTCATGTCATCGAATATCTTCATAGAACCGGCCTCGTCGAACGCTATTGCGAGTATTGCTTCGTTTGGCCCCTGTTGCAAGCAATCCGTGAGGGCGCGACGGGTTATTCGACCATGAGACGTGCGTCGCGTTCCTCTGCGCTCTCGACGTGACGGTTTTTGTAGGCGGCGCCGATGAACTCGCGAAAGAGGGGATGGGGCTCGAGCGGTTTGGACTTGAACTCGGGGTGGAACTGGCAGCCGAGGAAGAAGGGGTGGCCGGGGATCTCGACGATTTCGACGTAGGTGGCGTCGGGCGTCGTGCCGGTGAGGCGGAGGCCGGCGCCGGTGAGGACGGCTTCGTATTCGCGGTTGAACTCGTAACGGTGGCGATGGCGCTCTGAGATCTCGGTGGTTCCGTAGGCCTTGGCGGCGAGGGAGTCGGGTTCGAGGACGCAGGTCCAGGCTCCCAGACGCATCGTTCCGCCCATCTCCTCGACGCCGGTGAGCTCGCGGAGCTTGTAGATGATGCGGTGGGGGGTGGCGGGGTCGAACTCGCCGGAGTTGGCGTCTTTGAGGCCGCAAACGTTGCGCGCGTACTCGATGCAGGCGGTCTGCATTCCGAGGCAGATTCCGAAGTAGGGGATCTCCTGTTCGCGGGCGTAGCGGATGGCGTTGAGCATGCCCTCGATTCCGCGTTTTCCGAATCCTCCGGGAACGAGGATTCCGTCGAAGCCTTCGAGCTGGCTGTGATAGGCGTCGGTGCGTCTGCCTTCGTGATCGCGGGTCTCGAGGCCCTCGGCTTCGATCCAGGTGACGTTCAGCTTCAGGTTGTGGGCGAGGGCGCCGTGGACGAGGGCCTCTTTCAGGCTCTTGTAGGAGTCTTCGTACTCGACGTACTTGCCGACGATTCCGATCGAGACCGTGTCCTTCGGGTTGTAGGCGCGGTGGACGATGTCCTGCCACTTGGAGAGGTCCGCCTCGCGGGTTTCGAGGCGGAGGTACTTGAGGGCGAGGGTGTCGACGCCCTGTTCGGCGAGATTGAGCGGGACTTCGTAGATGGAGGGGACGTCGCGGGCGATGATGACGGCCTTCTCTTCGACGTTGCAGAAGGCGGCGATCTTGGTGCGCATCTCGCGGGGGACGGCACGGTCGGCGCGGCAGAGGAGGATGTCGGGCTGGATTCCGATCGAGAGCATCTCCTTGACGGAGTGCTGGGTGGGCTTGGTCTTGAGCTCCTGGGCGGCGGCGATCCAGGGGACGAGGGTCATGTGGGCGAAGCAGGTGTTATCGCGGCCCAACTCCTGGCGCATTTGTCTGATCGCTTCGAGGAAGGGAAGCGATTCGATGTCGCCGACGGTCCCGCCGATCTCGACGATGGCGACCTCGCAGTCGGCGGCGACCTTGCGCATGGCGTTTTTGATCTCGTTGGTGACGTGGGGGATGACCTGGACGGTCTTTCCGAGGTAGTCGCCGCGGCGTTCCTTGGTGATGATCTGCTCGTAGATGCGACCGGTGGTGAGGTTATTGTCGCGGGTGAGCCGGGCGTGGGTGAAGCGTTCGTAGTGGCCGAGATCGAGGTCGGTCTCGGCTCCGTCGTCGGTGACGAAGACCTCGCCATGCTGGAAGGGCGACATGGTTCCTGGATCGACGTTGAGGTACGGGTCGAACTTCATCAGGTTGACCTTGATTCCGCGCGCTTCGAGCAGGCAGCCGATGGAGGCCGCGGCCAGACCTTTTCCCAGCGAAGACACGACGCCGCCCGTTACAAAGATGTACTTTGCAGACATGTCCGCGACCTCTTCTGATGATGTGAAATTGTGTGCAGTGTGGGCACGGTTAAGTATCGCAGGGTCGGGCGAAGGAAGCAATGTTCGCTGGCGGGCATACGCTGGGGGCGTATGCTGGCGGCATGATTCCGCTTTCGATCCAGCGCTGGGGATTCAACACGATGGAGGCTTTGGCGCTGCGGGTGGGGCGTCGGAAGGGCCTGGCCGGGCACCTGCGGACGGGTCTGGAGGGCGAACGGGAGGCGCTGTTTCACCTGCGTCGTCTTGGATATTCGGTGGTGGCGCGGCGTTGGAGCAGCCGCAAGGTTCGGGGAGATCTGGATCTGGTTGGCTGGCAGGGGGAGGTTCTGTGCTTTGTCGAGGTGAAGAGCCGGACGGCGCGGGATGAGTATGCGGCGGAGGTGGCGGTCGACCGGGACAAGAGGATCCAGATTCGAAGGCTGGCCGCGGCTTATCTCAGAGGATTTGACCGGGGGCTGCGAGAGGGGATTCGGGTGCGGTTCGACGTCGTTTCGGTCTACCTGCTGCCGGCAGGCTGCGAGGTGGAGGTGATGGAGGACGCGTTTGGCTGGGCGGAGCCCTGGCAGGATCGACAGGGCAGGAACGGATGAGCTTCGTCCGGTGTCTAATACGGCTGGAGTGCTTTGCTGCGAGAGCCAGTTGCCCAGGAGACGACGATGACCTTGATGAACGCCCCCGAATACGACCAGGTGGGAGAGACCAGGAAGAAGAACGCGCTGATTGGCGCGGGAGTGGCGATTGCACTGATTGCGGTGCTTTCGGTGCTCGGCTTCCTGCTGGGGCATGGCTGGCTGTTCATGAATCTGCCCGCGGAGCATCGGGTGAAGGTCTTTCTGGAGACGGTTCAGAGCGGGGATTTCGCCAAGGGTTACGGGATGTGGCAGAACGATCCGCAGTGGCAGCAGCATCCGGACAAGTACAAGGACTACCCGCTGTCGCGGTTTACCGAGGACTGGACGACGGCGAGCGACTGGCATGGTCCGGTGAAGACGTTCCATGTGGACGTCTCGAAGCGGGACGACACGGGAACTGTGGTGGCGTCGACGATCAACGGCAGCAGCAAAAGGCTCTTCGTGAAGATTCAGAAAAAGGATGGGACGTTGAGCTATTTCCCGCTGGAGTTGCAGTATTGATGTTGTGCTGGCGTACTATGTCGGCAGGCGTACATACAGGGAAAGAGGTCTCATGCAAGGGGCCATGTACAAAAATTCACTCCTTCGCACCCTGCCTCGGGACAGTGTCTCCCGGTTGGGTCTGAAGCCGGTGGTCTTCGAACTTGGTCACGAGATCGAGCGTCCGGGTCACACGATCGATCACCTCTACTTTGTCGAGGAGGGGATGGCTTCGATGACGAACACCTTTGCGGACGGATCGCAGGTTGAGGTGGGGATGTTCGGCTATGAGGGCGTGATCGGGATCTCGGCGCTGATGGGGACCAAGCGGAGTCTGAATCGCGTCTATACGCAGATCGAGGGCAGGGGCTACTCGAGTCTGGTGGAGTTGGGGCGGCGGGAGTTCCAGCGGGGCGACCTGTTCCAGGAGCTGGCGCTGAGGTATGTGCAGACGCAGCTGGTGCAGGCGATGCAATCGGCGGGGTGCAACGCCAAGCACGTGGTGGAGCAGCGGCTGGCGCGCTGGCTGCTGCTGTGCTCGGACCGGGTTCACAGCCCGACGTTCAAGCTTTCGCAGGAGTTTCTGGCGGATATGCTGGGGAGTACGCGTCCGACGGTCTCGCTGGCGGCCGGGATCCTGAAGCAGGAGGGGCTGATCAGCTACACGCGGGGCGTGATTCTGATCCTGGACATGGCTGGACTGGAGAACAGGGCCTGCGAGTGCTACGGCATTATCAAGGACCACCTGGATAACTACACGGAGTTCGATAGCGGCATCGCCGAGGCGCAGGCGGTTTAGGTCGGGTTCAACAGGCCATCGGTTTCAGATGGGTTGAGATGGCTAGGGGGGCCGCGGTGGCCGTCCGGACCTCGGCGACGGTGTGGCCGGGGGCGATCTCGCGCAGGACGAGGCCGTCGGGGGTGCATTCGATCCAGGCCATCTCGGTGGCGATGATATTTACGACGGACAGGCCGGTGAGGGGTAAGGTGCAGCGGTCGACGATCTTGGGGGTGCCGTTTTTGGCGGTGTGCTCCATGGCGACGATGACGCGGCGGGCGCTGGCGACGAGATCCATGGCTCCGCCCATTCCCTTGATCATCTTGCCGGGGATCATCCAGTTGGCGAGGTTGCCGTGGGCGTCGACCTCCATGGCTCCGAGGATGGAGAGGTCGACGTGGCCACCGCGAATCATGGCGAAGGACTCGGCGGAGGAGAAGAAGCTGGTTCCGGGAAGGGCGGTAACGGTCTCTTTGCCGGCGTTGATGAGGTCGGCGTCTTCGGCTCCGGCGATGGGGTAGGGGCCGATACCGAGCATGCCGTTTTCGCTTTGCAGGGTGACGCGGATGCCCGGGGGGACGTGGTTGGCTATGAGGGTGGGCATGCCGATGCCGAGGTTGACGTAGAAGCCGTCCTGGAGCTCCTGGGCGATGCGGCGGACGATGCGGGTTCGTTTCTCGGCGTCGGTGGGGGGCATGGGGTGGTCTTTGGCTAGTGCTGGGAGAGAGAGAGGACGTTGCCGTCGGGGTCGTTGAACCAGGCGACGCGGGCTCCGGAGGGGCTGTTCCAGATGCCGTGGTCGTCCTGCTGGAGGAAGGAGTAGCGGAGGAAGGCGACGCCGGCTTCGGTGAGCTCGCGGACGGAGGTGGCGATATCCTGTACCTCCCAGCCGAGGACGGTGTGTTGGGCAGGAGTAAACGAGGCGGTGCGGGCAATGCGGATGGCGGAGCCGCGGGTGCGGACGACGATGGCGAACTGGTCGTCTTCGACGAACTGGAGCTTGAGGGTGTCGACGTAGAAGGAGCGGGCGCGGTCGGCGTCGGTGGTGGTGATGAATCCGATGATGGGATTGTCGGCGAGCATCGAGTCTCCAGAGTTGTGAGTTGTGAGTTGTGAGTTGTGAGTTGTGAGTTGTGAGTTGTGAGTTTCAGGCGGGGCGGACGGTGCGGCGTTCGATGCGTCTTTGGTAGGTTGGCCCCTGGAGGATGCGCTGGACGTAGATTCCGGGGGTGTGGATGGACTCGGGGGCGAGGTCGCCGGGTTGGACGAGCTCTTCGACCTCGGCGATGGTAATGTGGGCGGCGGTGGCCATCAGGGGGTTGAAGTTCTGGGCGGTGGCCCGGTAGACGAGGTTGCCGTCGGTGTCTCCGCGCCAGGCCTTGACGAGCGCGAAGTCGGCTTTGAGCCAACGCTCCATGAGGTAGGGCTTGCCATCGAAGTCGCGAATCTCCTTGCCATCGGCGACGAGGGTTCCGACGCCGGCAGGGGTGAAGAAGGCGGGGATTCCGGCACCTCCGGCGCGAATGCGTTCGGCGAGGGTTCCCTGGGGGATGAGGGTAACCTCGAGGGTTCGGGCGAGGACCATGGTCTCGAGCAGCTTGTTTTCTCCGACGTAGCTGCCGATGTGCGAGGCGATCATTCCGGCTTCGAGCATGAGGCCCATTCCGAAGCCGTCGACGCCCATGTTGTTGGAGATGGTGTGCAGGTTGCGGACTTTGCGGGCGATGAGGGCGGCGATGAGGTTTTCGGGGATTCCGCAGAGGCCGAAGCCACCGAGCATGAGGGCGGCTCCGTCGGGGATGTCGGCTATGGCGGACTCGGGGGTGAGGAAGAGCTTCGGCATCGTGACGGGAGAAGTCTAAACTACGCAGGTCCTGCCGGACGGGCCCGCTTCGCGCGGGGCGGTCATTTCATGACGTGTATACGGCTTCGCGTGGGCCTTCCGATGGTCGGCGAGAGATTCGGGTGCTTGTGCTAGTATTTGCCTCAATCCCCGCAATTAATTCCTCCCCGATCGACAATGCACTGAAATGGAGAAGTCAGATGGCTGAGCCGGCTTTGTTCGCGGACGATCAACCGGGACGCTTTGGATCTTCCCCGGAACCTTTCAAAAGCATTGCTCCTCCGCCTGTTCCGCGGGCAGCCACGCGCTATGAGTTGCGGCCTTTGACGACCGGTGAGTTGCTGGATCGGACGTTTTTCCTCTACCGTTCGAACTTCTGGTTGTTCGTGGGACTGGCCTCGATTGCAGCCGGGGTGAATGTAGGGATGGAGTTGCTGAAGCTCGTGTATCAACACTTCTTCGGAGTCTTCGCGCTGGCCAAGGCCGCGGGGCCGGGGCAGGCGGTGCCGAGTGGGCTCTTCGCGCTGCTGTCGGTTGTGTCGAGCCTGCTCTCGTTTGCGGTCTACGGCGTGACGCAGGCGGCGACGACCTCGGCCGTGAGCTCGATCTACTTGGGCGATGAGACCTCGTTGAAGGGGTCTTTGGACAAAGTTGCTGGGCGCTGGGCGCGGTTCTTCGGAATTTCGATCTGGCAGATCTGGGGTTCGAGCTGGATCTTTGTTCTGCTGATCGTTCCGCCGCTGGTGATCTACAGGCTTGGTCTGCAGAGCAGGATGGGGATTGCGGGGTTATTTATCTTCGCGGCGATGCTGAGTCTCGTTTACGGGATGATCGCGTTCATCCGGAATTCGTTCGCGGTGCCGGCCGCCGTGATGGAGGGGCTCAAGGTTCGAGAGGCGATGCGGCGCAGCAAGACCCTGACCTCCGGCACCAAGGGACGGATCTTCCTGCTCTTCCTCTTCATGATGGTGCTGTACCTGGTTGTGAGCGCGGTACAGGCGCCGCTGGTCGCGATGCTCGGGTCGGCCAAAGGTTCGAAGGTCCTTCTGGTGCAGGCCGCGATGCTTTTTGTTGGGTTTCTGGCCAGCTCCGTGGTGGGGCCGGTGGGTGCGGTTGGGCTGTGCCTGTTCTATATCGATCAGAGGATTCGGAAGGAAGGGTTCGATATCGAGTTTCTGATCGAGCGATCGGGGTCTGCGGTGGCGACGCCGGGCGCGGCTGATTCGGTGGAGTTGCCCTGACGCGATGAGGATCCGGGGTCGAGTGCAACGGGAACGTGGTCTGGGGCTGCAGTCGCTGTTGAGCCGCGTGGTTGCGACGTCATCCTTGATTCCGTGCGCGGTTCTTTTATGTCTTGCATCGATGCCGATGGCAGGGTTTGCGGAGCTGCCGGGAGGCGGGGGCGGATCTCCGGCGGGAACGGTCGAGCTTTATCGGACGCATCTGTCGGTGCTGCGCGATGTTCTTGCTGGATGCAGAGCGGATGCGACGGCTTGTCATGCGGTAGCAATTGGAGGGGACGACCGGGTGGCGGCTGAAGAGGGACGGGCTGCGTTCGAGGTGCACTGGGGCTGGTTGCGGGACGTGGTCGAGAAGGCGCGGGATGCGAACGCGGCTGATCGGGAGAAGATGCTTGGCGTTGCGGGGTCCCGGCTGGATGACCAGATGCGTGAGGCTGGGGTCGATTCTGGCGTGACGCAGACAGGTGGAGAGCCGTTTCCCGTGGCGCGGGCTACGGCGGACAGGGTTCTGGCGCGAGCCGAGTTTCGGCAGGTGACCGGCGAGAGTTTTTGGCAGATGGTGACGGCGCGGTTCTTCAAGTGGCTTGGCCGGGTGTTCGGAGGTGCGGCGGAGCTTGGCCACCGTGCGCCGTGGCTGGGGCCCGCGATCGAGTACGGCTCCCTGACGCTTGCGTTGGCTGCGCTTCTGGTCTGGATGCGGCGCGCGGTCAACCGGCAGCGGCTGGCGGTGAGGGTGGAGGCCGGGGCGGCGACGGTTGCGTGGCAGGAGGCATCGCGAAACTGGGCGAGGCTGGCGGAGGGGGCGGCGGCGGAGGGCGCATGGCGGGAGGCGGTGCACTCGCTCTACTGGGCGAGCGTGACGGAGCTTGAGGGGAGGCGGGTCTGGCGGCAGAACAGCGCGAGGACTCCGCGGGAGTATCTTCGGCTGCTGGCTCCGGAGGCTCCGCAGTATGGCCCGCTGCGGGTGCTGACGCAGATGCTGGAGCGGATCTGGTATGGGCTGGAGGCCGCGGATCGAGAGGACTACGACCGGGCGTTGCGGGTGTATGAAGATCTGAGGTCGGCTTGAGCTCTGTGATGAGGGCGGGGTCTTCGTATGCGAGCGGCGGCGTCGGCACGCGGCGGCGAAGGGCCGGGTTTTCGGAGAAGAGATTTGTGCTGGTGCTGGCGGGCGGGCTGCTGGCGGCGATTGTGCTGGTTAGTTTGCTTGCTCCGGGGTCGGATGACAGTGATCCTTCGCCATCGACGTATAACAGCGGGTCGGCCGGGGTGAAGGCGGCCTATCTGCTGCTTCCGGAACTGGGTTATGGAGTTGACCGGTGGGAGGACTCGGCCGGGGCGCTGCGTGATGTGGACGCGGCGCAGACGACGCTGGTGCTGGCGAATCCGGTGGTTGCGCAGGCGAGTGTCGACGAGGTGAAGGCGGGGCTGGCGGATTTTCTCGGGCGCGGTGGGCGGGTGCTGGTGACGGGGGTGCAGGGGGCGGATCTGGCCGGTGGCAGCACGAGCATGTCGGCTGCAATTTATAAGGAGACGTGCATCACCACCCCCGAGGGACAGGGGGCGCTGGCCCGGGTTGGACCGGTCTCGATGCCGGTCGTGGCGCGGTGGGCGGATGACGCGTCGGCTGTCCGGGTGCAGCAGCGCTGTGGTGCGGATGCGGTGGTCGTCAGCTTTAAGGTGGGTGCGGGTGAGGTGGTGTGGTGGAGCTCGCCGATGCCGATGACGAATCGAGGATTGAAGGAGGATGCGAGCCTGAAGCTGCTGCTGGCGAGCGTGGGTGGGCCGGGTCGGCGCATCCTCTTTGATGAGCGGTTGCATGGCGGGGCGCCGTCGGTGTGGGACGAGGCGAAGGGGCTTCCGATTCGTTCGCTGGTGATGCAGGTGGGTGTGGTGGCGGTGTTGCTTGTGCTCAGTTTTGGACGGAGGAGCGGGCCGTTGTGGCGACCGGTGCGGGCGGTACGGAGCTCGCCGCTGGAGTTCGCGGAGTCGATGGGCCACCTCTACCAGAAGGCCGGGGCGACGCGGGTGGCTATGGACGGGGCGCGGCGTCGGCTGCTTCGCTTTCTGAAGGAGCGATGCGGGGTACAGTCAGAGATGCCGGAGGAGATTGTGGAGTCGTTGCAGGTGAGGCTGGGTGGGGACTGGTCTGCGGTGGGCGAGCATTTGAATCAGGCCCAGGAGGATGGTGGGAGGGCGCTTTCGGCGAGTTCAGCGCTTGCGTTGGTGAAGGCGATCGATGAGGACTTGATGCGGTTGAAGAAGCGAGTGGAGTTTCAGAGAGGATGACCCAGGTGATTGGTGTGAGTGAGTCTGGGCAGCGTGGAGTGAGGGCGGCTGCCGGGTTGTTCGAGCAGGGGCGGCGGCAGGTTGGGCAGGTGATCGCCGGGCAGCAGGAGATGGTGGACCAGGCGCTGCTGACCGTGCTGTGCGGTGGTCATGCGCTTCTGGAAGGGGTGCCGGGGGTGGCGAAGACGCTGGCCGTGAAGACGGTGGGGCGCTTCCTTGGGCTCGAGTTCAAGCGGGTGCAGGGGACTCCGGATATGATGCCGGCAGATATTCTGGGGACGTCGGTGTTTTCGCCGAAGACGAACGAGTTCTCTCTGCACAAGGGGCCGGTGTTTACGCAGTTTCTGCTCGCGGATGAGATCAACCGGATGCCTCCGCGGACGCAGGCGGCGCTGCTCGAGAGCATGGAGGAGCGGCAGGTGACGATGGATGGGGAGGCGCATCTACTGGATGGCTACTTCACCGTGTTTGCGACGCAGAATCCGCTGGAGTTTGAAGGGACGTATCCGCTGCCCGAGGCGCAGTTGGACCGATTTCTGTTGAAGATTCGTGTGCCTTATCCGACGCTTGCGGAGGAGCGGATGGTGCTCGAACGGCACCATGGCAGCGCGGAGGCGAAGGACCTGGCGTCGACCCGGATCGATCCGGTCGATCCCATGATGCTGGCTGAGGCGCGGCGGGAGATTCGTGCGGTGCGGGTTGAGCCGGAGCTGTTCGACTATGTGCTTGCGCTGATTCGCAGGACGCGGGAGTGGCCGACGATCGTGCTTGGCGCATCGCCGCGTGCTGCGACCAGTCTGCTGCTTGCGGCGAAGGCGTATGCAGCGAGGGAGGGGCGGGATTTTCTGATTCCCGACGACGTGAAGGATGCGGCGCGGCCCATTCTGCGGCATCGGCTGGTGCTGCGGCCGGAGGCGGAGTTGGAGGGGTTCGATACGGATCGGGTCGTGGCGGATGTTCTTGCGGCGACGCCCGTGCCGAAGTAGACGGCGATGCAGACTCTGATTCCGCAGGAGATCTCGGCGAAGGCGCGGGCGTTGGGCCGCTGGGGCGGGGTTGCGGGATATGGCGTTACGCCGCGTGGTCTGTGGCTGGTGGTGGCGGGGCTGATGTTCTCCGTGCCGGAGTTCTTTCATCCGCACAGGCTTTGGATGATGCTGGTGTGGGATGCGCTGGTCGCGGCTCTTATCGTTGGGGACGC
Organism: bacterium; assembly: GCA_026225095.1. GTDB lineage: Bacteria > Acidobacteriota > Terriglobia > Terriglobales > Acidobacteriaceae > Edaphobacter. The sequence continues at coordinate 32,509 of JAMFSC010000054.1, forward strand.
GTGGTCGCTGGCGGCCCCGGGGGAGATGACCGTGACGCGCAGGTTTGTGCACTCGCCGGGTATCGGGCAGCCGACGGAGATCGATCTTGAGGTAAGGAACGGGTCG
>JAMFSC010000055.1 GCA_026225095.1 bacterium
AATCCTTACCCGAAGGTCGTCCGAATAGGCTCGTCCCATCCTCGTCATCGCGGTTGCTGCGCCAGAGATATACAGCATCCACCCTAACCACCAAGATTGGGTATAGCTATCTTGATTCCGCTCTAAGATTCTCTCGATTGTTGCTGCCCACCGACCGCGAAGGTCTCAGGAACACCGTCGACGTCATCGAACAGGAACAAAATTCCGTACTCTCCGTGTGTGAGACTTTATTCAAGGCATACGTGCACGGAGAGTATCGGATGGATTGACGTCCCGAAATGTGATCCAAATCACACCACCCCGCGCGTACGCATCCGCTCAAGGGCCCGTTTCAGGGAATTGACCGGTCCGCCCGCATCACCACCAGGTTCCCATCCGGATCCGTCACCGTTGCCTCCCTCTTGCTCCGCTTCACCGCCAGCCCACGCTGCTTTAACTCTCCCGCCGCCTTCCCCACGTCCTGTACCAGAAAGTATGTCCGCGACCGCACATCCCCATCCGACGAAAACAGGTAGATCTCCTGGGTGCTCCCCGGAATCACCAAGACATCTGCCCTGCCCGCAAGCGTCCCAAACCCCAGCTGCTCCTTGTAAAACTTCATCGCGCTCGGCAGATCCCGCATCCCCAGGGCCACCCCGTACATCTCCTCCGAGATCCGGTTCGCCCCCAGGTGCTGCCCCTTGTCCAGCGTATGCTTCGAGTCCGGCATGTACTGGGTGTACTCAATGTTCTGGCCTTCAGGACCACGCAGCGTGAACAGCAGGTTCCCCATCCCCGCCTTCCGCACCGCGATCGGCTGCAGCCCCTCGTTCAGGTAGTGCGTATGCAGCGCCTCCAGGTCCTTGCCGTCGAAGCAGAGGTGCATGAATCCGATCGGCTCCTTCGCCGGGTCCGCGCCAAGCTGCGGATAGATCTCCAGAAACTCCCGGTCATTGATCTTGTAGAAGGCCTGGGTCACAACGCCGTTCTTCTCCGCCGAGAAGGCCTTCTCCAACCCCAGCTTCTCGTAAAACGCCTGCGATGCCGCAATATCCTTCACCCGGATCGCCGTGTGCGCAAGCCCAACAAAGGGCCGCGGATCGGAGCCATCCGGCGTCGTCACCACCTGCGCCCAGGCCGGTCCCCATCCTGTGAACATCAACGCCCCAAGCACCAGGCCCACCCGCATCCTCAACCCATTCCGCATTCAAACCCTCCAGAGCCACTAGAGAGCCATCATAGCCGCCCACGCAATCCCTCCCACGCGACCGCAAATTTGCCTCTTGCGCAATATTACAATCCGCGATATAAATATCACGGATCGCAATAAGCCATGAAGCTCTCCGAAAAAATCCGCTACCTCCGTGAAGTCGAAGGCTCCCTCCGCGGCCTCGACCGCGCCATGACCCAGCAGGAGGTCGTCCACGCCATCCACGACTCCGAAAAGGGCGGACGCACCATCTCCCAGTCCTATCTCTCGCAGATCGAGTCCGGCTCCCGCCCCCACCTCACCAACACCACCCGCCTCCTGCTCGCGCGCTTCTTCAAGGTCCACCCCGGCTATCTCGTCGACGACCCCGAGGGCTACAACGCCGAGCTGATGAGCGATCTCTCCACCGTCGAAGACAAGCTCGACCTCTGGCTCATCTCCGGAGCCGAGCGCTTCCGTCGCGATCCCTGCCTCGGCCAGGCGCTCCTCACCCTCGCCCGCCACGACGACTCCCGCCGCTGCCTCCTCCTGCTGGAGTCCATCCTCGACACGCCCAACCTCCTCGAACGCCTCCTCGCCGTCCTCCGCCCCGAAGCTCTCGAGCCCAGACCAGCCGCCCCGGAAGATTCCCCATGCCCGCCGCTCTCGCTCGCCACCAGCCCGGAACCCGCCAAATTCTCAACCCCCCGCAAGCCACGGAAAGCAAAATAGCCATGCAATCCATCTATCTCCTCTGCTTCGGCCTTGGCCTCGTCCTCTGCCTCCTTGCGGTCGTCAGCGGCTCCGGCCATCTCCACCTTGGCCATCTCCGCTTCGGCCACATGCACCATGGCGCGCACGGCCCCGCCCACGGCCTGCTCTCGGCGATCAATGGCTTCACCATCCCCGCCTTCCTCTGCTGGTTCGGAGGAACGGGGTACCTCATGCTCAAAGCCGGCGTCTTCCCGGCCTTCCTGAGTCTCATCTTCTCCACCCTCAGCGGCCTCGGCGGCGCATCGCTCCTCTACGGGATCCTCTTCAAGGTACTGGTCCCCCGCGAGCGCATCCTCCACCCCGAAGACACCGAGATGGCCGGTGTTCTCGCCCGTGTCTCCGACCAGATCCGTCCCGGAGGCACCGGCGAGATCCTCTTCACCCAGACCGGAGCCCGCCGCTCCGCCGCCGCCCGCTCCGAAGACGGCCAGCCGATCCCCCGCGACGCCGAGGTCCTGGTCCTCCGCTACGAACGCGGTATCGCCTACGTTCGTCCCTTCGAGGATCTACGCCCCCACTCTTCCCAACTGCACCTGTCCGACTGATCTTTTGTAGCCCTGTCCTATACATGTAGCCCTGTCTTACGCAGCAGTTGTTGTTGCTTGTCTTACGTCGTCATCCTGAACGAAGTGAAGGACCCCCGCAGTCCGCCATCGCTCAATCCACCGATCAGTCTCACCACCATCCAACAACCCGCTCCAAAGGAGCCATAGAAAGTCATGTTCACCACCCCAGTCATCATCATCGGACTCCTCCTCCTCGCCACTCTCTTCCTTATCGGCTCGATGGGCAGACGCTGGCGCAAGGCCGGCCCCAACGAAGCCATCATCGTTTACGGCGCTCGGGCCGCTCGCGTGATCACCAAGGGCGGCGCCTTCATCTTGCCGGTCATCGAGACCTACCGGTCGTTGACCCTCGAGCTCATGAGCTTCGACGTCGCCCCCCAGCAGGACCTCTACACCAAGCAGGGCGTCGCCGTAACGGTAGAAGCCGTAGCCCAGATCAAGGTCCGCTCCGACCATGAGTCTATCCTCACCG
>JAMFSC010000056.1 GCA_026225095.1 bacterium
GAACCATCCAAAGCCTCGGACAACTCACCCCATCCGCCTACATCGCCCGCAAGGCAACCTAACCTACCCGACTCACCACAACGCCGTCAACCGTGCGTTTTGCCGGACGCATACGATCATCTCCCCAACCAGCCTACGGGGTGACCGCTACGAATTCTGGGTATACCGGCAACTGCGCAAACGCATCGAAGTCGGCGACATCTATATTGACGACAGCGTACAACACCGCCGCTTTGCTGATGAGTTGGTTGCCCTGGACCAGAAGGAGGACGCGCTCAAGGGATTGAATATCCCCTGGCTTGCCCAGCCGGTCGATGCCACTCTCGACGGCCTGTTCGTCGAACTCGATACGCTATGGCACTCCTTCGATCGAGAACTGCGCCAAGGGAAACTCAAACACATAGACTTCGATCCGGTCAAGAAATCCCTGAACTGGCACCGCCCCAAAGCCGATCATAACGAAGCGCTGCAAAAGGACTTCTATGCCAAGATCATGGCGAGCGACATCACCGACATCTTCCGATTTGTGAATGAACGGTGCAGCTTTCTTTCCGTCATGACGCCTTTACAACCGCGCTATGCAAAGAAGATTGCCGATGAAGACAGCCTCATGGCGGCAATCATCGCCCAAGCGATGAACCACGGCAATCTCAGCATGGCCGAAACCAGCGATATTCCGTACCACGTCCTGGAAGCCACCCATCAGCAACACCTGCGTCTGGCTACGCTGAAAGCGTCGAACGATCAGATCAGCAATTTCATCGCCCAACTGCCTATTTTCCCCTACTACTCGTTTGACGGCTCTGGTGCAAAGTTTTCGCGCCGCCCGGGTAAGCAGTCAGTGCAGTCGATACGGAACGAGCGGCTCCTCCACCAGGACCGTTGCCTTGGGCGGCGGCATCGGCTCCGCGTCGGGCATCGACCTTCCAGTGACGTTCGCCGTGCGCAGGAGAGGGCCGGCGAACCCGCTCACCGTGATGTTCTTCAAGCTTGCGTTGCGAACGTTCGCCAGTGAGATGGCCCTCGAGCAAGACCCGCTGACGTCTTCAAAGGTAAAGCCGTCGAGTGGTTTTTGTTCCGAGATTTCGGTGGCTTCGAGCAGGATCGGCGCGTTATCGACGCGGATCCTCTGCAACAGGATATTGCGAAAGAGCGGGATGCCGAGGAAGCCGGCGACGGGATCGGCGTCCTGAACGCCCGCGCTCGTCTGGCTGATCTTCAGGAAGCCCTGCCGCATGTTGGAGGCGCTGAAATCGTGCACTCTGATGTTCTCGATGAACGCACCTCGACCGATGCGGCTCTTGATGTAGATCGCAAACTTGTAGACGCTGGTCACGGTACAGTGCTCGATGACGACGTTGCGAATTCCTCCGGAGGTCTCGCTGCCGATGCCGATGCAGGCGAAGCCGCGCCCTTCGAGGGTACAGTTCGCGATGCGGACGTCCTCAGTGGGCCGCGCCATCTGGTTTGCCTCTTCGCCGCGGCCAGACTTGAGCGAGATGCAATCGTCGCCCGAGGCGATGTCGCAGCGATCGATCAAGACGTGGCGGCATGAGTCGATATCGATCCCATCGGCGTTGGTCTCGGTGCTGCGTATGTTCAGGTTGCGCAGCACGATGCGATCGCAGAGCGTGGGGTGGATCGACCACATGTGGCGGTACTCGGTCGAGAAGCCATCGAGCAGGATGTCCTGGCAGTTGATGCACTCGATCAGCGCCGGGCGTCGGAGGGGATTGTCCTTCGACGGGCGCCCGCCGACGGCTGGATTTCCTTCGATGCGTCCGGGGCCGACGATCGCAAACTGACTGGCGTCCACGGCATGGACCAGCGCCGTGTAGCCGGGGATCCATTTGCCCTCCCACCTGACCTGCGCGACTCCGTAGTGAGCAAGATCGGCCGAGCCCAGGAGTACGGCGTCGGATGCGAGGCGCAAGGTGACCTTGCTCCGGAGACTGATACTGCCCGTGAGGTATCTGCCGGCGGGTACCAGGACCTCGCCGCCGCCCAGGACGTTGACACGGTCGATGGTGCGCTGCAGGCTGGCTGTATCGAGGGTCACCCCGTCGCCCGCTGCGCCCTGGTCGCGTACGCTCAGCCGCAAGGGAGATGTTGGGGGCGCAGGTTCGGTCTGCGTCGACGCCGCGGCAGCGAGGGCCGATGGAGCGAGCATCGTGAGCAAGGCAGCCTTCAGGATGGATCGGCGATCGTGGGTGGGTGGAGTTGTTTCGTCGCTCATGAAGCTCCTAGGTGCGGGATAGGGTCGCGGCCACCAGAGCGACCACGATGCCATACAGCTTGACCTCGATCTCCATTGCGGCGAGCTCCAATGCGGGGTCGAGCGGGAGATGAAGGATATTTGCGGCTCCCCCGGGCACCTGGCGGCCACGGCCTTTGCAGGTCGCCAGATTGAGCTCGCGCACGGTGCCGGTCTGCAGGTCGACGCGGGTCGGCGGTTGCGCGGGATCGGGGAAGAGATAATCGTCGATCAGGTAGTCCTGTTCGATAGGCCACCAGTTGTCGGGATTGCGGAGTGCGAGCACGGTCTCGGTTCCGTCGGAATAACGGACGCGCACGTGAGCGTGGATCATGCGGCTGCACTGTGGCTGGGTGGTCCCGGCCAACAGCAGCGAAAGTCGATCCGCGTGGCCGTGGAGTGGCAGGCTCAGCCGGGGCCGATCCTGCTGCCAGAAGGAAGCGAAGGCGCAGTTTCGCGAGCCGGCGGACGTTTGGAACGGAACTCCGCCAGCCATCAGAATCCCACTGGCGGTGCGCAAGCCCGCATCGTCGATCGTGGGCTGACGGTCGAATTCTGCCCAGCCACCCGTGCCCGACTCCGGGATCGACAGCGAGCAGAAGGGCGAGCGCGGGGCGGTGTAGCGACGGCTGAAGATCTCGGTAATTCTTCCGGTCAGCAGAGCGCTGAGGTCGATGGGCTCTGGCCGGGCTGTGCGATTCGGAGGCGCCTCCGCGGGCTTGAGCTTCGGAACCTCAAAGCTCAGCGGCATCCACCAGCCGCAGGCGCCCTCCTGGCGGCGTACAAAGACGGTATGAACCCCGCTGTTGGCGGCGCGTCCCCCAACCAGCGCGGCCTGCGGATCGTCTACGGTCGAATCGGCCTCGACGACCGTGTCCCCAAGGCTGTACTGCCGATATGCCGGCGGACCCTGCACGGCTTTCCCGTTCCACTGGACGTCGATCGTCCAGCTCGACGCGACGGGAGCTTCGACGAGGAGGACCGGTTGCCCGATCGCCTCCGCCGCCCATGCCGATGGGATCGGCGTTCCGTTCAGCCGCACCGTTGGCACGCCGGTGCGCGGCGCTCTCAGCGCCAATCGCAGGGCCACCGGCTGTGCCAGCCGAACCGTCACGGCCAACGTCTCTTTTGCGCCCTCCCGCTTCCAGGAGAGGTCGAAGTCGGGGTGGCGCAGGGTGGCGTGCGGCCAATCGTTGGGAAAACCTGGGCGAAGATGCAGCTCGCCCGCGAGCTGGTCTGGCGAGACGCCGAACAGTCCCTCCACGAGCGCGCGGGCCGTGCATCCGATGGGATCCCCAAAGTCCCGCTGTGCCTCCTGGCGATGCGCGTCCAGTTGCGAGGTCATGTGGAAGTTGCCGGGGCTCAACCCCATGAACAGAGAGTCCAGAAGGTTCCCTTTGAACAGCCGGAACGCCTCATCGACCATCCCGGCCTGCCACAGCGCCAGCGCCATGTGCATGTTTTCGGCCAACAGCAGCAGGTTCAACGACCACTCATACGGCATCCAGTCCGAGCATGGGAGCATGACGCCGCCTGCGGGAACTCCCGGACCTTCTACCGGGACCGCCCGCAGTGCGCGGAGCCGCTCCGCACACATCTGCCAGGCCTCGCGTGGTGTTGCAACCTCGGAATCGATGGCGTGATACACGGTCCAGAGGGCGGGCGAGGTATAGACCGTCTGCGGCCCGAGAATATCCTTGCTCTCGCCGTAAGCACCTTGCCCGGGCAACCAGAGCAGCTCGTGCATGGCTGCAAGGATCGCGGATGCCTCTGTTGCGTAGGGAGATGGGTCTTCGCCCAACATGCTGGCCAACCGTGCCACCTGGCGATTGGCGAAGAGGTTGTAGGAGGTCGAGTGCGCCGCGCCGCCGCCGTTGTACTGCAGGTTGTCGCTCGCCCAGATGCAGGCGTACCCCTCGTAGAGCGGAAGGTCCTTGCCGGCCGCCGATCTCCAGGTGCGGCGAAAGAGCCGTTGCTCCCAGGCCAGATGCATCTTGAGCGCGGGCCATACCTCGCGCGCAAACTCCAGGTCGCCAGTCCATCGCAGGTGACGCAGCACGGCGTCGAAGAAGACCAGGTTCATGTCGTAGTGGTTCTTCGAGAGGTCACCCTGGCTGTGCAGCAGGTTCTCAGTCCGGGCGAGGTGCGAGTGCGGATCGGGGTCGCCGGTGGCCGGACTCGCCGTGACGATCGGGTCGCGGTTCTGCTTCGCGATCCAGTGGCGGGCATGCCTGACGAACCGTTCGTGCCAGCCCACCGCATCGAGCACGTACGGTCCGCGCCAACCGGCCAGTGCCGATCGCCAGGCTACCGCGCCATGCATGACGCAGCCTTGCGCGTCGTCCCAGATCGCATCACCTGCCGTGGCAAGCGCAGGTCCGAGGGAATCGACGAATGGGTCCGGCGAAGACAGGCTCAGCCGGCCGCCCACCGCGTCGAGCTGCTCGCACCGCCTGCGAAACACGTCTTCATCGACCGCTGCTTGGGTTGGAGGTTCGCGATCGACCGAGAGATACATCGGCCGGTCGGCCAGCGCAACCGAACCGATCAGCACGGGCAGTGCGGCGCTGCTCGACGAAGTGCGCACCAGCTCCTGCCAACCCGAGCTCCACGTCGAGCCGTCGGCGATGCGCAGCTCAGCGGAGGCGGGAAACTGCAGCCGGAGGTTGCCGGAGGTGCTGTGAACGTTGGCCTGACTTCCGAGGATCTCGTAACGATTGTCCCTGCACTCCTCCGGCCTGACCTGGAAGAACTGTGCGACCGGCTCCACCTCGCAGCCGATATCGCCGCCCCGCTTCCCCCTGCGTCCGCTCATGCCACCGAATGCCCAGGTCAGCCTGACTTCGGGCGGCACATCGGTTGGCTGCACACGCAGCATGATCCCCGAGCCCTCGCCACGGGTGACGATCTCGACTCGCAGCGTGCCGTCTGCCAGCAACGGATCGCGAAGGTCGTATTGCATCCGCCCGGCACGGTAGAACGCGTCGATCGCATGGGCCTCGAACAGCCACTTTGCCCGTCGCGCCGTGGTCATGCCGAGCCGCAGGTTGCCGCCGTGTCCGGGCAGATACAGCGAGAATTCGGGCAGGTCGCCACAATCGACGCGGAAGGCGTTGTTGCACCCGTAGAGCGGACGATTAAAGAACTCTTTCCCGTTGCCGATCGCGAACCCGCCATCGCGAGGGGTGTAGCGCAGCGGGCGCGAGGTGTGACCCTCCATCAGCCCACGCACCGCACCCGAAATCTCCTCCGGCGAGCTTCCGGCGGACTGCGGACGCTCGGTTGCCTGCGCGGTTGGCTGTCCGGGCAGGCATTGCCCGTGCAGGGTGAGTAGCGTGGCGCTTGCGGAGGAGAAGACAAAACGGCGGCGCGTCCAGCGGGGAGGGAGGTGCATGCATTCATCCTAGGGGACGTGTTGCCTGAAGGGACGTGAGCCTCGCGGGAAGGGAGCGTGGCGGGCCCGCACGTCGGAACTGCTTTGCTGACGAACAGGCCTGCTGGTTAGAAGTCAAGCCGGAGTGCGAACTGGAAGTCGCGGTTGCCGCTGCCGGAGTTCGTCTGGCCAAAGTTGGTGGCGTCCATGTTGGTCGAGGCGTAGCCGAAGGTGACCTTGTTGGGGACGTTGAAGCAGTCAGCCTCAAAGGTAAACTTCAGTCTTTCTTGGATGGGAAACGACTTGCGCACGCTGGCGTTCAACGTATACGACCCCACACCCCAGAGATTGAACGGTGCGCGGCTGTTCGCGTTGCCGATCATGTAGGACGCGGGATCCTTGAACGCACCTGTCCGGAGGTACGTGGGAGAGGTGCCGCCGGCGACGTAGTTGCTGCCAAGGCTCCCGTTCTGGCGGATGTCCCCCGCGAAGGCAGGGTTGATGTCGGGATAACAGGTGCCCTGACCCACCAGCACACACTTGCTCGAGGTGACGCTGACCGGTCCTCCGGAGGCATACTGGAAGGTGCTGGAGAACTGCCAATCGTTGACGATGGGGTGCAGGTAGACGGGCCCGCCGCTGAAGCGCCGGCCCTTGCCGAAGGGCAGGTGCCAGACGCCATAGAGGGAGAGTTGCTGCTTGTTTGCGTTCGATTGCCAGGTGTGGTCGAGCTGATGCTGGCCGAAATCGGAGGTGGCGCCGCTGACGACGCTGGCAGGGATGGGGAAGCCGCTGCGCGAGTCGTCGGCGTCGCCAGTGGATACTGCGTAGGTGTAATTGGCGGTGAAGGTGACGCCCTGCCAGGTGCGCTGGTTGAGCGAGAGCTGCAGCGCGCTATAGGCGGTGTTGGCTTCATCTGCCCAGATGTCGGAGATGCCGCCGTACTGCGGGAAAGCGACCAGGGCCTGCGCGATGGTGGCGCTCGAGCCCGCAAAGGTGGCGTATGGCAGGTGGAAGCTGGGCAGGATCTTCTGCGCGGCCGTCACGTTGACGGGGGTGGCCGGCTGGCTGAGAAGGCCGCCCAGCAGCAGGTAGGACGGGTTGAGCTGGTTGGCCCAGTAACCGCGCGGCGCCCCGGGGACAAAGTGACCGAAGTTGCCGACATACGAGACTGCGAGCGTGGTTGTATTGGTGAGCGCCTGCTGGAAACCAAGGTTGACGTTCTCATAGTAGGGCACGCGCTGGCCGGCTACCGGGTCGCCGTAACCGATTCCGGAGCCCGTCGTGATGACCCCATTGCTGGTCTGAGTGCTGCTGTTGCCGGAGAGCTGCGTGATGCTGGTGTTGGGCAGCACGGGAACCGAGCCAGGGAAGGCTCCCGAGCCATAGACCGTCTTGCCGACGCTGGCGGTCGAGCTATCCCAGCTGAAGGCGGGGGTTCCGAGCGAGTCGCCCGAGAGCGTGCTGGTGCCGGCGAAACCCTGCTGACTGGGACCGGTGCGCGAACCCGAGTTGTGGCCGCCTTCTGCCGCATCCCGTGCGTAGCTGATGCCGAAGGAGCCGCGGACGACTGTACGCGGCCGCACCGAGTAAGCAAAGCCCAAACGCGGCGCCAGATTCTTCCAGTACATCGGCACGATCGATTCGCACTGGCAGCTATTGGGGCCGTAGCCGTAGAAGTTCAACGCGCCTTTGGTGCCAGTGAGCGGGTTGATCGCGTTGGGGTTCATGAAGGAGGCACGGTTGCTGACCTCCTTGAAGGAGGTCCAGAGGTCCCAGCGCAGGCCCAGGTTGACGGTCAGCTTCGGGGTGACCTTGTAGTCGTCCTGTGCATAGGGAGCGTAGGTCTTGAAGCGGGCGCCGGTCTCCGGCAACGACGTCACCTGGAGTGAGCTGGAACCCACCGCGCCGAGCAGGTACGAGGCGAAGCCGATCCCCGTATCGGCGCTGTCGATGGTACCCGAGGTCTTGGTGCCGGGAGCGTAGAAGTTGGCCGTCTCATTCGCCCTGAAGCTGTAGGACATGGGATAGCTGCTGCTATTACTGGGGTACTTGTAGTTATCCTGGAGCCACTGAATCTGGCCGCCGAACGTGAAGGCGTGTTTGCCCCGTTGCCATTGCAGGTTGTCGACGAGGATGAACGTGTTGACGACCTCATTGTTCGAGACCGAGCCGGTGACGGCGTGCCAGCTTGTGGCCGTGTCGACGGCATCGGAGAAGCTGATGGCCGGGAAGGTGGAGGAGGCCTCGCCCGCAGGCAGGCCCGTCAGCCCGGCGGCGGTGGCCATGAAGGGTGTGTTCAGCGTGGCGTTTACGTCGGGCGCGGCCAGACGGTTGAAGGCGTAGTTGAACTGGTTCACAAGGTGCGGCGTGATCGTATAGGTGTGCTCGAGGTCTAAGGTCTGGGAGAACTGCGACACGTACTCCGTCGTGCCGTAAGGCACTGGCAGCTTGCTGGTGTAGTCCGGACCGATGGTCGCGTAGTTACCCAGCAGCACGATGCCGCGAAGGCGCTGCTTGGGGTTGACCTGATAGTCGATTGTGTCCGCCGTCTTCCAGTAGCTGGTGCCGGAGCGGGGTGCGGCGTAGTAGTTGCTGACGATGGCGCTTGTGGTCGGCACCGGCAGCGTGCTCATCAGCGCCTTGGCGATGGGCGAGAGGCGGCTCGCATCGATGACGTTGGGGGTCATCACTCCATTCTTGAGACCCATGAACTGGTAGCGGCAGGCATAACCCTTGGCCGCGGTGCAGGCCGCGGTGGTCGTGGGATCGTAGATGGGCTGCGGGTACTGGGTAAAGTCGCCGGTGCGTTCCTGCATCGTCGGCAGGGTGTACTGCGTGGGGTTGGGCGTGGAGTGATAGAAGTACTTATCGTAGGAACCGAAGAAGAACAGCTTGTCGTGCAGGATCGGGCCGCCGATGGTGCCGCCGTTTTCCAACTGGTGCTCGACCGGCTTCACGGGCAGCTTGGTGACCGAGTTAACGTTGCTGATCTTGCCTGCGAATCCCCAGGTATCGAAGATGGTGTTGCGCAGGTAGCTGTACAGATTGCCGTGGAACTGGTTGGTGCCCGACTTGACCTGATAGTTCTGTACGCCTGCGCCTTCGTACTCGACGGGCGATCCCGAGGTCTGCACCTGGAACTGCTCGATGGCCTCTGGGGAGAGCGTGTAGGCGATAGCGCGGTTGTCACCCTGTTGCACCGGCGCGGTGAGCGGGATGCCGTCCATGTAAACCTCGTCCAGATAGCCGGCGGAGCTCGAACCGTTGAACTCGCCCGAACGGCCGACACCGCCATTGACACCAGGCATCAAGGCGACGAAGCTCGTCGGGTTGCGCGGACCATTGTTCATGTTCAGCGGAAGGTTGGTGTACTCGGTCTGCTCCATCGTGTAGCTGAGCGTGCCGCTCTCGGTTTCGAGCAGCGGCGGCGCGGTAGTGATGGTCACCGTCGTCTCGTTAGCGCCCACCGTCAACCTGGCGTTGTAGCCGATGGTCTGCAGGGCGTCCACGGTGACGTGCTCCTGCACCAGATCCCGGAAGCCGGGAGACGAGACGGAGATCGTGTAATCACCCGGTGGCACCGGAGACAGAAGGTAGTTTCCCGACGAACCGGTGGTGCGGACCGTCCTCACGCCTGTGGCCGAGTTGGTGGCCGTGACCGTCGCCCTGGGGACCACGGCGCCAGTGGGATCAGACACCGTCCCGGAGATCGCCGCGGCGCCCGTGAGCTGCGCCATGGCGGGAATCAGCAGCGTGGCGTAAAGAACCGCGAAACACAAGACACTGCGAAGGCTGCGAGATAACATGGTTTTCCCTTGGGATGAATGAGGTCGTGGGGGTCGATGCCCGTTGCTGAGTCCGACTGGATCGCGTCACAAGGTCGGCGGCTCCTACCTTCGAAGATGTGGCTCTTGTGGTGCTAGCGCAAACGGCTCCGTCAGCCGGTCTGGCTCTCAGTCAACGAGAGAACCACCCTGTCAAAAGAGGGCCAATTCAAACATTCTGAAAACAGGATCTGCCACGCTATAAACGGCTTGATCACGCGATTGGGGGGTGAGCCATTTATTATCAATTACTTGACGGCACGTTTGCTGGTGCCCGTGGGACGTTTGCTGGTGGTTTTCCCAGTGATTTCCCCAGACGTTGCCGCCTGAGAATGCGGACCACAGTGTGCGCCGGCCATGGCGCCGGCCTCTAGGGCTTGAGCCCCACCCGGTTCAGGAGGTCGTTGAATCGCGGATCGCCGCGCAGTGGATCGAGGCAAGGTTCCACCTTAATATAGGTGATGCCCTCGTCGTGAGTCCGGTAGGACTCCTCCAGCCACTTGAACGCTTCCGTCTTGTTGCCCAGACCCGCGTAAACGAGGGCGATCTCGTACCTGCCGATTCCCTCGTTCTTTACGGTGTCCTCAAGTTGCGCGATCACGGACCTCGCTTCGTCCACTCGACCTGCCCGCGCATACACGTTGCCAAGATGTCCGAGCGCCTGTGGTCTCGTCCCGGCGTGTAGAAACTCCGTGATGGAGTCCGCATAGGCACCCTTTTCCGCCTGAATCTCTCCGAGGAGCATGTGCCAGTTGGGCGGTGGAATATCCAGCATCCGGACCTTCTCCACCAGCAGCCTGGCCTGGTCATACTGACGGCAGTAGTAGAGGATGATTCCCTCGAGATGGTACAGGCGGCTCGAAAACGGTTCCAGATACTCGTACCGCTGGACTTCGGCCAGAGCCTCCCGCACTCTCCCCGTTCGCACCAGGTAGCGTTCGTACTCCTCGTGGATCGATCCCGACGTACGGGATAGTTCGATCGCTCGCCGCAACTCCAATCCGGCCGCCGTCCAGTCCCAATTCAGATTGATCTCCGCATTCGCGAGCTCCGCGTGGCCCTCCGCCACCGAGCTGTCCAGCTCGATCGCACGGGTCGCCTCGATCTTCTGATTCAGGAAGGCATCCACGGAATCCACGCGGTCTGTCTCGCCAAGGTGCCCGTCGCAGAACGCCAGCTCGGCCTGGGCCTGTGGGTAGTCGAAATCGATGTTAAGCGCAGACCGGAAGTAATCCGCGGCGTTCGAGCAATCCTCGGCCTCCAGCAGATACTTGCCATGCAGAAAAAGATCCTGGGCGACGGCATCCACTGGCCGCCCACGCCGGTACCGCGCCTGCCCCTCCGGCGTCAATGCATGGCCTATCTCGGCTACGATCGCGTGTGACACCTCACCCTGCCACGCCGCCGCAGTCTTAAAGTCCCGCACGTAACTATGGAACCAGATGACATGATTGGTCTTGACCGCAGTGAACCAGACGTAAATCAGCACGCGGCTGCCCTCGCGCATCAAGCTGACCTGCGCGACTCCATCCACTCTCAGCTCGCGCCCCGCCTCCTTCGCACTCTTCCTTGACCCCTTGTAGCTGGTCACCAACCTGACCGGCAGAACGGGGATCTTCGTCGCCTGACCCATGTCGCTCACAAGCTCATCCGTCATCCCATCCGCGAAGTATTCCTGCGCGGGCACTCCCGAAAAATTCTCGATCGGCAAGATAGCGATCGAGCGGATGGGCGTCGCATCCCACGTCGCCAGATACCCCCGCCCCGTGAAGAATGCAGCCACCATCACCACTGCGATGCCACACCACAGGGCGGGCCGGCTTCGCACCGCACCGATGACGCGCTGCCAGCCCGGTATGGGTGCGGACAACGCCTTCTCCGCGCCTACGCCAAACGAACCCACGACTGCCTGCTCCGGGGTCCACGCCGGGCCTACAGGATCCGCAGTCGTAGCGCTCACCGGTGGTTCCACCGCGATAGGGCTAAAGCCGAATTTGGGCACATACGAGCCGCTCGGCAACTCGATCCGGACTTCGCTTGACGGCGATTCCAGATAAAACTGCTGCAGCTTCTTGCGAACCTCGGTCGCCTTTACCCGCACGACCGAGTCGCTCCCGGTGTCATAGTCGATCGGACGTCCAAACATCTCCGCCCCGATCATCCGTTCGCGCAGCGAGTCGTAATCGCCATCCAGAGCGTGGCCCACCACCAATCGCAGAAAACTCTGGGCTCGTTTGCTGCTCGCAAACGCCGGACTCGCAAGCAACTCCTCAAGGTGATACCTGATCTGCTGGACTTGGCGCGGACTCAATTCTTCCGTCGTCCGCGATTGGGTCGGCGACTGCATAGACGGCCATATCCTTTCCGTCCAAAGCTATCACAGTGCAATCCTCCCGTGAGAGCCAGTCAACCACACTAAGCCTGCGCAAATGTATGAAAATAAACAGGGTTCCCGGAAACGGTCAAGCTGACCCAGTGGCGTGGTACGGTGCCGGGCTCTGTTGCAGATTCTAGGCGTAGATTCGGGAGGCTCTGGTGCAAGGTTTTCGATGCCGGCAGCTTTTCTTCTAGATGAATATCAAGCTAGCTCAGGTGGCCGTAAATTGTTTGTAAGTGATGGTTTGGGTGGCGAGGCAGGCGAGGCAGGCGCGGACGACCCTGGCCAGGAGGTTCTTCTCCATGGTTCTGCGATTGAGCCGGTAGGCGAACTCCGCGACATAGCGGTTGAGATGTTTCGCTTCAACTTTGTGGGAGGGCCCCAGCAAGAACCGCTTCAAATTCGAGAGCGTGATATGCACCCAGGGGAAGTTTGGACAAGACCGTGGCCGTGTGCGCGGATCCTTTCTGTTCTAGTTTTCGATAGCCGCGCCATCCATCGGAGAGGATGTGGCTGCCGATCGCAATCTTGGCCCCCAGGAATTCGTCCAGACTGGCCGAGGCGGTGTTTGCCACTACTCCCAGTGCAGCGAATCCAGGAATGGGTGGTCTGCCCGCTTGACCCGCCGCGCGCTGTTCAACCGCTACCGCAACCACCGATTTGCTCTTGGCCCCACGTCCGCGGCGCCCGGAGCCCTCTTCGGCACCGCCGACATAGCCTTCATCGAGCTCGACCAGACCGCTCAATCGGTAGCGCCGATCGCGGTCTTGCATGGCCTTGCGAATCTTGTGCTGCATCAGCCACGCGGTGGGGTAACTGACGCCGATCTCCTGAACCGTCAACATCGAACTGCGCTTCACACCTCTTTTCGTTCCCATACCCAAAGATATCGCCTCCCATTCGCCTGCTCAAGCTTGATATTCATCTATGGCTATTCACCCAAACACACTGTGGGCGAACAACTCCTCGACGTACGACGAGACAAGCGAGAACGAGCTGCGTTTTCGGCCCTCTCGAAGGCGAATGGCGAAGAATTCAGCACGGAGGACGGAGATGAAGGAAGATACCGGATCCAGTTCTGATACTACTTCAATTGCCCAGACCGTCCCGTGCGGAAGTTGTCCATGTTGCAGACAGCGGGAGAAGGCTCGTCGCATCTCGTTTGCGGAACTGGCAACCAACATTGCCTGCGGTGGTCTGCTGGTGGCGATTCTCATTCCTATTGGATATATCTCCGAACAGTGCCTAGGGTCTGTCATCAAACCAGCCAAATGACGGAGGCAGCAAAGTAGATGGCACCAAGGAAGTTTCTTGCGGTCTTGTCATATCGGGTGACGATGGCACGAAACTGTTTGAGGTTGGCGAAGAAGTTTTCAATCAGATGGCGAGCCTTGTAGAGGTTTTTGTTGTAGTCGCGTTGTACCTTGCGATTGGCTTTGGGCGGAATCACGGCGACTTTGCCCGATTTTTCCAATACATTCAGGACGCGCTCGTCGGCGTCGTAGGCCTTGTCGGCCAGGACCGTGCCAGCTTGC
>JAMFSC010000057.1 GCA_026225095.1 bacterium
ACCCTACACCTTCAGCGAATCTGCTCTAAGAGCCTCGACCCCGGATCCGGGTACCGGACTGCGAACCGGCTCAGGGGTTCCCAACGAACTTCATCCGCGCGATAAACGCACCCTAGCAGACCACTTTCGAATCAGCGCCCGCTGTCCAGTTTTTCCATGCAACGGCCCACATTATGCGCACAAAAAGCTTCTGGTGAAACATTGGGAAATTTCGATCGTTGCCCGCTAACCCTTTTAGAACACCATGGATGCAGGAAACTCGCAGAAAAAGGCGATTTCATACCACTTTACTAGAAGATGAAACCCAAGTGGTCTGACCAATGGCTGGCTAATAAGAGCGAACCACACCTTCAGGAGAACGGCTCTAAAAGGCAGCAATCTCCCGCATCGCCCGATAAAGATCCTCCGGCTGTGGCAGAATCGCATCCTCCAGCAACGGCTGATACGCCACAAACGTATCCATCGCCGCCACCCGCCGAACCGGAGCATCCAGATCGTGAAATAGCTCCTCCCCGATCCGCGCCGCGATCTCCGCCCCATATCCCCAGCTCAACATATCCTCATGCGCCACGATGACCCGGTTCGTCTTCCGCACCGATTCCGCAATCGCCTCCCAATCGTATGGACTCAACGACCGTAGATCGATCAACTCCACATCGATCCCGGTCTCCCGATGCAGCCTCTGCGCCGCCTGCAGAGCTCGCGGGACCACCGCCCCGTACGTCACAACCGTCACATCCTTGCCCGCTCGAACGATCTTGGCCTTGCCAAAGGGAACCGCATACTCCGCACCGGGATAAGCCGCCCGTCCGAAGGTCTCCCGGTAAAGTCGCTTATGTTCAAGAAACAAAACAGGATCATCGCACCGGATCGCCGTCCGCAACAGCCCCAGCGCATCCAGGGCATTCGAAGGCATCACCACTCTCACCCCCGGAGTATGGGTAAAGATGCTCTCACCCGACTGCGAATGATAGATCGATCCGCCCGTCAGATATCCGCCAATCGGAACCCGAATCACCAACGGGCAACTGAACGCGCCATTCGATCGCCACCGCACCAGCGCCAACTCGTTCCGCATCTGGTGCATCGCCGGCCAGATGTAGTCGAAGAACTGAATCTCCACGACCGGCTTCAACCCGCGAACCGCCATCCCGATCGCCCGGCCGACGATATTGGCCTCGGCCAGGGGCGAATTCCATACTCGATCGCTGCCGAACTCCATTTGAAGTCCTGAGGTTAGCTTGAAGACTCCACCCTTTCCCTTAAGCTTTCCGGACTTCAAAGCCTCATCCCGCGTCGCGTCGGCAACGTCTTCGCCAAAGATCACAATCCGCTCATCCCGCCGCATCTCGTCGCGCAGGCAGGTATTGATCAGATCGGCCATCGTCCGTTCGGCAGAATCCACCACCGCCAGACTCTCCGTCGCATACCGCACATCCGTCGGAGACAGATCCTCCGAGTATTGATTCTTGAGGATCGATCCTACCGTGGGCAAGGAGGCAGCCACGGCCCGATCCGCCGCCGCCTGCACCTCCTCGTCGACCCGATTCTCCAACTCGTCGATCCCGGCCTGGTCGAGAATTCCCTCCCGCAGCAGAAGCACCTGCATCTTCGAGATCGGATCCCGCAGAGCGTCCGCCTCCAGCTCCTCCGTCGCCCGATAGTCCCGTTCGTCCTCGCTCATCGAGTGCGAATACGGCCGAACCACGTGCCCATGAACCAGCGCCGGCCCGTATCCGGCCCTGCAATATGCCACCGCCTGCACCATCGCCGCGTAGCTCGCAACCGCATCCGTCCCATCCACCTCCGCGAAATGGAAGTTCGGAAAGTTGGCGATCAATCGAGAGATATTCCCACCCGGAGTATTGGCCTCGACCGGCGTAGAGATCGCATATCCATTGTCTTCAATCACATACAGCACCGGAAGCTTCCCATTCGAAGCCGTATTCAGAGACTCCCAGAACTCCCCCTGGCTCGTCGAGCCCTCCCCGATCGAGACATAAGTGACCTCATCCCCATGAAACTTCACATCCTTGAACTCCCGGTAGTCCCCGGAATCCCGCAAAACCGCCTCTGGATGCCGGGAAAAATATCGTCCCGCCTCCGCACACCCAATTGCATGGAGGCATTGTGTCGCTGTCGCCGAACTGGGCGTCACAATATTGAGCTTCTTGCTCGTCCAGTGCGAGGGCATCTGCCGCCCACCGCTTGCAGGGTCCTCCCCCGCGCCCACCGCCTGCAGCATCTGTTCTTCGACCGTGTTTCCCAGCGCCAGGCACAACGCCCGGTCACGATAATAGGGGAAGAACCAGTCATATCCAGGCCGCAAGGCCATCCCCGCGGCCACCAGCAGAGCCTCATGCCCCGCGCAGGAGATCTGGAAGAAGATCTTCTGCTGCCGCTTCAGCACAATCTCCCGGTCGTCCGTTCGCCGCGAGAGATACATCAGGCGGTAAAACTCGATCATCTGCTCCCGAGAGAGCAAGTTCCGCTCGCTGTGGTCCGCACCCATCCCAGGACTCCGCCGCTCGTGCTCCAAACTCTTGACCAACCTATCTCCCATACATCATTCCTCGCGGGGGAACTCGAATCGCCTGCGCGAACGTCCGGTCTTGCGATTGTACCGTCCCCCACGGTCGCCCCTTGCCGCCGGTGTCGCCGCCCTATTCAGAGCCGCCAATTAAATTTGTGACGCCCAACAATCATCGCCGCGATGCGTGATTCAACCCTATCAACCCCCGGCCTGACAACCGCCAAGATCACAGCCGCCGGCATCCACCCCTGGTCGGACCACTACAGGTCCGTCCGCATCCTTTCCTTCACGCTCCTCGCGAGCTTCTCCACCGCCTCCGCCTTCCGCACCACGTCCAGCGACAATTCATCTTTCGTGCTCTTACTCACACTCACTTGTAGCTCAGCTGCCATCTTCACCAGCTTGTCGATATCCGCCAGCAGTTCCTTCTGCTTGTCCGTCAATGGCGGTCTGGTTTCCTGGGATCCCGAAGTTGCCGGAAGCGAACCGGCGCCAGCCTGAACCGCAGTGGCCCCTCCCGCCCCACCCGCCAGCAACGCCACTCCGAGTAGACCACGCAACAAAACAGACATTCGTTTCACCTCGCCCGTCCTCTAGAAGAGCTCTCCCCGGAGTCTCAGCGCGAACCCTTCATCCGCTCTTTTACATTGTGCGCAAGATGTTCAATCTGGTCGATTCGCCTCAGCGCATCTTCCTTCGGAGGCCCCTTCGGCTCCTGTTCCATCGCCTGCAACTCCGCCGTCGCCAGCAGAAGCATATGCGCGTCCTTCATCATGGACTTCTGTCGCTCCGAGTTTGCGGCTCTCCCACGCCGCGCCTCCATCTCCACCCGAGTCCCTTCGTCCATCGATCGGTCGACACCCGTCGCATTCGAGGCGTTGGCGCCCATCATGTCCGGCGCCTGGACCGGAGCGGAGCTGTTTCGCTCTATCCGCTGCTGCGCAACTTCAATCCGCCCACCGACCAACAGCGTCGCCACCAAGCCCATCCACATGGCACCACGAAGCGTTACCATCGCAACCTCCTGAAGCCCGATCCGTGAACCTTGCTTCCCTTTGGCATCCCGGTGCATCCATCTACTCATGTGCCACAGGATTGGTCCGTTCGCCCAGATGCAGCTCCTATAATCTCAGTTCGCTCCATACAAGTCGAAAGATCGAGACACCGTCATCATGCTCCTTTCCCTGCTTCTCCCGCAACAGGAACCCTTTCTCAAGGTCGTCGAACGCGATTGGCACCAGGACATCATCGTCATGGTCCGCTATCGCCTCCCCAAAGTTTTCGTGGCGCTCTTTTTTCTCTTCATCCTCCAGCGGATCGTGCATTTTTTCGTCATGCGGATGCGCCATCTCGCCGATCGGCAGACCGGTAACGCCCACCGCGCAGCGCAACTCCGCACCATCGCATCCACCCTCCGTGCGACCGCCTACGGAGTTCTGGGCTTCTTCGCCTTCCTCCAGCTTCTCAATCTCTTCAACATCGCCTATGGCCCCCTGCTCGCATCTGCCGGAATCGTCGGCGTCGGCATCGGCCTCGGAGCCCAGAGCCTCTTCAAAGACATCATCAACGGCATCTTCATCCTCATCGAGGACCAATACAACGTCGGAGAGGTGGTCAAGATCGCCAGCCTTCAGGGAACCGTCGAGAGCCTGACCCTCCGCGCGACCACCCTCCGCGACGGAGACGGAACCGTCTACATCGTCCCCAACTCCCAGGTCGCCACCGTGGCGAATCTCTCCCGCGACTACTCCGTCGCCACCCTCACCGTCTCCGTCGACGCCTCGGCCAATCCCGACCAGGTCATGGATCTCCTCCGTGGTCTCTCGTCGGAGCTCCGCGCCGAACCCGCCTTCCAGACCATTCTCCTCGCAGACCCCGAGGTCCTTGGTATCAGCGACATCCACGGTCGCGAGGTGCTCTACCCGATCACCATGCGCGTCCGTGCCAACCAGCGCGACGGCGTCCTGCGCGAGCTGCGTCGTCGCATCATCCTGGGCTTCGAGAAGAATGGAATCCCCCTCGGCGTCTCCGCAGACATGCTCGTCATGCAGGCCAGGCGAGACCCCACTGCTCCACCCGCGCCCCCATCGATCGGAGCGTAATCCCTCAACCTCAGCTCAGCGGAGACTTGCTGGAGCCGTTCTCCTGAAGGTGTGGTTCGCCTCCTATTAGCCAGCCATTTGGTCAGACCACGTAGGTTTCATCTTCTAATAAAGTGGTATGAAATCGCCGTTTTCTGCGAGTCTCCTGCATCTAGGGTGTTCTACAGGGGTTAGCTGGCGACGATCGAAATTTCCCAATGTTTCACCAGAAGCTTTTTGTGCGCCGAATGTGGGCCGTTGCACGGAAAAACTGGACAGCGGGCGCTGATTCCGAAAGTGGTCTGATCTGGTGCGTTTATCGCGCAGATGACGTCCGTCTAGTCTCCGTTCAAGACTTCCATCAACTCCGCGGCTGTGGCCACCGGCGGTCGACAGCGACTGCCACTGCAAACCACGGCGAAGCTCCGCTCGATCTTGGGCAGGAATGGGAGAGTCTGCGCCAGGGCTGCCGGTAGCGCGCCGAGTTGGTCCGGCCTCAACCGCACCACGCTCCGATTCACTTCATACCGTGCGAGCGCCACAGTCTCCAGTCGCCTCGCCGATAGATCCCCCGCCTCGCCAATCACGCACACCTGGACCGGATCCCGCACCATTCCTTGAAGTGCCAGCCCATAACTCGCGGCGAACAGCCCAAAGTGCTCCACCACACCAGCAAAATTCTCGAGCGTCTCCTGCGCCTTGGCCGAATACTCTTCCTTCCCGGTCAACGCCTCGAGTCGGATCAACAAAGCCGCGGCGACCGAATTCCCCGCAGGAGTCGGCGAATCCTGCAAAGGCTTCCTCCGCGCAGACAACGCGCCCAGCTTCCGTTCCCCCCGATCCCCTGATTCTGTATCGAAGAAGGCGCCATCCTGCCCATCATAGAAGCGCTCGATCACCCCTCGCATGATTGAGTCGGCGACATCGAAGTAGCGGATCTCTCCGGTAGCCTCCCACGCATCGAGCGCGGCCTGACCAACGAACACGTAGTCTTCCAGCACCCCGGCAACCCGCCCGCCCGATCCGCCGGTCTCGCCGTAAGCGACCACATGCGCCATTCCCCATTCCTCGTTCCAGGCCGTCGCAAGCAACCGGTCCAAGCTCTTCAGCGCAAATCCGGTTGCCTCCGGCAGGTTCAGCACTCGCCCCGCCAGCAGGTACGCCGAGATGCACATTCCGTTCCAACCCACATAGACGGTCCGGTCGATGTAGGGGGTGGGTCGCAGCCTCCGTGCCGCATACATCTTGTCCCTGGCCGAGCGAAGCAGATCCGCCGCCGACTCCGGCGCCACCCCGGCCGAGGCCGCCGCCTGCGCCAGTGTCCTGGTTACATGCAGCACGTTCTTCCGCACATTGTGCTGCACGTCCCCAATCTCGCCGATGTCGTAGAACGCCGCCGCGATCTTCAACTCGTCCGCCGATAGCACCTCCGCCGCCTCATCCTGCGTCCAGGTAAAGTAGTCGCCATCATCATCCAGCGAGAAGTCCGCGTCCTGCGAAGCATAGAATCCGCCCCGCTCGCGATCGCTCAACCACTCGTCCATCCAGCGCATGATGTCCTTCGCCACGCGCGCGCACTCCGGCTCTCCAAACGCCTGGAACGCGTGGACGTAGTTCTTCAGCAGTCCGCTGTTGTCATATGCCATCTTCTCGAAGTGCGGGACGATCCAGTTCTCATCGACCGAGTAGCGGTGAAACCCTCCCGCCAGATGGTCATAGATACCCCCCTTCGACATCCGGTCCAGCGTCACCAGCGCCGCTTTCTTCGCCCGCTCCGCCATCCCGGGCGTCGCGGTCGCCCGCGAAGAGACGTCGATCAAGAGGTCGATCGCCCCTGAATGCGGAAACTTCGGCTGGGACCCAAATCCCCCGCTCCGCGGATCGAACTGCTGCAGTGCTGACTCCACCAGCTTCTCTACCAGCTCCGGTCCTGGATCGCCCGCCCTGCCCGAGAAGGACTCATTGTGTTCGATCGCAGCCATGGCGCTTCCGGCCGACTCATCCACCTCGCCGCGCCTTGTCTGAAAAGCCTCAGCCATCGTCAGAAGCACGCGTCGAAAACTCGGCCTTCCATGACGATCCTCCGGAGGAAAGTAAGTTCCGCCAAAGAAGGGCTTCCCATCCGGAGTCAGGAACGCCGTCAGCGGCCATCCCCCCTGCCCGCTGATCGCAGCCACCGCTGCCTGGTACCGCGTATCGACGTCCGGCCTCTCGTCCCGATCGACCTTCACAGCGACGAAATGATCGTTAATCACCTCCGCCGTCGCGGGATCCTCGTAGCTCTCCCGATCCATCACGTGGCACCAGTGACACCACACCGCACCAATATCCAGAAGGATCGCCTTGTCTTCACTGGCCGCCCGATCGAATGCCGCCTGGCCCCACTCCATCCACTCCACCGGCTGTTGCATCGCCGACCTCAGGTAGGCCGAGGCCGCCCGCTCCAACGAGTTCATCCGCCTCTCAAGCGGGCCGTTTACCACCTCAACCTCACCACTGCGTTGCTCTTCGCTCATCCCTTCCAGTTTAGTCCCAACCAAGGCGTGCTTCGGATTAAAGCAGAAGGCCCGGACCGAAGTCCGAGCCTCTCTGAGAACGCCATCCGTTACGGTCGTGGTGAAGGGGGCACAGGCACCGTCGGCGCAGTCGCCGGGTCCGGAGTCACCGTGATCGGCTTCGCGGCCTCAGGTGCCTTGGGAGCCGTCAATCCCGGAATCTTGGGATTCGTATTCACCGCATCCATCGCCGTATCCACCAGGCTGATCCCATACTGATCGAGCGTATTCGAGAGCAACTGCCGCAGGCTGGAGCGGTCTCTCGCATAAGCAGCCACCGCCGAGATCAGGTTATTCTCCGCCGTCGCCAGCGTCCTCTCCTGCGAAAGAACATTGGCCGTCGTTGAAGCTCCGAGCTTGTACTTCTTCTGCTCCGCATCCAGGCTCTGTGTCGCAAAATCACGCGTCGCCTGCGCCGCCTGCACCTGCGCCCGGTCGTTGGTCAACGCATACTGCCCATTGATGACGTTGATGCGAACCTGAACATACAGCTGCTGCAGCCGCATCTGCGTCTGCCGGTACTCCATCTGCGACCGCTCCTGCGCCGCCTGGTTGATCCGGTTGCGTAGCGGGATGTTGATGTTCACTCCCGCCCCATAGTCCGGAGACGTATTGTTGAACGTATTCCCCAGCACGGTCCCGTAGTTCGAACTCGCAACATAACCCGCAGGACAGGCAGTAAACGAACCCGAAGTGAAGCTGGACGAACAGTTCAGGTTCGAATTCTGCGAACCTCCGACACCCGATCCTCCGTAGAACGCATACGCATCCACCGTCGGCAGAAGCCCGTTCTTCAAGGCTCGGATCGTGATCTCGTTGTTCTTCATCGTCAACACCGCCTGCTCAATCTGCGGATTGTTGATATAAGCCTGCTGCACCAGGTCGTCGGCCGACATATCCTCCTCCGCCAGCCGCTCCAATCCCACCCGATCCGTCGGAATCACCGGAGCATCCTCCAGCGACTTGTCGATCAGGTTTCGCGCAACCGCCTGCTTCATCAGCAACTGCTGATACTGCAGATTGGTGTTCGAAGCGATCAGCGCCTGCTTATCCGTCGCCACCGCACTGTCCGAATTCACAACGTCCAGCGGCGCCAGCGTCCCAATCTCCAACTGCTTCCGGTTATCTGCCGTCAGCTTGGTCGATTGATCGAGCGCCCGCTCCTTCGCCTGCACGTCTTCGTACGCGCTCACGAGCGCCCAGTAGATGCTCTCGACCTGCGTCACCGTGTAGATCACCTGCTGCCGGAACGCCGAGTCGGTGATCCTCCGGTTATTCTTCGCCTGGATGATGAACCGCCCATTGATCCACGTTCCAAAACCCTGGAGCAGGTGCTGCGTCGCCTGGGCCCGGAACGTCGAATTCAGCAACGGGCTATAGCTTGTGCGCTGGCTGTTCGTCGTCGTATGCGTATTGTCGAACGACACAGTCAATGCAGTTCCGGTCAGAAACCCCTGACTGTAGCCAACGTTATAGGTCGATGTGTTCTGGGCCAGCGAGCTCGTCCCCGTAATCAGCGTCGAGCTCTGCTGCGTGCTCGCCCGCTCATACGAAAGCGTTCCTGTCAGCGCCGGATCCAGCAACTCCGGAGTGGGTCCGGTACCGTTCTCGCTCAACACCAGACCCGAAGATCCCGAACTGCTTCCACCCGAACCGCTCGTGGTACCGCCCGGTCCGCCGCCACCCGTAATCGTCTGTGTCGTTCCACCCAGCGTTCCGGTCACCAAACCGCTCGATACGCCCAAAAGCGACCCGCCCGCCTTTGCCCGCAGCAGGTCCGTATCCGCAATATCCAGGTTGATCCGCGCAATCGCAATGTCGAAGTTGTTCTCGAGCGCCAGCGCCACCGCGTCCGAAAGGCTCAAATAGAGCTTGCCATCCCGGAGCAGGTCCGTCAGCCGAGGGGTGTTGGACAGCCGCGGCAACGGGTAGTCCGTCGCCTTGTACGCCTCGAATGGGTGCCGCACACTCTGATGACGCGGCTTCGTGTAGTCCTTGGGGGTATCCCGAAGGTAAAGGGGTTCCGTCTGCATTGGTGTCGGAGCAGTCGGCAGATCCTGCTGTCCAGCAGCCGTCGCCTGGCCTGCCGGTGTCTTTCCAACCTCTTTTTGTACCTGTGCAAATCCGGGCTGCGTCATAGTGCCCATCAGAACCAACCCAACACTCGCCGCCGCCTGTAAATCCCGTAATCTCACGATGCGCTCTCTCCTGCAATTCCAATCAAAATGCGCCGGATGATCCCGCCGCGAACACGACTTGCCTACCGGTATGCCTTTCAGACGCCCAGGTAGACCTAAAGGACTCTCAAACTTTGCCCATCGGCACAGAACCGCACCGATCGGAGGACCATTCCCGTGCAATACGCACCGCCCCCGCCCTTCGTTCCCTCAAATAATTTTTGCGGCGCCTCAAGCCGAAACACACCATCCGCACCGCTCGCCTCGAATCGGCAGTATACCAACCGCACCCGCCTCCGCCCCTGCCGTGTTACCGTCCTGATCATCCTCATGACACGCTGGAAAGCCATCCTCACCTACGACGGAACCAACTTCCACGGCTGGCAGATCCAGCCCGATCGCCCCACCATCCAGCAGACCCTCGCCCAGGCCCTCCACTCCATCACGGGAGAACGGGTTCTCCCCCAGGGCTCCGGACGTACCGACACCGGCGTCCACGCCCTGGGCCAGGTCGCCAGCTTCGACCTGGCGGCACCCATTCCGCCCGCAAATCTCCTCCGCGCCCTCAATCGTTCTCTCCCACCCTCCATCCGCGTCCTCTCCGTCGCACCCTCCTCCCCCCACTTCCACGCACGCCATGGCGCTCGCTCGAAGACCTACGAGTACCGCATCCTGCGCCGCCTCGCCCCCCGCACCGAGACGATCTGCTCTCCATTCCTGGCACCCTATGTCTGGGTCTGCCCGCTCCCCCTCGACCTCGACCGACTCAATCAGGCCGCCACCCACGTCCTCGGAACCCACGACTTCACCAGCTTCGCCGCCCTGAACCCAGACCAATCCACCCGAGAGGCCACCGCCGCCGTGAATCTCTCCACCGAGGACCGCCGCGTGCCTCATCCTTCGTGCTCCTCCGAAGAGTCGGATTCCACAGACCCCATAAGCCCCCCCCGCCCCACGCCGAACACCCGCACCATCCACACCTCGACATGGACAGAAAGCCGCACTGAGGCGAACCATCTCCTGATCTACAGCGTCACCGGCTCCGGCTTCCTCCACCACATGGTCCGCAACCTCGTCGGGACCTTCGTCGAAGCCGCCTCTGGCCGCCTCTCACCCGAAGCCATCCCCGCCAGCCTCGCCGCTCAGGACCGCCGCACCGCCGGACCCACCGCTCCACCCCAGGGGCTTTTCCTCGTCGAGGTTCACTACTGATGCCCACCGCAGCCCACGCCCAGCTCCGCGTCAGCCGCCTCGCCGCAGCCCTCCCCGTTCACCGGGCCTTTCACTGGCTCCATCTCCACCAGCCGCAGCTGCGCATGTGGCTCCTCGAACTCCTCACCATCCCCGCCCCTCCCTTCGGCGAGTCCGCACGCGCCCAGTGGTTCCTCGACCGATTCCAATCCCTCGGCCTCACCAACGTCCATCTGGACCAGGCCGGGAACGCCCTCGCCGAACTCTCTTCCGCCGATGCCGCTCCCAACGGCCCCGTCACCCTCCTCTCCGCACACCTCGACACCGTCTTTCCACCTGGAACCCCCACTACACCCAGCGAGACCGGATCTCGCATCCTGGCCCCCGGTGCCTGCGACAACGCCGCCGGCCTCACCGCGCTGCTGGGCCTCGCCGCAGCCCTCCGCCACGCCAACATCACCCCGCCCACACCCATCCTCTTCGCTGCCAACGTCGGGGAGGAAGGAGAAGGCGACCTCCGCGGTATGCGCCATCTCTTCTTCGAGGGCCCCTACAGAGACCGCATCCGGGCGGCAATCGCCCTCGATGGCGCCGGAACCGGCCCCGTCGTCACCCGGGCCCTCGGCAGCCGACGTTTCCGGCTCACCGTCACGGGCCCCGGCGGCCACTCCTGGACCGATGCCGGGGCACCCAACCCCATCCTTCTACTCGCTCACGCCCTCTCCGCCCTCGCCACCGTCCCCTTGCCCAACGTGCCGCGCACCACCCTCAACATCGGCCAGGTCTCCGGAGGAACGAGTATCAACTCCATTCCCGAATCCGCCACCGCACTCCTGGATCTTCGCTCCACCGACGCCGCCCAGCTCCAGGCAACAGAATCCGACCTCCGCACCACGCTCGCGCCCCATCCAGTTCTCATCGAGGTGATCGGAGACCGGCCCGCAGCCAACCTCCCCGACGACTCCCCTCTGCTCCGCACCCTCCGCGCGGTTGACCG
Organism: bacterium; assembly: GCA_026225095.1. Taxonomy (GTDB): domain Bacteria; phylum Acidobacteriota; class Terriglobia; order Terriglobales; family Acidobacteriaceae; genus Edaphobacter. The sequence goes on from JAMFSC010000057.1 coordinate 11,535, forward strand.
CCACCTTAGTCTCCGCACCGAACTCCGTATCGGCTCGACCGACGCGAACATCCCCCTCTCCCAGTCCATTCCCGCATTGGCGATTGGCACCGGAGGCACCGGGGGTGGGATCCATACCCTGGCCGAGTGGTACGACCCCACCGGCCGCGAACTTGCCCTCCGCCGAATCCTCCTCACCCTCCTGGCCACGCTGCCCTCCGCCTAGCCAGAGCGCGCCCGTTGCCCTTTGTGTCATCGCCACGCGCCATCCCCACAGGTTGGACACCGACGCGCAGATCGCCCTCTTCTTACCCATTTCCTCGGGAGTCATCCGTAGCTTGGGGGCATTTGTTCCCGTCGTCCTCCTCCCCCCGGCAAAGCCCTTTACACCTCTGCCCATCCCAAGGGACCGTCGCCAATTCCCACCTTGAACCACCGCCAGGAATCCACAGCCCCACCCCCTCTGTTCCCCTGCAAATCCCCGCCGATGACCTGAACTCACGCGGATTTACGCAGGAGGATGCCATGTTTCAAGCAAATCGTCTCTCGAGCCCCTTCGCAGCCCTCGCACTCCTGGTGGCATTCGCTTCTGCTCCTGCCCAATCCGCGCCCGGCCACACCGCCCTTGCCCAGGGCAATCAAACCGTCTCCGTTGCCAGCCTCCTGGTCTCCGAGAAGGCCTGGAAGCACCTCGATAAGGCCATCGAAGCCAATCGTATCCACCGCGAAGACGATTGTGAGCAGGAACTCGCCAAAGCCTTCGCTGCGACCCCCCGCTTCCCCCAGGCCTACCTTCTCCGTGCCGCCCGTCACATCGTCGCCCGGCAGTTTCAAGCTGCCATCGACGACGTCCTCAGCGCACGCAGGATCGATCCCCACGCCACCTGGTCCACCACCCTGCTCGCGGGAGCAGAAAACAGCCTCGGCCGTTTTCAGGACGCGCTGGCCGTGCTCGACACCCTGTACGGACCCGAGGTGAATTCCTGGCAGTTTCAGTTCGAAAAAACCCGCGCCCTGGTCGGCACCCAGGATGTAGCCGGCTCCCTGCGCTGGAGCGCGGCCACCCTCCGCACCGCGCCCCCCACCAAGCTTGACGCCCACCTACTCCGCGCCGACGCTCTCAACCTGGCACACCGCACCGACGAGACCATCGCCGAACTGGAACTCTACCTCGCCTCCCCGCTCCCCCAGGAGCACCGCACCGAGGCGCTCAGCATGCTCGAGCGAATCGGGCAGAAGACCCAGAGCAACACCTTGGCCAATATCGCCTCCCGCTAAACAGATCGACGCTTGTTGAAATAGTCCGCACTTCCAAACCGACGCCACTCTGCGCTATCGTGGCTGTCATGCGGACATCCCTTCTGCTCACTCTGTCGCTCCTTTGCGCCTCCGCCCTGGCCCAAACGGTTTCCCCAGTTAAGCGCCAGCCCACCCCGGCCCGGGTCGTCGAAGAGCACATGGCTGCCTTCAGCACCTGCGACTGGCCTCGTCTCATGGCCCAGTTCCCCGATAACGTCGAGTTCTTCGGCCCCAACGGCCAGGTGGTCCGCGGCAAGACCGCACTCGGCCAGATGTTCGCCCAGGTCGTCAAACCGCCATCCCAGGGTGGCACCTGCGGCCTCAAGGTCATCGCGGAACACACCTTCGTCGTCGGCGATACCATCAACGTCCAGTGGCGAGCCGACTCCCCCCTCCTCAAAGAACCCTACCGCGGAGCCGACGCCTACGAGACCCACGACGGTCTCATGGCAGCGCAGGTCACGACCTGGAATCCAGCCGAACTCAAGTGGAAGGTTCCTCCCTCGCCATCCCGCCGATGACGGACTCATCCACCGATCCGGAGCTTCCTTCGTATACTCACCCTAAATGGTGAGAAACCCAGATGGAACTTCATCCCCCGTGCAGCCGAAGCTCAATCACGCCCCGCTGCCCTCCACATCGCGGGTCAGCCTCAAGATGCTCGCCGAACATCTTGGCCTGAGCCCATCCACCGTCTCGTTCGTTCTCAACAACGTTCCCGGTCGCTCCATCCCCGAATCCACCCGCGAACGCGTCCGCGCCGCCGCCCGCACCTTCAACTACCAACCCAGCCTCATCGCCCGCAAGCTACAGGGCCAACGCGTCAACACCATCGGCATCCTCCTTCCCGAACTCGGCGAAGGCTATCACTCCCAGGTCATCAGTGGAGCGGGCAACTACCTCGTGCACGAGGGCTACCTGTACTTCACCGTCCATCACCGGCACTCGCCCGATCTCGTCCGAACCTATCCTGAACTGCTCGACGCACGCGGAGTCGAAGGCATCCTCGCCATCGACACCATGCTCGAGACCGCCCCATTCCTTCCCACCGTCCTCGTCGCCGGCCACACCGAGCTTCCCGGCGTCACAAACGTCGCCCTCAACAGCATGCTGGGAGCCGAGCTTGCCCTCGGTCATCTCCACCAGCTCGGCCACCGCGAGATCGTCTACATGCGCGGCCAGCTCTTCAGCGCCGATTCCATCCTCCGCTGGGACGCAACCCTCGCCGTCGCCCGCAACCTCGGTCTGCAGATCCCCGAAGAGCGCATCATCCGCCTCGAGCAGGACTCACACTCCCCAGAGATCGGCTACCCCGGCGTCCGCAAGATCCTCGAAGCCGGCACCCCCTTCACCGCTGTTGTCTGTTTCAACGACGTCTCCGCCATGGGAGTCATCCGGGCTCTCAGCGACTTCGGCCTCCGCATTCCCGAAGATGTCTCCGTCATCGGCTATGACGATGTCCAGTCCGCCGCCTATCACGTGCCCAGCCTCACCACCATCCGGCAACCCCTTCAGAGGATGGGAGAGATCGCCGCTCGAACCCTTCTCGACAAGCTCTCCGGCAAACCGACCCCGGCACTGATCTCGGTCGATCCGGAACTGATCGTTCGCGAGTCGACCGGTCCGGCCGCGAAGAACCGAAGCAAGACCGCGCGGACAAGTGACGGACCTCGTGAGACGTCCCTGTCCCGAAAGCGCCCGACCACGAGCCGAATGACCTCCTGATGGACTAAGCTGTCTCCATGATGTTAGTCCGCTACGCTCTTGCCCTTCTTCTCGTGCTTCCCTGCGCCGCTCAGCAGGTCTCAACCCCCACCCAGGGAGTTCTGCCTCCCGCCGAGATCCAGCAGCTCATGCCGCCGTCGGTATTCTTCCAGGGGCAGTCTGCCACAACACAGATCCGCAACAGCTTCGGCGTCCGCTTCCCCGATGGCGGTCTAACCCTCGCCGGCCTTGTCGACACGGGTGGCTACTCCACGGCCATCCGTGGCCGCTACCAGTTCTATCTCCTCCTTGACACCGCCATCGAGTTCGGCTCGCGGAAGCTTACCCCGGGAGCCTACGGCTGCGGCTTCCTTCCCGACGGTGCTCTCCTGGTCATGGACCTGGGTGGAAACGACATCTTCCGCATGCCCATCCTCCACGACGCCGCGCTCCCCCGTCCCCGCCCCTTGCAGATCATCTCCGGTCCAGCGCAAGGCGAGTTCCGCCTCTATCTCGGCCGCGATTTCATCACATTCCATCAACTACGCAAATAATCTGATGAGCCACTTGAACTCCATCGATTCCAGTCTCAGCCGAGGAGACCGGTTCACCATCTGTCCCCTTACAAACTCCCTTGCTCAAATCTTTCATTCGTAGCGGTCCCATGCTCCCAGCTCATCGTCGTCTGCATCTCGGCATCGCCCTCGCCATCCTGATCGGCTCCCCGGCCGCCAGTTCGGCCCAGGCAACGGGCCTCACTCCGCAGGATCACGCCCGCCGCGCCAACGAGTTCCTCAAGGCGAACCAGCCCGCGAAAGCCATTCCCGAGTTTTCAGCTCTCGTCGCCGCGCAGCCCGAGAACGTCGACGCTCAGGCCAATCTGGGAGTTCTCCTGTACTTCCAGGCCAGGCACAGCGAAGCCGAACCGCATCTTCGCAAGGCCGTTCAACTCCACCCCAACCTCCCCAAGATCCAGGCACTTCTTGGCCTCTGCGAGTACCGGCTCGCGAATCTGACGGCCGCTCGCACCGACCTCCTGGCCTCGGTTAGCAAACTGACAGACGCCAAGTTTCGCAAGGACGCCGGCCTCGCTCTCATTGAGATCGAAACCGCTCTCGGCAATCTCTCCGAAGCCGCCGTCACCGTCGACCAGCTCCGAACCCAGTCGCCGCAGGATCCTCAGATCCTCTACGCCGCCTACCGTATCCACAACGATCTCGCCGGAGAGTCGCTTCTCAGCCTCTCCCTCGCCGCCCCACAGTCCGGACAGATGCAGCAGGCCATCGCCCATGAGCTCGAGCGTATCCGTGACCTGTCCGGCGCCATCGCAAGCTTCCGCAAGGCCATCGCCGCCGACCCCAACCTCCCCGGCATCCACTTCGAACTCGCCGAAGCCCTCCATAGTTCGGACAGCCAGTCCGACCGCGCCGCATCCGAACAGGAGTACGCCCTCTCCCTCGAAAAGAACCCGCGCGAGGTCCAAGCCGCCGTGCGCCTCGGCGACCTCCACGCCGACCGCGGAGATCTCGACGGAGCCGCCACCCTCTATCAGCGAGCCCTGACCCAGCAACCCGGCAACGCCGACGCCTCCATCGGGCTCGCGCGCGTCTTCAGCGAGCGCAACGACAACGAAAAGGCCCTCCCCCTCCTCCAGCAGGTCATCGCCGCCGACCCCACCAACATGCTCGCCCACTTCCGCCTCAGCGCCCTCTATCGCAAGATGCACCGCCCCGAAGACGCCCGCCGCGAGCTCGCCGAATACCAGAAGTACAAGGCCATCAAAGACGGTCTACGTCAGGTCTACGCCTCCATGCGCATCGAATCACCACACCATGCGGCAGACGACACAACGACCGACGCCGCCCCCCGGAAGGTTTCCAATTAGGGCTCTCCTGATCGTCGCCGCATCAGCCCTGGCTGCATCAGTCGCCCTCTCGCAGCAGCCTTCCGCGAGGCCGTTTCCCAGGCTCGACGACATTACCGCCTCCACCGGCATTCACTTCGACCATCTCTCCAGCCCCGAGCAGCGCTACATCGTCGAATCCATGAGCGGCGGCGTGGCCCTGCTCGACTACGACGGCGATGGCTGGCTCGACATCTACTTCACCAACGCGCCCAGCGTCTCCATGGCTCTCGCCGGCAAGAAGGCCCGCTCCGCTCTCTACCGCAACAATCACGACGGCACCTTTACCGACGTCACCGATAAGGCCGGAGTCGGATACCCCTGCTGGGCCATGGGAGCAGCGGTCGCCGACACCACCAACGACGGCCGCCCCGACCTCCTCGTCACCTGCTTCGGCGGAGTCGTCCTGTACCACAACAACGGAGACGGAACCTTTACCGACGTCACCGCAAAGTCCGGCCTCGCCAGTGACAAGGGGTGGGCCACCGGAGCCACCTTCGGAGACTACGACGGCGACGGCTTCCCCGACCTCTTCGTTCCCCACTATGTCGACCTCGATCTCCACGACCTGCCCCAGTTCGGTTCCGTCAAAACCTGCCAATATCACGACATCGCCGTGCAATGCGGTCCCCGCGGCCTCAAGGGTTCAGCCGACACCCTCTACCACAACCATGGCGACGGAACCTTCACCGAGGTAGCCACCCAGGCCGGAGTTAGCGACCCCCAACACTACTTCGGCCTCGGAGCCGTCTGGACCGACTTCGACAACGACGGCAAGCTCGACCTCTTCGTCGCCAACGACGGGGAGTCCAACTATCTCTATCGCAACGAAGGCAACGGTCACTTCAAGGAGATCGCCTCCGATGCCGGAGTAGCCTTCAGCGAGGACGGTCTCGAGCAGGCCAACATGGGCGTCGCAGTCGGCGACTACGAGAACAAGGGCCGCATGAGCATCGCCATCAGCCACTTCAGCGACGAGTACATGGCCCTCTATCGCAACGATGGCGGAATGGTCTTCACCGACGTCTCACACTCCGCCGGCATAGCCCACGCCACCCAACCCTACGTCGGCTGGGGAGACGCCTTCCTCGACCTCGACAACGCGGGCTGGCTCGACCTCATCCTCGTTAACGGGCACGTCTACCCCCAGGTCGATAGCGCGAAGCTCGGCATCCACTATCGCGAGCCCAAGCTCCTCTTCCACAACGACCACAACGGCACCTTCAGCGAATCGACCACCCTGGTCAGCGACGCCCTCACCATCCCGCAGGTCAGCCGCGGTCTGGCCGTGGGAGATCTCTTCAATCGCGGCTCCCTCGATCTCGTCGTTGAAAACCTCACCGGCTCACCTCAAATACTCTCCTCCCGCACCAACCCGTCCAACCACTGGATCGGCCTCACCCTCCAGGGCGCACCCCGCAACCGTCTCGCCCTGAACGCCCGCGTTCGTGTCACCGCCAGCGGCATCACCCAAACCGGCGAGGTCCGCTCCGGCGGAAGCTATCTCTCCCAAAGCGATCTCCGCCTCCACTTCGGACTCGGCACCGCCACGAAGATCGACACGCTCGAAGTCCTTTGGCCCGCCGCCCCCCCGCAGACCTTCCACAACATCTCCCCCGACCACTTCTATACGCTGGTCCAGGGCGGCGAGCTCCATTCGATCCCCTCTACGACCTACTTCGGCACATCCTCTCCAGCCCATCCCCACAATTAGCTGGACATCGAAACAATCGTTTGTCTAAGATTGCTCACGCCTCATCCACCAAGCTGAGCAGCACTCAAGGACAACGCTTCCATGGATCTCCGTCTTACCGCACGCGCCCGACTCACCATCGCACTGTCCCTGCCCCTCATCGCAGTCCTCCCGCTCCATCGATCCGTTGCCGCCCAGGGCCCAGCCCCAGACGCCGCCCAGACGCGCTTCGTGGATGACCTCATCCACCGCATGACCCTCGAAGAGAAGATCGGCCAGATGAGCCAGATCGCCCTCAACACCCCCGACAACACCAGCGCCGAGGCTGAGGTCCGCGCCGGCCACGTCGGATCCTTCCTCTTCGTCACCGACCCGGCCCGCATCGATCATCTGCAACACGTCGCCGTCGAGCAGACGCGCCTCCACATCCCCATCCTCTTCGGCTTCGACGTCATCCACGGCTTCCGCACCGTCTATCCCGTCCCGCTCGCCATGGCCGCCTCCTGGGACCCGGAGGTCCCGGCAAAGGTCCAGCGCATGGCCGCCCGCGAGGCCTCCGCCGCAGGCGTCCGCTGGACCTTCGCCCCCATGGTCGACATCGCCCGCGACGCCCGCTGGGGGCGCATGATGGAAGGCGCCGGCGAAGACCCCTTCCTCGGCTCCCGCATGGCCGAAGCCCAGGTCCGCGGCTTCCAGGGAACCGCCCTCTCCAACCCCGACAGCATCGTCGCCTGTGTCAAGCACTACGCCGGATATGGAGCCGCAGACGGGGGCCGCGACTACGACTCCTCCAACATCTCCGACGCCGATCTCCAGAACATCTACCTCCCCCCCTTCCACGCCGCCGAACGGGCAGGAGCGGGAACCTTCATGCCCGCCTACATGGACCTCAATGGAGTCCCCGCCGCCGGCAATCACTGGCTCCTGCGCGACGTCCTCAAAGACCAGTGGCACTTCCAAGGCTTCGTCGTCAGCGACTGGGACGCCGTCCGCAACCTCGTCACGCACGGCTTTGCCAAAGATGACGCCGACGCCGCCGCCCGCTCCGCCAACGCCGGCGTGGACATGGAGATGACCAGCCACATCTTCCGCGATCACCTCGCCGCCCTGGTCAAATCCGGCACCGTCTCCCAGGCCACCGTCGACGAAGCCGTCCGCCGCATCCTCACCATCAAGTACCGCCTCGGTCTCTTCGATCACCCCTACGCGAACCCGAACAACGCAGCCGCCCGGATGGTCACCCCGGAGCAGCGCGCCGAGGCCCGCAAAGCCGGTGCCCGCACCGCCGTCCTCCTCCGCAACGAGGGCAGCGTCCTCCCCCTCAAAAAGTCCCCCGGCACCGTCGCCGTCATCGGCCCCCTCGCCGATTCGAAGGTGGACATCGGCGGCTCCTGGAGCCTCGCCAGCCACCCCGCCGACAACGTCAGCGTCCTCGAAGGCCTGCGCCGCCGCTTCCCCTCCCAGCCCAACGCCGTCCGTTACAGCAAGGGCGTCGAGATCGAACGCACCCAGCCATCCATCTTCGACGACCAGTTCCCCGAGCCGCCCCTCACCCTCCACACCGAGGCTGAGAAGCATGCCGCCTTCCAACAGGCCATCGACCTCGTCAAGTCCTCCGACGTCGCAGTCCTTGTCCTCGGCGAACTCATGAGCATGAGCGGCGAACAAGCCGCCCGCTCCACCCTCGACCTGCCCGGCCGCCAGGAAGAGCTCCTCGAAGCCGCCGTCGCCACCGGCAAACCCGTCGTCCTCGTCCTGCTGAACGCCCGCCCCCTCGCCATCAACTGGGCCGCGCAACATGTCCCCGCCATCCTCGAAGCCTGGTATCCCGGCACCGAAGGCGGCAACGCCATCGCCGACCTCCTCTTCGGAGACGCAGTCCCCGGCGGCAAACTCCCCGTCACCTTTCCCCGCTCCGTCGGCCAGGAGCCCCTCTTCTACGCCCGCTACCTCACCATGAACCCCGGCAACGTGGGCAACATGTACTGGGACGGACCAAGCGCCCCCCTCTACCCCTTCGGATTCGGCCTCAGCTACTCCACCTTCACCATCGCGGACCTCAAGCTCAGCACCCCCCAGATCAACGCCGGAGCCTCCCTCGAAGTCACCGTCACCGTCAAAAATACGGGGCAATACGCCGCCGATCAGGTCGTACAGCTCTACACCCATCAGCGCTCTGGAAGCGCCTCCCGCCCCGTCCGCGAGCTCAAGGGCTTCCGCCGCATCACCCTGCAGCCCGGCGAATCGAAGCCCGTCACCCTCACCCTCGACACGCATGACCTGGGCTTCTGGAGCACCGCCACCCGCGCCTTCGCCATCGAACCCGGAACCTTCGACCTCTGGGTAGGCGACAGCTCAACCTCCACCGCCAACCACGCCACCTTCGAAGTCACCCATCCCTGAGCTGGCGACCAGCGGCGACGTCCGGTAGCGAGCACTCCGGCAAGATGGATCTCACTACCAGACGTACGTCGCCACCGCCCCCGCCGGCAACCGAGCCACCGCGTCCTTACCCTTGTAACGAATCGCGAAGCTTGCCTCCCCCACCGACGTATTACTGACAATCACCACATGCCGCTTCGCAGGAGTCACAAAAGCCACATGCGGCAGCACCCCACCGGCAGACCCCACCCGCACCGACCCCGCCGGAACAAACTTCGAAGCGTGCGCCGCCGTATAGTAAGCCAGGTTCCGCACCACGGTATCGCCATCCAGCGTAATCGCCCCCCGGCACACCGGGCATCCACCATCATCGGTATGCGGCCCATTCCGCGGATCCGCCGCGAGGTTCCAAAGCAGCACATTCCTCGCCCAGTTCTCCGGAGCCCCCACAATCAACTTCGCCACCGGCTCCGCAATCGGAAGCGTCGGATCCTCCTTCCGCGAGATCACCATCTGCTCCGTAAAGTAGAGGTTCTTCCCCGGAAAGGCATCGTGCACCTTCGTCAAAGCCCCGATCTCTCCGAGATAAAGATGAAACCCCGACCCATCCGTATACTTCGCCGCCGCCGCATCCTTCAGCAGATCAATCGAGTACTCCGGATGATCGCAGTTATGGTCGAAGTCGATGATCTTCGTCTTCAACCCAGCCTTGGCCAGCGCCGGCCCAAGGTAGTTCCCAATCAGCTCCGCCTCTTCCGCCGAAGTCACCAACATGCTCGGCGTGTTGTGCGGATTCTCCGGCTCATTCTGCGGAGTCAGCGCGTCAATCTGAATGCCCTCCGCCCGCATCCCCTCCAGATACTTCACCAGGTAGTCCGCATACGCTCCATAATCTTCCTTCCTCAGGTGTCCATCCTTCACCGCGCCGTTGTCCTTCATCCAGGCCGGAGCCGTCCACGGCGAAGCCAGGATCTTGATCCGCGGATTGATCGCCAGAATCTCCTTCAACACCGGGATCACATCCGCCCGATCCGGACCAAGCGAGAAGTTCTTCAATCCCGCATCCGTCTCCCCGGAAGCCATATCGTCGTAGGTATAAACATGGTCGTTCATATCCGAGGCCCCCACCGACACCCGGATATAGCTGGTCCCGATCTGCCCCGGCCCATCCCCAAACAGCTCCTTCAGCAAAGCCGTCCGCGCCCCCGGCGTCATCTTCATCATCAACTGGGCTGACCCGCCCGTCAGCGCATGACCGAACCCATCCATGGTCTGAAACTTCGTACCATCGTCCACCACGATCGCGCCGTCATCCACCGCACTGGCCTTGCCAAAGTGAAGACGTTGCGCCTGCTCCGCCAGTAGGTTCGTCTTATCCGGCGTCGTCAGCCAAACCGTAACGTCATCGGTAGACGCAGCGCGAACACTCAACGGCATCGCGGCCATCAGCGCAATCCCCATCAACCTGCGCACAACAAAGCCCTTCTCATAGCGTCCAGAATGCATCGTCTTCACCACCTCGTAGTACGTCATCGGAGAGAGCGTCGCGCCGAGGATCATCCCCCGGCGGACCCGTTGTCCAACCCATTGAGCACCGGCGACTACCTCCATGTCAAGCCAGCCGTGCAGTCTCCCAGTCTCCAGACAATCGCTTGTCCGAAGCGGAGTACGCGCCCCCGCACCCATGCCGCAAGACCACCCTTGGTACACTCCATCCCGTGAGCATTCCCAGATCAACCGCCCTGAAATTTGCCCTCCTCCTCGCCACGACCATTCCCCTCGCCGCCCAGACCCTGCCACCCGACACCATCCTCTTCCACGGCAACATCCTCACCGGCGCCCACCTCCGCCCCGATCCCGATCCCGACGCCCCATCCCCCACCCCCGCCCGCGTCACCGCCCTGGCCATCCAGAACGGCCGCATCCTCGCCATCGGCAGCGACCAGCAGATCCTCCAGCTCAAAGCCCCCGGAACCCAACTCATCGACCTCCACGGGGCCTTCGCCCTCCCCGGCTTCAACGACGCCCACACCCACATCGCCTACGCCGGCAAGCAGAAGCTCTCCATCGACCTCGACCACACCCCATCCCTCGCCGCCATGCTCAACGCCATCCAGATCTACGCCACCGGCAAACGCCCCGGCGCCTGGCTCCTGGGAGGAGGCTGGGACCACACCCTCTGGGCCGCAAAGCAACTCCCCACCCGCCAGGATCTCGACCGCGTCACCGCCGGCCATCCGGCCTTTCTCTGGCGCACCGACGGACACATGGCCGTCGCCAACTCCGCCGCCCTCGCCGCCGCCAACATCACCGACCAGACGCCCGATCCTCCCGGAGCAAAGATCGACCGCGACGCCACCGGCCTCCCTACCGGCATCCTCCGCGAGTCCGCCGCCACCAGCCTGATCCAATCCCGCATCCCCCCACCCTCCGCCCAGGACCGCCGCCAGGCCCTCGAAACCAGCATCGCCGACGCCCTCGCCCACGGCGTCACCTCCGTCCAGGACAACTCCGACTGGGACGACTTCCTCACCCTCGTCACCATGGAGCACACCGGCCAACTCAAGCTCCGCGTCTCCGAGTGGCTCGACTTCACCCTCCCCCTCGACGTCCTCAAGTCCCGCCGCGCCTCCCACCCCGCCAACGATCCCCTCCTCCACCTCGGCATGCTCAAAGGCTTCATGGACGGCTCCCTCGGCTCCCGCACCGCCGCCCTGGAGGAGCCCTACGCCGACGATCCCGCCAACTCCGGCATCCCCCGCTACGACCAGGAAAAGCTCAACCTGTTGGCCTCCCAGCGAGCCGCCGCCGGCTTCCAACTCGGCTTCCACGCCATCGGAGACCGCGCCAGCGCGATCGCCCTCAACGCCCTCACCGCCGCCGAGCAGGTCGCCACCTCCACCCGACCCATCGTTCTATCGTCGGAAGCCGAACGCCAGGCCGCCCTCACCGCCCCCCTCGACTCCCTCCCGCTCGACACCCGCTTCCGCATCGAGCACGCCCAGGTCCTCCTCCCCGGCGACTTCACCCGCTTCCACGAAGAGCGCATCATCGCCTCCATGCAGCCCTCCCATCTGCTCACCGACATGAACTGGGCCGCCGCCCGCCTCGGCCCGGAACGAGCCGCCCATGCCTACGCCTGGAAGTCCTTCCTCGATCACGGCGTCACCCTCGCCTTCGGAACCGACTATCCCGTCGAATCCATCAGCCCATTCCGTGGACTGTACGCCGCCGTCACCCGCCAGAACGAGTCCGGCACCGCCACCTTCCACCCCGAGCAGCGGCTCACCATCCAGCAGGCGATCTACGCCTACACCCAGGCCCCCGCCTACGCCGACTTCTCCGAGAAGCTCAAGGGCCGGCTCGAACCCGGCTTCCTTGCGGACATCGCCGTGCTCGACCGCGACCTCACCGCCGTCGCTCCCCGCGAGATCCTCGCCACCCACGTCCTCCTCACCCTCGTCAACGGAGTCGTCGTCTTTACCGGCCCACCAAACTCCGTCTCTCCATAGAACTTGTTGAATATCCCGTCTTGCTTAAGGGCACGGCTTCAGCCGTGCCGCATATGCTTCCTTTGCAATGCGGCTTCAGCCGATGAGGTACGTTTTCGTCGCCTGCCGGACTTTTCTCAACAAGCTCCTACGCCGATCCAGGAGGCTCTCCTAAGCGTTGCCCCCTCTCCACAATGACGTTTTTAGCACGGATTGCTTGTTGGTATGAAGTTGGATGCCCCACCTTCGGCGCAACGTTTCACCGCGCCTAAGGTGGGCCGGCCGCCACAGCACCGGGCCACGGACTCTATACCATTACCCAATCCGCTCTAGGTCCCAGGTCGCAAACCGGCCGAGGGCTGAAGGCCCGACACATATTATTGGGAGCGCAACCACACCTCCAGGAGAACGGCTCTGGAACAAAGTCAACCCTCGTAGCAAAGACAGCCCTGGTGGAGTGGCGTATTCCTTTTTGTCTGTCATTCCTGTAGGAATCCGCGTTTGTTTTCCTCTACACCAGCACCAAATCCGCTCTGGTGGCGCAAGCACAGTCCACAACAAGGAACCCCGATCCACTCCGCGGGTCCCCTCTTGTGCAGCACATCGGTTCGCCCAAAAGGCCTCTGCTTAGCGACGGCCGCCACGCCCTCCCGGCGAAGCGTGACCCTGGAACCCACCCGTGCGCTCGCCGCCGGCGTCATGTCCCGGGTTGCCGATGTGCCCCTGCCCATCGCGCCCTTCGTTACCGTGGAAATGGTTGAATGGTTGCTCGCCCCGCTCCGGGAATGGCCCGCCATAGCCGCGCCGAGGGTCGTAGCGATTGTCGACGTGACCATACCAGCCCGGACGCCCGTGAAACCACGGTCCGGATCCAATGAAGATCCCGCCCGTGAACCAGTCCGGTCCATAGTACCCATACGGAGCACAACTGTAGGGCGCGTAATCAAAATAGCCATACGGGCATATCGGCGGAGCGCCAATGCTCACCGAGATCTGGGCAGGCGACAGGCTGTTCACGCTGAGAAACACCCCAGCCAGAACTGAGAGAACAAGAATTTTCACGCGGGACATAGAGTTTTTCCTCGACCTTCTACCCCGATTAGACCCACAATCCCGCTTACGCGTTGTGTCATACCGCGCACCCACCTTGCGATGACGGGAAAGACCCGGATTGGACTATTCTTCAGTGGGGCAAAGTACCGTCGCGTCGGCACCCTGCGTCCAACTCCTCATGAAGCTCACTGTCTGCCTCCTCGCCTGCCTCGCCGTCGCTCTCTCGCCGCCTGTCGTCGCGCAGAAGCAGACCCCGGACGCACTGACCGCCCGCATCCAACGCGATCATCTTCAGCATCTCCGCGCCCAGAACATCGTGCAGGCCGAGCAGGCCCGCGCCCGCCAGCCCCTCTGCTCCAAAGCTCAGACGACCCTCGAGATCAACACCTGTGACTCCGCCGAACTTGGCCTCACCAACCAGAACTACGTCAAGCTCGTCCGCACCCTCGGAGCCCTGTTCCGCTCCTCGGAAGACCCCCCCGCCGCCAACCCCACCCGTATCCCCTTCGACGACGCCGAGACTGCCTGGCAAAACTACCGCGACCTCGCCTGCAAAGTCGACGGCGACCAATACCAGGGCGGCTCCATCCGCCCGAGCATCGAGATGAGCTGCCAGATCACCGTCACCCGCCATCACATCGATGAGCTCTGGGAACTCTACTCCAACCTCGGAACCCAGTAGCAAAAACGGACGGGGCCTTGACAAAAAAAGCCCTCAAACACCCCCCGGGCCCACCACCCCGCCGCAAGTCGCGAAAAAGTGCGGTACAGAATCGAAATCGCCAGTAAAGACGCACCCCTCACCACGTTTGGTACGTGACCGCTGTCGAGTTTTTCCGTGCAAAGTACCACGACGTGCCGCACGAATACAATCGAAACAGCGTGAAAACCATCCCCATCCTCGTCGCCCTCCTCCTCTCCCTTCCCGCCCACGCCCAGCTCCCCCCCGGAACCCAGGACGCGACGCCGAAGCAATCCTTCCCCGACGCCCTCGGCCGTCTCCGCACCGAAGCCAACGACGCGCTCGATAAACAAGACTTCCCCCGCGCCCTCAAGCTCCTCCTCGAAATGGACCAGCAGAGCTCCCCCGACACCCCCGACCCCCATCTCCTCTACGACCTCGCCTACACCCAGGACGCGCTCGACCAGACCAGCAACGCCGAATCCACCTATCACCGCGCCATCACCGCCGGTCCCAATCTCCTCGAACCCCACCTCGGCCTGGGCCTCCTGCTCGCGCGCACCGGTTATCTCACCGAAGCCCACACCGAGCTCTCCACCGCCGCCAACCTGCCCTCCGACAGCCCAGCCACGAAGGCCCGCGCCTACCGCGCCCTCGCGCGCCTCGACCTCAAATCATCCCCCGACGCCGCCCGCGACGAGCTTCTCCTCGCCCTCAAGCTTTCCCCTGAGACACCCGAAGACACCCTCATGGCCGCTGAATTAGCGGAATCCTCCAATGATTCCGCCGAAGCCGCACGAGCCTACCGCCGCATCCTCGCAACCACACCCAACGATCCGCCGGCCACCGCCGCACTCGCTCACCTCCTCTCCAACGCTCCCTCCGCCAACCCCGCCGAAGCCGAAGCCCTGCTCACGACCGCCCTCACAGCCCACCCCGGCCAGCCCACCCTGACCGCCCAACTCATCACCCTTTACGCCAGCCAGGGCAAATTCGCACAGGCCATTCCACTCGCCGAAAAGCTCCACGCCGCCAACCCCGCGGACACCGATCTCACCCGTCTCCTCGCCCATCTCTACGCCCAGTCCGGAGACCCGGCCAAAGCCGATCCCCTCTACGCCGCATTGCTTTCCGCGCATCCCGACCCGACGCTGCTTGACGACCGTGCCGATGCCCTCATCCATCTCCACCGTTTCGCCGAGGCCGAAGCCCTCCTCAAGCAGGCGCTCGCCAACCCCGCAGCCTTTCCAGGCAAGGATGAGCTTGGCATCGCCGCCTCCCACCTCGCCTTCGCCGCCTCCAATAACAACGATCCCACCACCACCTTGCACGCCCTCGATATCCGTGCTACAGTCCTTCCTCAATCAGCGTCCTCTTTGTTCCTGGCAGCCACCGCGCACGACAAGCTTCACGAATTCAAACAGGCCGCCGATCTATACACCAGGTTCATCGCGGAAGCAAACGGAAAGTTCCCCGACGAAGAGTTTGAGGCCCGCCATCGTCTCATCGCCATTTCGGCCCGGAAATGAAGCGCAAACGTACCGCGTGACAAGAAAAAGACATTCAGGCAACAGGAAAGCGCTCACAATCATCGCAGCAGAAATAAGTAATCCTCCCCGAAGAACTACGGGACTGGATTCACCTCCAGTTCCGGCCACGTTCCGCTCGCAGTTGCCTTTCGAGGTGCACCCATGCGATTCCTCATCGGACCCGTTACCCGCGC
The DNA here is from genome assembly GCA_026225095.1 of bacterium. Taxonomy (GTDB): domain Bacteria; phylum Acidobacteriota; class Terriglobia; order Terriglobales; family Acidobacteriaceae; genus Edaphobacter. The sequence goes on from JAMFSC010000057.1 coordinate 27,444, forward strand.
CACCGCTCCAGCCGTCTTCGTCCCCGTCCTGGCGCTGATGCTCGCCACTCCCCTATGTCGCGCCGCCTCTTCAGGCGATGAGATCATTCCGGACTCCGCCGCACTGGCACAACTTGAAGTGCGCGCCTCCCAGGCCAGTCCCCGGGAGCAGTGCTTCCTCTACACCGAACTCGTGCATGGGATGACCGAGATCGCCGGCAAGCAGATGCTTGAAGGCGAGACCGAGCGCGCCAGCGAGACCCTCAAGCGTGTCGAACACTACGCCAACCTCATTCACCTCGGACTCGCCAAGGACACCAAGCGCCTCAAGAACGCCGAGATGATCATGCACCACACGACCTATCGTCTCGCCGGCTACCTCCACGTCGCCTCCAGCGAAGACCGCGCGACCCTCCAGGCCACCCTCAAGCGACTCGACAACGTCCAGAGCGAACTCCTCGACCAGGTCTTCAATCACTAACGGTCTGTGGGTGGGGTTTTGGTCTCCAGCAACTGCGTCCGCGTTAGAATGAAGCAAGCCACGTCGCGACTCGTATGCTGAAGCTCCTCTCCACCCTTCTCGCGCTCCTGCTCCTCTCCGGAGTTCCACTCCGCGCCCAGCGTCACGAACCAGCGCTGTCCGAGGCTGAGGTTGAGACCCTCCGCGAAACCGCCTACGTCGCCTCCGACCGCATTCTCGCGTTCATCAAGTTCCTCGACCAGCGCAGCGGTTCCATCCAGGATCTCTCCACCAAGCCCCGCCGCCCCGGCCGCGAGAAGGACATCCACGACCGCTGCGAGCAGTTCACCGCCATCGCCGACGAACTCGACGACAACCTCGACGATTACGGTCCCCGCCACCGCGACCTGCGCAAGGCTCTCCCCAAGCTCCTCGCCGCGACCGACCGCTGGGCGACCGCTCTCAAGACTCCCCCCGACCATGAGGCCTATAACGTCAGCCGCAAGCTGGCCCTCGAGGCCGTACGTGATCTCCGCGAGGCCGCAACCACCCTCATCGAAGAGCAGAAGGCCTGGTTCCTCGCGCATCCTCCGCCTAAAGAAGATCCCAACCCCGCCGTAGAGCGACCAAGGTAATGGAGAGCTGACCCTGAGCATCCGACCCTTCCTCGACCGCCTCCACAACCTCCTCGGCCTCTTCCCCGCCGAGCTGGGCCACGCACCGTCACCTACTCCGCCGTCAGTGAAGATCGCCACCGCAAAGCCCAGGTCTCCCCGTGCTAAGCTGACCGGAACCGTGCAACCGCAACTCATCCAGATCTTCCAGGAGCAGTACCGCGAGTTGCGCCCACGCGCGCCCATTCCCCCGCTCGACATCCGTTTCCGCCGTTTCACCTCCCTCAACACCACCATCCGCCTGCGCGAGGGAAGCCTCCACGTCCGCCTGTCGGACCTGCTCGAGCACGCCCCCGAGAACATTCACGTGTCAATCGCCCACATCCTCCTCGCCAAGCTCTACCGCAAGCCCATCGCTGCCCATCACGCCGACCGCTACCGCGGCCACGTCTCCTCGGAGACCGTCTCCCGCCAGGCCGAGCACATCCGCCAGACCCGCGGGCGCAAGCGCATCACCACCCCGCACGGCCACCACTACGACCTCAACGAGGTCTTCGAATCGCTCAACGCCCGCTTCTTCCACGGTCTTCTCAGCCGCCCCACCCTTACCTGGAGCACCCAGCACGCCCGCCGCATGCTCGGCCACTACGACGCCGCCCACAACACGATCGTCGTCAGCCGCGTCTTCGACCGCCCCGATACCCCCCGCTGTGCCGTAGAGTACCTCCTCTACCACGAGATGCTCCACCTCAAGCATCCGGTCCGGGTCAAGGCGGGCCGCCGCTGCGTCCACTCCCGCGAGTTCCAGGCCGAGGAGCGCCTCTTTCCCCAACTCGAAGAGGCCAAGGCCTACCTCAAGCTCCTCTAGCCCGAAGCTCGCGCCGCAGCCCAAACCCTCCCAACCTGCTCCGCCGCATCCGCCACAAGCGCCTCTGCCCCATCCATCGCCGCCGCAAGCGTCATCGGCCCGGGAACCACCGAGAAGCACCCCGCAAACACCTCCCCTAACGCCGCCAACGCCCCCGGATCCACCGACCCCGACAACAGCGTAGTCGGAACGCCAAACGCCCGCGCCCGCTGGCACACCACGGAAGGAGTCTTCCCACTCAACGTCTGCCCATCACTCCGGCCTTCCCCCGTCAACGCCCAGTCAGCCCCCGCAAGCGCCCCATCCAACCCCACCAGGTCCGCCACCACCCCACCACCCGACCGCACCTCAGCCCCCAAAATCCGTAGCCCGAACCCCAGTCCACCAGCCGCTCCCGAACCCTCCATCTCCCGAGCCTCCCGACCCAGCGCCCCTTCCAAAAGCTTCGCGAACCGCAACAGACTCGCATCGAACCGTTCTTTCTCTTCCGCCGATACTCCCTTCTGCCCGCCAAAGACCGCGGTCGCACCACGCTCGCCGCAAAGCGGATTCTCGACATCGGAAAGCACCGAGATCCTCGACTCCCGCAACCTCGGGTCAAGCCCACTCCCCTCAACGCAGGCAACCCGCGCAAGCCCCTCCGGATTCGGCTCCACCGCATCTCCCTCCCGATCGAACAGCCCTAATCCAAGCGCCACCAGCATTCCCGCACCAGCATCGTTCGTGCTGCTTCCGCCGAGCCCAACATGAATCTCCCTGCACCCCTCATCCAGCAACCACCGAATCGCATCCCCAACACCGAGAGTCGAACGCTGCCCCACAGAAGTGGCCATTCCCACGACATCCGTAATCCCGACGATCTCCGCGACCTCGATCACACCACTTCCATCCTCCAGGATCCCGACCCGAGCCTCCCGCACTTCTCCACCCGCATCCCGCACAGCCGCGATCCGCAGTTCACCCTTTCCCGCGAGCAGCGCATCGAGCGTCCCTTCTCCGCCATCCGCCATCGGAAGGCAATGGATCGCAGCCGACGGAAACACCCGCAGAAGTCCGCCCCGAATCGCCTCCGCCACCTGCACAGACGACATTGAACCCTTGAACGAGTCCGGCGCTACAACGATGGTTATCGCCTGCAACATCGTCGATCCCGATCCGCTCATCTCCATCTCCTCCTCCTCGCACAGCTAGAACGGACTGCTTGTTGGCATGACGTCGGGCGCCCCACCTTCGCGACACGTCTCATCGTCGCTAAGGGGGGCCGGAGCGCCACGGCATCCAACCTACGACCCTACACCTTCAGCGAATCTGCTCTAAGAGCCCCGGCCCGGATCCGCGTGCCGGACTGCGACCCGGCTCAGGGGTTCCCCGACGGACCTCATCTGCGCGATAAACGCACCACAGCAGACCACTTTCAAATCAGCGCCCGCTGTCCGGTTTTTCCATGCGACGGCCCACATTCTGCGCACAAAAAGCTTCTGGTGAAACATTGGTAAATTTCGACCATAGCTCACTAACCCCTTTAGAAAACCATAGATGCAGCAAACTCGCGGAAAACGGCGATTTCATACCACTTTATTAGAAATTCCGAACCCTGTGGTCTGACCACTTGGCCGGTAAATAGGGAGGCGAACCACCCCTTCAGGAGAACGGTTCGAGTACCCCAATGGTATAACCCTATGACATCATAGGGTTGCCCGCAGGAGACCAGCACAGCCGGGCGCAGTCCAGATCACAGAGGAACAGGCAATGTCTGAGACAAATGGCGGTTCAGTCAATAACCGCTTCAAGCAAGCGCTCGCCAACGTCGAGGTTCAGGTCGGCCTTTGGAGCGGGCTGGCAAGTCCGATCGTGGCCGAGATCATCGCTGGTGCGGGCTTCGACTGGATCGTGGTCGACGGCGAACACGCGCCCAACGACATCTCGACCCTGCTGCCGCAACTGCAGGCCATGCGTGGCGGAACCGCTGAGCCTGTCTTCCGTGTTCCGTGGAACGACTCCGTGATCATCAAGCGCGCGCTTGACGTCGGTGCGAGGTCGCTGCTCATTCCTTTCGTCCAGAACGAGGTGGAGGCTCGCCTTGCGGTGGCCGCAACACGCTATCCGCCACTTGGGATTCGTGGGGTTTCGGTCGCTCCGAGGGCGAACGATTACGGGCGTGTTCGTGGATACCATCCGTCGGCTCATCTCGACACCTGTGTGATCGTGCAGTTGGAGAGTCGCGTGGCGCTCGAGCATATTGAGGCGATTGCGGCGGTCGATGGCGTCGACGGGCTTTTCATCGGTCCAAGCGATCTCGCTGCCGATTTTGGCCATCTTGGTGACCCGATGAACGCAGAAGTTCAGGCGGCGATCACGGACGCTTGCAGGCGGATTCGGGCCACGGGAAAGTCGGCTGGAACGCTTGCGACGGATGTTGAAGATGTCGATCGATTGTTCGCGCTCGGGTTCAACTTCACCGCCGTTGGAAGCGATGTCGGCACGCTCGCACGCGGAACTGAACGTCTGGCTGCGCGGTTTGCGCCGACTCGAAAGTAAGATTTCAAAAGGGGAGGACGGGATGGCAAAGGTAGGGTTTATCGGTCTCGGCATCATGGGGCGGCCCATGCTCGGCAACCTGCTGAAGGCGGGTCATGAGGTGGTTGCTTACGGCATCAACGCCGCCAAGCTGGATGCCTGCGTGACCGATGGGGCGCAGCGTGGCACGTCGAACCGGGACGTTGCGGCGCGCTCGGAGGTCGTCTTCACAATGCTTCCGGATGGTCCTGAGGTCGAGCAGGCGGTTCTCGGCGAGGATGGCGTGCTGGCCGGTGCTCGGGCTGGAACGCTGGTAGTGGATATGAGTTCCATCAACCCGCTGGTGTCTCAGAAGATCGGGGCGGCTTGTGCGGAGAAGCAGGTGGAGTTCGTCGATGCTCCGGTGAGCGGTGGTGAACCGAAGGCGGTTGAGGGAACGCTGGCGATCATGGTCGGTGGTTCAGACGCGGCGTTCCACCGGGCCGAGCCCCTGCTGAAGGCGATGGGCTCGAAGGTGACGCTGACTGGACCAATTGGCGCTGGAAACGTGACCAAACTGGCCAATCAGATCATGGTCGCGTGCAACATCGCCGCGATGGGCGAAGCATTGTCCCTCTCGACGCGCTGCGGTCTCGATCCCCAGGTGGTTCTGAACGCGGTCAAGGGTGGACTTGCGGGGAGCACGGTGCTGGATGCGAAAGGACCGATGCTGATTGGGCGGAACTTCAAGCCAGGGTTCAAGGTTCGTCTGCACGAGAAGGACCTGCGCAATGCCCTGCTAACCGCCGAGGCAAACCACGTTGCGCTTCCGCTGACCTCGCTGGTACAGCAGATGCTGCTGTCGCTGCTCAGCGAGGGCAAGGGCGACCTGGACCACTCGGCCATTGCGACGGTGCTCGAAAAGCTGTCGAACGTAACGATCGAGCGGCCTTCCTAAGTCTGGTTCATCTCCAGTGCGTCAGGCCGTGACCGGCGAGCAGGTCGGCGGCGACGAAGAGAAAGAAGACGACGGAGATGAGGCCGTTCATGGTGAAGAAGGCTGCATTCATCCGGCCCAGGTCGGTGGGCGAGACAATCAGATGTTCGTAGAGCAGCAACGCAGCTACCACGACGAGACCGACCCAGGTGACTGCGCCCAGATCGAAGAGACGGGTCAGCCAAAGAGACAGACCAAGCATCACCAGATGCAGCTCGCGGGCGAGGAAGAACGCTCCGTGGACTCCAAGCGCAGCGGGCAGGCTCTTGAGGCCTACACGACGGTCGTGCTCGGCGTCCTGGCAGGCGTAGAGCAGGTCGAAGCCGCCGACCCAGCAGAGGACGATAAGCGTCAGTACCAGGATCCGCAGGTCGAGCGTTCCCCGAACCGCGACCCAGGCTGCGGCCGGCGCGATTCCGAGCGCGAAGCCGAGAAAGAGGTGCGACCACCGTGTGACGCGCTTGGTATACGAGTACGAGAACAGGACGACTAACACAAGCGGAGCCAGCAGAAGCGTAAGACGGTTCAACTGGGCTGCGGCGATGAGAAAGAGGAGCGCTGTAACCACCGTGAAGCCACCGACAAAGCCCTTCGACAGCAGACCGGCCGGGATCGCACGCATCTTCGTGCGTGGATTTTCGGCGTCGAGGTCAGCATCGGCCCAACGGTTGAAGGCCATGCCGGAGCAGCGCGCCAGGACCATGCAGACCACGATCCAGAAGAGTTTGGCAGGTTTGGGCCATCCTCCCGCGGCGAGCATCGCACCGGTCAGGGCGAAGGGCAGGGCGAAGATGGAGTGTTCCCACCTGATCATCTCGAGAGTGGTTCCGACCTGACTCCAGAACTTCATTCGTGCTCCCTCGCGACCGTCTTCGACACTGCCCTGGGGGGCTATTGCCCGGCCATAAGTAAAATGTCAGATTTCAAAGGGCTTAACCATCCGAATGAAAAAGAGGCGTTCCTCGAACGGCCCTCAACCCATGTTTTGTTTCAATTATACCGTTCTCCTGAAGGGGTGGTTCGCCTCCCTATTCATCGCCAAGTGGTCAGACCACCTGGGTCGGAATTTCTAATAAAGTGGTATGAAATCGCCGTTTTTGCGAGTCTCCTGCATCCATGGTGTTCTAAAAGGGTTAGCGGGCAACGATCGAAATTTCCCAATGTTTCACCAGAAGCTTTTCGTGCGCAGAATGTGGGCCGTTGCATGGAAAAACTGGACAGCGGCCGTTGATTCGAAAGTGGTCTGCTGTGGTGCGTTTATCGCGCGAATGAAGTCCGTCGGGGAACCCCCGAGCCGGTTCGCAGTCCGGCACGCGGGGTCTGGGGGCCGAGGCCGAGGCTCTTATGGGGCGGGCTTTCGGCCTTGAAAGTCACAGTGACCGGAAACCACAGCAACCAGAGAAATGACTAAAGCCGCGTTCCCAAGGAGATACTTACGGCGCGGCTGATCAGCTGAAGCCGCGCCCTTACGCAAAACGGAATTGCTTCAACAGCCCCTAAGGCGAGCCGAGTGATGGTGCACTCTGCCTTATACCGTGGCGCCCCGCCCTGGCGGCAGTGAGGCGTGTCGCGAAGGTGGGGCGCCCGGCTTTGTGTCAACCGTGATCTGCTCTGAAGAGCAGATCACGGTTCGGAGGCAAGGGCGAGAGCAGCTTGGCGATTTGAGCCGTGGTCGGTGGCGAGAGGAAGGTGGAGGATGATCTGGGCTCCTCCCTCGGGGCGGTTGGCCGCTGTGACGGTTCCGCCGTGGGCGCGAACGACGGCATCGACGAAGGCGAGTCCGAGGCCGTGACCCGAGGAGGCGTCGCTCTTAACCCGGCGCTCGAACATGTGGCCGTGCATCTCCGGGGCGAATCCGGGTCCGTCGTCTTCGACCGTCATGACCCCAAAGTCGTCCTCTCGGCGCAGGCGCATGGTGACAGTTGAGCCTGGCGGGAGGTGTTTGAGCTCGTTGTCGAAGAGGTTCGAGATCATGCGATGGACGAGCGCCGCGTCGCCGGAGATGGTGACGGGCTCGCCGCTGGAAAGCTGGATTCGGAGGCCGCGATCCGACATGGACGGCTCGTAGAGATCGATCATGACACGGATAAGCTCGTCGAGCTCGATAGGGATACGGCTGAGGCGGAGCGCGTCAGCCTTGGCCTCGGCGACATCGAGGGACTTGTTGAGGAACTCGGAGAGGCGGTCGAGCTCCTCGAGGACAGACACGATGGGCTCAGCCCGATTGGCGGCGATGCCGCTGGAGAGATAGACCTCGAGCTTGCCCCGGATGGCTGTGAGGGGGCTGCGCAGATCGTGCGCGAGGGAGTCGGTGATGGTGTGGAGCTGGTGCATGGAGCTCTCGATGCGCTCGAGCATGTGGTTGAGGGTAATGGCGAGCTGCGAGACCTCGTCGTTCCGCTGGGTGGTAGGGACGCGGCTGCTGAGATCGGATTCGGTGGTGAAGCCCGCCTGCCCGATGCGGGAGGCTGCCTCGGTGATCTCGCGGACGTGGCCCAGCATGCGGCGAGTGCTGTAGAAGACGATGGTGAAGCCGAGCAGCACGATCAGGACCCAGAGGAGGACGAACCGTCCGCGCAGGGACCGGAGCACGCGCAGCTCGTCGCGTTCGGAGAGCCCGAGATAGACTCTTCCCCCATCCTGGGTGCGCAGCATGGCGACGCGGAAGGGGGTCTCGAAGCCCGCGATGCGGAGGTCCAGGGGACGATCGGGCACCATGCGCGTGGTCCGGATGGCGGCGAGATTGGCTGCCCCGTTGCCTGCTCCGACCCACAGGGTCAGCGCGCCATCGGGGCCGGTCTGGAGGAAGAATACCGAGTCATTGCCGCGTTCGTCGTGGCCTTCTTCGCGCACATGGTTTGGAATCTCCTTGCTGGCGAGTTCGGCGACCTCTTCGACGACGGCGTTGTAGAGGGCTCCCTTGGGGGTGTGCTGGGCGACGTCGCCAAGCACCTCGACCTCTCCCGAGAGCCAGGCGTCGCTGCGCCGCTGGATATCATTGGCGACGAAGCGTTGGAGGAAGAGGAAGACGAGTGTGGTTCCGACGGCGAAGGCGAGGGTGGCCCAGAGGGAGAGGCGCCAGGCGGCGCTGCGCATTGCGGGCTTGCGGCTGCTATCGGTCCTTGAGGACCTATCCGACTTTGAGGAATTATTTGTCTTTGAGGACATAACCCACTCCACGGAGCGTGCGAATGAGGGGCTTGCGTCCCTCGGTGTCTACCTTGCCACGGAGTCGGTAGATGTGGACGTCAACGACGTTGGTGTCGGGCTGGATGCGCATGCCCCAGACCTGGTCGAGGATCATGGATCGGGTGACGACGCGCCCGGCGTTGCGGCAGAGGTATTCGAGCAGGACGAACTCCTGCGGTGTGAGGTTGAGGGTCTCGCCGCCTCGGGTGGCTTCGCGGCGGAGGAGATCGAGTTCAAGGTCGAGGATCTGGAGGCGGGTGGTTTCGCCGGAGGAGACAGTGG
>JAMFSC010000058.1 GCA_026225095.1 bacterium
CGGAGAGATAAAACCGCTGGGCTTCGCTCGGGCCTGGATACCAGATCAGAACGAGTGCGAGTCCCGATAAGAAAACGACAGTGCTACTCTGCCACACAAGATGGAATCGCGCATGACCTGTCCACAACGGGTTGGTCGCGTGGGTCCGATTGAAATCGATCACGACGGTGGCGATCGCCTGAACAGCACACAGGATGGATAGTGCCACTTGAGCGATGTGATGGTGATTCAACGGAGCCTCTTTATTCCTCGCCTATCAACCAAGCCGTTGAGCAAGGTAGGGACCGAATCTCAGAAGGTTTCATTGCAACGGGCGACGGACCTTCCTTCTCTGGAGCAAGAAAAACGCCCGTGTCTCTCGGGTGTCTTTAGGCCTACTGATCTGTAACTTAGCATGAGGCTCCGCTACTTTCAGTTGTGCGTCCGTCATTCCTTTGTCTATGAACAAATCGTCATGCCCTCCCCCATCGGCAAGTGCTATCAAAGGAAGAGAAGAGATCGTCTTATGACATGGCGGGTTGCCAATCCTGATCCGTTGCCACCCGCTCTTGGGCGCGGCGCCTCAGGCACAGACGGTCAACGAGAAGTAACGGGAGTATATGGACGGCTCGCAGAAAACTCGACTAAGGAAGGACTTTTCGAACTCCATGCCGTTGCCGGGTGCGCTCGAGCCACACCTGAGGGAAGCACTCAGCCGCGTCTTGAACAATCCCGGCAGCTTGATGAGACCGGAGATCGTCCTGCAGGTCGCCCTCGGCTATGGACTCCCAGAGGGACTCGCAACCGACATGGCGATTGGCCTGGAATACTTTCATACAGCGTCTCTCATCTTCGACGACCTTCCGGCGATGGACGATGCGACAGAACGTCGTGGCATCACCTGCGTCCACATCGATTTCGGAGATGCAGGGGCCATCCTGGCCGCACTCGCCCTCGTCAATCGAGCCTATGCACTCACCTGGAGGGCCGTGGCCGGGGGAGCCCAGGACCGACAACGTCGCGCGCTGGAGTACGTCGAATTGAATCTTGGAGTGGATGGGCTACTCAATGGGCAGAGCATGGACCTCCACTACGCGTCCCTCCCCCACGATCGAAGAACAGCCGAGCGAACGGCGATTGGAAAAACTGTCTCCCTGATCCGCCTCACCTTAGTCTTGCCTGCCCTGCTCGGCGGCGCCTCGGAAAAAGAGTTGCAGCTCCTCGAACGCGTGGCCCTGTTCTGGGGCCTGAGCTATCAGATCGTGGACGACTTGAAGGATCTTCTTCAAGGCTCGGATGAAAGTGGTAAGACCACATCGCAAGATCTCGCCCTAGGACGCCCGAACCTAGCCCTCACCCTAGGAATCGAAGGAGCAGCGGAGCGGCTTCTGCGTCTCATTGGCTTGGGCGATCGCGCGCTGGATCGCTTGATTGCATTGCGACCCGGCGTTACTTTTCTTCGCGATCTTCGCGCGGACCTTGGTGAAGAAGCTGCGCAGCTTACTCAAAGCGTCTGCTCTCCAGCAGTTGGCGGCGCTCGATGATCTTCCTGAAGCTCATCGTGACCAATCTGCTCCGGCATCGCATCCGGTCGCTCATCAGTATCGCCGGTATAGCATTCAGCGTCGCGGCCATGCTGACAATCGTCACGGTCCTCCAGGGTGCCGTGGAGATGTTCTCCGGCATTCTCTCAAGCGACAGCCAGATCATCGTCTTTGAGCGCAATGTCTCTGATCTCTTTTTCAGCAGCGTACCCTCTGAAGCGGTCCAGACGATCTCTTCGTGGCCAATCGTCCAGCACGCAGACCCGGTGTTGTTTGGAATCGTCTCGAGCAGCGACCATCCCATCATCACGTGCTTCGGAATCACGGATGCCGATGCACGTTTGCGGAAGGCATCCTGGATCGGGGGCACGAGAGAGGACTTCGGCAAGGACCCCAACGGGGTTGTGCTTGGTCAACGCGCGGCAGAGTTTATGAGCGCCACAGTTGGAAAGACAGTGGAGATAGGCCACGCGGCCTTTCACGTCGTCGGGGTTATCAAGACTGCAAATGGCTTCGAAGATGGAGGAGTGTTTATGCCATTGTCCTCCGCGCAAGCCTTCTTCCACAAGGAGGGTTCCTCCTCCGTCATCACAATCAAGCTGCGAAGCAAAGAGGATATTCCGGAATTAAAAGCCTCGGTTCGTCGCAGCTATCCCAGCCTTGTCGCACTGGAAGACGAAGAGTTCACGCGCAGCTATTCGCAGTTCAAGATTCTAAAGGCGACCGCATGGGCGGTCGGTGGTTGCGGTCTATTGCTTGGTGGGCTCGGGGTGGCCAATACGATGATCATGTCCGTGTTCACTCGGATTCGAGAGATTGCCATCCTGCGGGTAAACGGGTTCTCTCCAGGTCAGATTGCCACGATGATCTTCGGAGAGTCCGCACTCGTCTCCGTGTTTGGCGCCGTCGTTGGATTGCTCATTGGTACGGCCTTTCTGTTTGCGCTCAAGCTCATTCCCGCGCTACACGGCTATGTTGACACATCCGTGCAGCCGTCCGTGGTCGTCATTGTCATTCTGCTCGCGCTGATGACGGGAGTTACCGGTGCTCTCTATCCGGCAGTCTACGCGACGCGCATCCGCGCGGTGGAGGCGCTTCGATTCGAATGACAACTTCGAACAGAAGTCCCACGCCACCGATTGTCCTACTCGCGACAGACGTCTGGAAGAGCTATGACGACGGGGCCATCGCCGTCCTGCGCGGAGTCAACTTCACAGGCTTTCAGGGTGAGACGGTAGCGCTCTGCGGACCATCCGGCTGTGGCAAGAGCACCCTGTTACATCTGCTCGGGGGATTGGATAGTCCTGACATCGGGCGCATCGCTGTGAACAGCAGAGAACTGAAGCCCTTTGGCAACCCATTGCATCTGTTGCGGCACGAGGTCGGATTCGTCTTCCAGCTGCACAACCTGATTCCCGATCTAACCCTTGAAGAAAACTGTCTCATCCCGACAGTCGCGGCTGGACTGGATCGAAAAGCCGCAAGGGACAGGCTTCGCGAACTGACAGACCGCACCGGCCTGAGCCATCGTCTCGGGTCGAAGATTCAAAAGTTGTCCGGAGGCGAGCGACAGAGGACCGCCCTCTGCCGGGCACTGATGAACAAGCCTCGCATTCTGTTGGCCGACGAGCCGACCGGATCGCTGGATGAATCGACGAGCGCGATGGTATTCGACCTGTTGCTTGAGATCGTCGCGAACGAAGGGGTGACGCTGGTCATGGCAACGCACGACCGAACGTTGGCTGCAAGGTGCGGGCGCCTGATCGAGATGCGCGACGGGAGCATTCATGAGCCTTTCTAGCTCAATGGACTTCGTCCCCGATGCAGCCGAAGCATCTCAGTCGGAGAGGCAATCGATCGCTGGCAGGCAGGTCATGGCCGCCACCGCATGGCATAGCCTGCTGTGGCTCGTCGTGGCAAACTGTGTGGGCGTTCTGCTGGCCACAATGCTCCTCCTGCCCCGGATCGATCCGCTTCTTGGTGATTGGACTTATGGGCGATGGATGCCCGTTCACATGAACCTGCAGCTCTACGGCTGGTGCAGTCTTCCGTTGGTCGGATTCTTGTTTGTTGTCTACGGAGTCCGCCGCGTACCGGCAGCGCGTTGGGCGTCACCTGTACTCTGGCTTTGGTCTGCCGCCCTCGGAGTTGGCTCATCGAGTTGGCTGAGCGGGCACTCCAGCGGAAAGCTCTTCCTCGATTGGACCGGATATTCGCGTGTGCTGTTTCCATGTGCCCTGCTGTGTCTGTGGGGCCTGCTCGCCGCGGCGTTTGTGATCGAATATCGCGGAAGGACTTCCAGTCTCTTGACCGCACGAACTCTGAAGTTTGCAGGACTTGCACTCTTGCTTTTAGTACCGGCTCTCATCTATATCGCCTCGAGTCCTGCGCTGTACCCGCCGGTCAATCCCGACACGGGTGGACCCACAGGCGCCAGCCAGCTTGAATCCACGCTCGTCATCATTGCGATTCTGCTGTTGCTTCCATTTGGCATCAGCGACCGCGAGCGTCGTGGTTCGCCAACGATCGCATTGGCGTGGATCGTCTTCGCGGCTGAATGTCTCTTGTCTCTGGGATTGGGCAGAGCCGACGTGAGTCATCATAAGCCGACCCAATGGATAAGCCTCGGCAGCCTGCTCGTCTGGATTCCGCTCACGCCCGCCTACTACAGCGGGTTCCATTGGCACGAAAATACCCGACGTTGGCGCATCGCCTTTCTGTGCTGGTGGTCGATCCTGGTTCCCACGGGATGGATGCTGTTCCTGCCAGGCGTCCTCGACCACTTCAAGTTCACGGATGGTCTGGTTGGACACTCCCTGCTGGCGATGGCCGGCTTCGTATCCAGTCTGCTGATCTTTGTTCTTGTCCAGTTGATGGGGAAGGATGGCTGGATATTTAACAGATCCTGGTCCTTCTACCTCTGGCAGGCGAGCGTCGCAGCTTATGTTGCCATCATGTTCTTTGCGGGTTGGCGAGAGGGTTCCGATCCGTCCTTCTCCATTACGCCGGGGCCTCTTCGGAACAGCATTTACGCACTTCGATTGCTTCTCGGCATCCTGATCCTTGTCGCCTCGCTCGATTGGTTTCGCAATGCATCTTCGCTCCTTGGCGAAACCAATGCTTCCATGCCTCGGCAGATTGCGGCGGTAAGTTCATGAAGCGCCCACTCCTGATCGCATATCAATTCCTGACCGGACTCTCCGACACCTCGACCGGCCTTCTGCTCATCGTCGCACCGGAGTTCGCGCTCCGGTTGATGAGGCTCCACGTGGCCTCCGACACGCTGCCATTCCTCTCGTATATCGGCGTCTTCGTTCTGTCGGTGGGATTGGCCTGCCTCTACGGGGGCTTGCAGGCCCTCAAGGACGTGCCGTCGGACAGGCTCGAAGTCGTCTGGCTGCTGACCGCGATCACGCGTGCGCTCGTCGCGGTTTTCGTCGTCGTCAAGATGGCGTCCGGGGCGCTCGAGCCAGGATGGTCCAGCGTTGCGCTCACGGATGGAGCCATCGCTCTCATCCAATTTCTTGGTTTAGCCAGAGGATGGCTGCCAAATGCCCGCATCTAGGTTCAGCAATCTCGCGGCAGGGTGGCGCGGCGTCTGCCTCGTCGCAATCACCTACATCTACTTCCTGATCTTTGCGCAATTCGCCTTCCTCAATCGGCTCAATCAGATCGGGATTGCAGGCGCTCATCTTCAGCAAATCATGGCCACGATGGCGTCTGGCGGCATCGCGTTGAGCCTGCTCGCGACGCTCAGGGCGTTCGAGCCCTGGCCCCGCCTGCGCCTGCAGATCTCATACATCATCTGCGGCGCGGCCGCCGCGCTCACGGTGCTTCCACTCAACCTGCCCGGAAGCATCGCACTGTCCTTTCTAGTCGGCTCCGGACTAGGGATGCTCACCGTCACCCTTGTTTCAAACCTCCAACTCTGGATCGGCCCGAAGCATGGGCTCTGGAAGATCGGCGCCGGAACGGGGATTGGCTACTTCGTCTGCAATCTTCCAGCGTTGTTCACTGCGACGCCAAACACGCAATCCGTCACAGCCGCGCTTCTCTGCCTTGGTGGCATCTTTGCCGCATCGAAGACACTACCTCCCGATGCATCCTGCGACGAAGGCGTACACCGAAGGGAGCTCTCGTTTGGAGTGGTGCTGGCAGCATTCACCGCACTCATTTGGCTCGATTCCGCTGCCTTCTTCATTATCCAGAACACCCCTTCCCTCAAGGCCGGTACCTGGCAGGGTACCTTTCATCTTCGGGCGAACGGTATCATCCACCTCACGTCAGCCCTTGCGAGCGCGTTCCTTCTGCGGCGGCGGGGTCTCTCCGTCGTACTTGGTTTGGCCGTCCTTGCTCTTTCGTTCGCCTGCCTTCTCTTACATCAGCCCGGCCAGGTTCTGCTCGCATCGCTGCTCTACCCGACGGGCGTATCGCTTTACTCTGTCGCGCTCGTAGCGTATCCCCTCTTCCTGGCCCCTTCAACATCGCCTCATCAGAGAACCTTCAGGGTCGGCATGATCTACGCAGTCGCGGGCTGGTTTGGTTCCGCGATGGGCATCGGCATGGCGCAGCACCTTAGACAGGTTCCAATTCCATTCGTAGTGCTCGCCGCCGTCCTGATTCTGGGGCCGGCATTCATCCCGTACGTCCGCCACTACTGGCGCGAGACCACACTCGTCGGTGCGGCTCTGGCTGTTGCGCTTTGCATTTACCTTGCCTCATCCGCATCAGGACGCAAATCGCAACCCACCTTGACCGCCGAAGAACGCGGAAGACAGGTCTACATCGCGGAAGGATGTATCAACTGCCACTCACAATATGTCCGTCCAGGTAGTCCGGATGTCTTGATGTGGGGACCGGCAGGAGCCATCGAGGATCTACGTTCGCAACATCCTCCACTGATCGGCAATCGGAGACAAGGCCCGGACCTCACACAGGTAGGCGGTCGCCGTTCGTCTCTCTGGCTGAAGGCTCACTTCTTCAACCCGCGCGAGGTGAGCCATGCATCCTTCATGCCTTCCTATGGATATCTGTTCAACGACTCTACTCGCGGTGACGATCTCGTCCACTATCTCGGCAGCCTGAAGAGCCCACAGTACGCGGAGCATATCACCGTCGAGCAGAGGTGGCAGCCCGCTGAAAGCGAAATCGCCGCCGGCAGTCCAAAGGAAGGTGCGCATCTCTATATGGAATACTGCGCCACCTGCCACGAACCAGGAGGCCTCACACGATCCGAGTGGAAGTCGCATTTCACCCGTCTTCCGCCGGACCTCCAGGCGGGCCCGTGGCTGCACCTCACAGCGTCTGATCCTTCCACGAGACGTATCCTGCGCCTCGCGCAGATCATCAAGTTTGGCATTCCGGGTACAGACATGCCCGGCCATGAATACCTGTCCGACAAACAGGTCGTTTCCATTTCGCTTTGGCTCAACCAATCCATCGTCCTGCATCAGCGGGTCGCCAACATTGAGAACAGATCAGGAGAAGATCGATGAAGATGCTCACCGGACTCGCCCTCGCCGTCATGCTTGCCAGCACCGCCCATGGGCAGCATCAGACGTTCGCCGTCAACCCAGATGCGAGCGAGGTCAGGATGACGCTCAAGACCAACCACGAGATCGTCAACGGAACCTTCCATCTTCAGTCCGGATCGATCGACTTCGACCGAAGCGCACCGGAGATGTCCGGCAGTGTCGTCGTCGCTGCCGGAAGCGGCAAGACCGGCAACGACGGTCGCGATAAGAAGATGAATAAGGACATTCTCAAGGTGGATCGATTCACGACAGTTACATTTACGCCAAAGAGTTACACGGGAACGATCACCCCGTCAGGTGACTCAACCATCCAGGTAGCAGGAGTCCTGACCTTGCTCGCCACCGTGCATGACGTCACAGTACCAATGCAGATTCACATGGAAGGCTCCAAAGCAACGGCGAAAGCACAATTCGTCATTCCCTATGTTCAGTGGGGACTCAAAAATCCGAGCTTCATGATTTGGAAGGCGGAGAACGACGTCTCAATCGACCTCAATTTGGTCGGCAAGGTTTCAAACTAGAGCAGATTTTCCTGTTGGTATAAAGTTGGGTGCCCCCCCTTCGGCGCAACGTCTCATCGTCGCTAAGGTGGGCCGGAGCGCCACGGAACCCCTCCGGGCCGCTCCCCTGCAATCGGCACCGCCTGTCTCAAGTACAATCCTCAAGCCGACCAACGGAAGGCCCCACGCGCCCAATCCAGCCAAGAAAAGGTATACAAGTCACGAAGGTCTTGCCGAAGGCCCCGTGACCGCACCACGCGCAGTGAGCCCGTCCGGCAGGACGCACTTAAGAAGCCTTCGAACTGGCCTCGTCCGTATAAAACTCCCCAATCTCCCGCTCATACTTCTTCTCCACCACCCGCCGCTTCAGCTTCATGCTCGGCGTCATCTCACCCTCCTCGACCGACCACTCATCCGGAACCACCGTCATCCGTTTCATCGTCTCGAAGTGCGCAATCGACCCATTCACCTGGTCCACGATCCCCTGGTACATCGCCACCACCTTCGGGTCTTTGACAAGCACCGCCCGATCCCCCGTGGCAATTCCCTGCCCCTTCGCCCAACCCTCCAGCGCCGCAAAGTTCGGCGAGATCAGCACACACGCAAACTTGTGCTTATCCCCCACCATCGCCGCACAGCTGACCATCGTATTCGCCTTCAGCTTATTCTCGATCGGCTGCGGCGCAATCAACTTACCCCCACTCGTCTTCAGCAGCTCTTTCTTGCGATCCGTGATCGACAGAAATCCATCCCCATCGATATTCCCGATATCCCCCGTCTTGAACCACCCATCCTCCGTGAAACTCTCCTTCGTCTCCTTTTCCTTCTTCCAATATCCGATGAACACCGAAGGCCCCCTCACCTCCAGCTCACCATCCTCCGCGAACCGGCAGTCCACATTCCTCAGCGGCTTCCCCACCGTCCCAATCCTGTAAGCCGAAGGATAGTTCACCGCGATCACCGGCGAAGTCTCCGTCAGCCCATACCCCTCCATGATCCGGATCCCCGCATCCGCAAACCATCCCGCCGTATCCATCCCCAGCGGAGCCCCCCCCGAAACAAACGTCCCCACACACCCCCCAAACGCCTCCCGGATCTTCGAGTAAACCAGCTTATGAGCCATCCCCCAAACCAGCCCCGAGTGCCCCTCCCCCCGCATCGTAGCCTCCCGATTCGCCTTCCCCACCTTCAACGCAAAGTTCAAAATAGCCTTCTTCACCGCCGACCCCGCCGACTTCGCCTCCACCCCCTGCCTAATCTTCTCGTAGACCCTCGGAACCCCGATAAACACCGTCGGCTTCACCGCCTTCATCGCCGCCGGAAGCAGGTCGAACTTCGGCAGATAAGCCAGCCGCATTCCATGACACATAAACGCATAGTCCGTATGCCGAGCCGTCACATGCGACAGCGGCAGAAACGAGATACAGCTATCCCGATCCGTAAAGCCCAGCGGCCCCGTCGAGAGACTCACATTGCTCGCCAGGTTCCCGTGCGTCAGCATCACGCCCTTCGGCTCCCCCGTCGTGCCCGACGTGTAGATCAACGTAGCCACATCCTCCGGCCTGGCCTCGCCCACCAACGCATCGAACCCCGCATCGCTCCCCTTGATCTCATCGGCCCCATGCATCAGCGCCCCAAAGGACTCCGCATTGCCAAACGCCCCCGCATCCATCACCACCACATGCTGCAACTCCGGCAGTTCCCCCGCCCCCACTATCTTGTCGTACTGGTCCTTCGTCGAAACCACCACCACCTTCGCGCCCGAGTCCCGCAGCATATACCCCACCTGGTCCGGCGTCAGCGTCGCATACAGCGGCACATCGATCCCACCCACCGCCAGCGTCGCGAAGTCAGTCACCGGCCACTCCCACCGATTCTCACTCAGAATCGCGACCCGGTCCCCCTTCCCCACGCCCCACTCCTGCAACACCTTCGCCAGCGCCCGCACCCTGGAATAAAACTGCGCCGAAGTAATCGGCTGCCACGTCCCACTCTTATCCTGCCAAAGCATCGCGACCTTGTCCCCCCGCGATCCCACCATCCCAAACACATCGTTCACTGTCTTCAGATCAAACATCCGTCTCTCCCGCGCCCGTCTCTCTGTTCCCTGCCGCGCCTTCGTTCCCGGTCATAATGCCATTGAACAAAACGTCCAGAACCTGTGCCGCGGTCGCCTTCGCATCATACGTGCGCCCCGTGAACACCGCCGAACTCAACAGCTCATCGATCGCTCCAAACAGGCAATGCGCCACCACCCCATCCGAGATATCCCCGCGAAACAGCCCCTCCTTCTGTCCCCGCCGGATCACCTCCCGCACCACCGCAATGTACTTCACCAGGTGCTTATGCGAGAACTCCGCGATAAACTTCGCGCTCTGCCGCATCTCCGTCTGCATCAGGATCGCCATGCTCCGGTTCACCGAGTGGCTCTCGAGATGAACCTGCGCGATGAACTCCAGCTGCTCCCGCGGCCCCTTCACCCGCTCAAACTCCTCCTCCACCCGCTCATAGAAACGAGCAAACGTCGTATCGATCGCCGTCCGCAGCACCTCATCCTTGCTCTTGAAGTAGAGATAGATGGTCCCGTCCGCCACCCCCGCCCGCGCCGCGATCGCACTCACCGGAGAGTTGAAGTACCCGTTCTCAGCAATCACATCAACCGCCGCATCCAGAATGCGCTGGTACTTCTCCGCACCCGCCCCCTGCCGCCCCAGGCCCTCGATCTTCAACCCCGCCTCCGTATTCAGTTCCCTGCGCCTCAGATCCCGCCTCCCCCCGCCGCCGATCCACCGACGAAGTCCGATGACGGCAAAGACTGAACCGTAATTCATTTCCCGCTCAGTGACGCCACTCTATCCAAACTACCCAACGATTGCCAATCCACCCCACCCCCGCCCCGGCTCGTCCGTCGCCGAACCATCGCTGCGTGCATATTTATGCATCACCCACAATCCGCCCGGTCACGAACCGGTCCTGGCCCCCAGCCCCGGCACACCCCGGGGTTCGAGGAGCAACCGATCTTCAAAGCGAGAAAACGCGCAAAAGCTATCCACGAATGCCGCACAACGGCCCACGTTCTACCGCACGAAAATGACCAAGAACTCCACAGATCCCCCATCCGCAGCCCACGGTCGCGGACCAGAGTAAGAAGTTGGGTGCCCCACCTTCGCGACATGTCTCACCGTCGCTAAGGTGGGTCCGCCACCACACTCCAGGCCATTACCCGCCTAAACCTGCGGCTTAGGAGTCAACCGCACAAACCCCGAAACCCGCGCCGGCCACTGCTCCAGCAGCGTAGCCGCCAGCGTACTCGAAGCCTTGCGCGCATGAACCTCCAGCAACCCCCGAAGCTCCTGCTGAGCCTCATCTCCGGACGCGTCAAAGCTAACAGGCTCCATGAAATCAACATGATACCGCTGATCCGCAACGAACGACCCGTCCTCATCCCGCACCCAGGCGATCCCCCCGGTCATCCCCGCCCCGAAGTTCATCCCTGTCCGGCCAAGCACCGCAACCGTCCCACCCGTCATGTACTCGCAACCATGGTCGCCAACCCCCTCGACCACCGCCGTCACACCCGAGTTCCTCACGGCGAACCGCTCCCCAGCCCGTCCAGCCGCATACAAGGACCCCGCCGTGGCCCCATAAAGCGCCACATTTCCGAGAATCACATGCTGAGCACTATCCTTCGCCGCCAGGCCAGTCGCGCGAATCACAATCTCCCCGCCCGACAATCCCTTCCCGACAAAGTCATTCGCCTGCCCCTCTAGAATCAACGACATACCCTTAACCGCGAACGCCCCAAACGACTGCCCAGCGATCCCCGAGAGGTTGAACTCCGCGTCCGGAGTCCCCGCGCCATCCTCCACAAGGTTCAACGCGTACTCTCCGGCCAGCCGCGCCCCCAGCGAACGATCCCCATTATCAACCGTGGAATGAACCACATACCGCTCCCCAGCATGAAGCGCAGCGATCGCCGGCTCAACCCACGCCTCGTCCAGCGGAGCAACCGTCTCAGGACGATCGTTCCGAACCCCCATCCACCGCCGTGGTCCATCGCCAACAGATTCCAGCATCGGCTGAAGATCCAGATTCCCTTCAAACCGAACCTGCTCCAGCAGATCCGTCCGCCCAATCGCAGCCTCGAGAGAAGGAAGCCCATACCGAGCCAGCAGGTGCCGAAGATCCTCCGCCATCTGCTCAAAGAACTGGACAACATACTCCGGCTTCCCACGAAACTTGGCCCGCAGCTCCGGCTTCTGCGTCGCAATTCCCGTCGGACAAGTATTCAAATGACACTGCCGAGCCATATCGCAACCCAGCACCACCAGCACCGAAGTCCCAAAAGCATACTCATCCGCACCCAGCAGCGCGGCAACCAGCACATCATGCGCCGTAGCCAGACCACCATCGGTACGCAGCCGGACCCGGCCACGCATCCCGTTGTGCATCAGCACCTGCTGCGCCTCGGCGAGACCCAACTCCCACGGATTGCCGGCATACTTGATGCTCGAAAGCGCCGCGGCTCCCGTCCCGCCCGTATTCCCGGCGATCACGATAAAGTCCGCATAGGCCTTTGCCACACCCGCCGCAACCGTCCCAACACCTGAACAGGACACCAGCTTCACCCCAACCGCAGCCCTGGGATTCACCCGTTTCAGGTCATAGATCAGCTGTGCCAGATCCTCGATCGAATAGATATCGTGGTGCGGTGGCGGAGAAATAAGTGAAACCCCTGGTTGAGCATGTCGCAGCCGCGCGATCAATCCACTGACCTTATGCCCCGGCAGCTGTCCACCTTCTCCAGGCTTGGCTCCCTGCGCGACCTTGATCTCGATCTCTTCCGCATGAGCAAGATACTCCGCAGTCACCCCAAAGCGTCCCGACGCAACCTGCTTGATCTTGTTATTCAGCGAAACATGCACCGCAGGAGCCGCAGCCAGACGCTCCGCCACGGCAACCCCGCCGCCGTTCTGTACCGCAGACCGCTGTCCATCCGAGCCACTCGGCGATCCCTTCGGAACCAACGCTGGCCGAACCCGGTAGACATCCCGGTCCTCGCCGCCCTCGCCCGTGTTCGACCTGCCCCCCAGCGCATTCATCGCCGCGGTAATCGTCTGGTGCGCCTCAGGACTCAGTGATCCAAGCGACATAGCGCTTGCGACAAAACGCTTCACAATGCTCGAAGACGCCTCGATCTGGTCGAGGCCAATCTCCGTACCCGCCGGCCGAATCTCCAGCAGATCCCGCAGCACCGAAGGCTCACGGCTCGTGACCCCCTGCGTATAGATCGCGAAAGCACCCGCAGGATCAACCGGCGGAGGAACCCCACGCGCACTCCCTACGACTGATTGCAAAGCCTTTACAGTCGGAGGCTGCCACGCGTGCGGCTCCGCCAGGTCAGCCTTGCGGAACCGGACCCATCCATAGTCCGGCAGGTCCACCGAAGCCGCGGGAACTGCCGTCACCGGCGGTTGCCAGGTGGCCCGCAGATGAGCATCCAGCTCCTCAAAACCGATCCCTGAAAGCGGTGCCGGCGTGTCCACAAAACATCGATCGACTACGCTCTGGTGCAGCCCCAGGATGTCAAAGAGATGCGCCCCGCGATAGCTGTCGACCACTGAGATGCCCATCTTCGACATCACCTTGGCCAGCCCCGCATCCAGCGACTTCAGCATCTTCTGCTCGCTCGCCGCCCGATCCCCACCCGCAGGCGTCAGCGCCATTCCCGTCTCCAGCGCCAGCCACGGACACAGCGCCCCCGCGCCATAACCGATCAGCACCGCCGCATGATGAATATCCCGGCAATCCCCCGCCTCAACCGCTAGCCCTGCCAGCGTCCGCAGCCCAGCCGCAACCAGCGCCTGGTGGACCGCTCCGGTTGCCAGCGCCATCGGCACCGGGATCAGTTCCGCCGACCCCGCACGATCCGACAGCAGCAGGATCCGGGCCCCGTTCCGCACCAGCTCAACCGCCCGGTCGGAGATCTCGTCCAACGCCGCCGAAAGCTTGAGTCCCGGCGAGATCACGCAGGCCAACTCCGCCAGCCGCAGCTCTTCCACATGGCTGTAAGTTCCCGCCCGCAGAGCCGCAACCTGTCCCGTCGAAAGGAAAGGCGAACTCAACGAAAGCCCCGGAAGCATAGCATTCTTGTCCAGCAGATGCGGCCACGGTCCAAGCCGCGTATGCAGACTCACCACGCAGGCCTCGCGCAGCGGGTCGATCGCAGGATTCGTCACCTGCGCAAAACGCTGACGAAAGTACGCATACACCGGCCGCGGAGCCCGCGCCAGGAACGCCAGCGGAGTATCGTCTCCCATCGACCAGACCGCGTCCTTGCCCTCCGCAGCCATCGGCTGCAGGATCATCTTCACATCTTCCCGCGTGTACCCGAACCCTCGCTGCGCTGCCAGCAGCTCCGCCCCATCCAGGTGAGCGCCCTCGATCCCGGCCAGCGTCATCTCCGCCGGAACCTCCCGATAGGCCGTCCCTGCGTCAAACAGCGCCAGCAGCGCCTCATCCTCATAAACCCTGTGTTCCGCCAGGTCGACGACGATCATCTGCCCCGGCCCAAGCCGTCCGCTATGCGTCACCCGCTCCGGATCGAGATCGACCAGTCCAGCCTCCGACCCGGCCACCACCAATCCATCCGCCGTAATCGCAAACCGGCAAGGCCGCAGGCCGTTCCGGTCGAGCGCCGCTCCCACCAACCGGCCATCCGAGAACGCAATCGCCGCCGGACCGTCCCACGGCTCCGCGCAGTCCGTGTTGTAGCGAAGAAAGGCCGAACCCTGATGTCCCACCGCCGCCGGCGGCAGCAACATCCGCACCGCCTCAGCCGTCGTCCGTCCGTTCCGCGCCAGCAGCTCGATCGCCTCATCCAGGCTCGTCGAATCCGTTCCGCCCTTGGTCAAAACCGGCTTGCACTCTACCGGAAGCGTCGCATCCCGAGCCGTCATCCGCGCCCGGTTGCCCCACACCGTATTGATCTCGCCATTGTGCGCCAGCACCCGCCCGGGCTGGGCCCGATGCCATGTAGGAGCGGTATTGGTCGCATACCGCTGATGGAAGATCGCGAACGGCGTCGCATACCGCGCATCCGCAAGATCCGGATAGAACTCCCGCAGCAGCTTGCCCGAGCACATCGCCTTATAAATCAGCGTCTTGGATGAGAGCGAGCAGAGATAGCTCGAGACCTGACCAGCCTCATGCATCCGCTCAAACTGCTTCCGCGCCAGGTAGAGCCGCCGCTCCATCGTCTCAGCGTCCGCATCCGGAGCATCCACGATCAAAACTTGCCGAATCCCCGGCATCGTCGAAAGCGCAATCTCACCCAGGCTGTCCGGATTCGTCGGAACATCGCGCCAACACAGCACCTTCAGATCCTGCGAGACGATACACCGCTCCAGCAGCGCCTCATCCCCCGAAGCACCCGTCGGAAGAAACAGCATCCCGACTCCAAGCGCCTGTCCCGACTCTAGCGTCAAGCCGCAAGCCGAAAGCAGGTAGTCGGCCGGAATCGCCGTCATCAGCCCCACCCCATCGCTGCTCTTGCCGTCCGCCGCCACCGCCCCGCGATGTGCGAGCCGAGCCAAAGCCGTCGAAGCCTGCTCCAGAATCCCATGCGACGCGACCGCGTCCAGCGTCGCCACAAAACCAACCCCACACGAGTCCTGGTCGAAGCGCGGATCAACCAGCGTACGCACAACCGAAGGATCCGCCGCTGAACCGGCAGACCGCTGCCAATCCTGATGATCTGCTGTTAACCAGTCCATGCTTCACTATACTTCGAGAAAATCAAAACGTCCCCAAAGTTCCTTGTGTTGAATTAGGCTAAACGATATGTGTTCTGAGCTTGACGTCGAGCTTGTGTATATTTATACATGTAAATGTATCTTTATGCATCGGTCATGAGACCTACTCCCCGACTCATGCCACAGGCCATTCCATGAAGCAGCAGCGTCATTCCGCTATCCGCGAGGTGCTCGGCACCAGCCACGTCCCCAGCCAGGACGAACTGCGCCTCAAGCTCGCTGGCCGCGGCTTCCACGTAACCCAGGCGACGCTCTCCCGTGACATCCGCGAACTCAAACTTTCCAAAGGTCCCGCAGGCTACCAGCTCCCCAGCATTCCGTCGGAAGAAGGCGACGACCTTCCCGATATCCAGAACGTCCTTCAGAGCTTTGGTCTGGAGGCCCGCCAGGCCCAGAATCTCGTCGTCCTCGTCACCACCACCGGCAGCGCCCAACCTGTAGCCGCCGGAATTGACTATGAAGACTGGCCGGAAGTAGTCGGAACCATCGCCGGCGACGACACCGTCCTCATCATCTGCCCGGATATGGCCCAGGCCAGCACCCTTCGCGGAAGAATTGCAGCATACATTGGCTAATCTCACCCCATCTCATCAACGCAGGGTCGCAGTCGCGGGCGTCAGCGGATACTCCGGCGGAGAACTCGTCCGCCTCCTGCTCGGTCACCCCCGTCTCGCGGTTAATCCCTTGCTCCTCGGCCGTCTCAACGAGCCAGCCCCGGCGCATCCGGTGCATCTCGGCGACCTCCACCCCCAGCTTGCCACCGCTGCGGGCCTCGGCGATCCAATCCAGCCATTCACCTGGGACCGCCTCGTCGAAGAGAGGATCGACCTTCTTTTTCTCGCTACACCCCATGAGCAATCTCGCCAGTGGGCGCCCGAGGCCCTCGCCCGTGGCATCCGGGTGGTTGACCTCAGCGGCGCCTGGCGCCTTCAGGATCCAGCCAACCGCGCCGTCTACAACCTGACGGACGCCGACCCCGCAGCCGCCCAGAAGATACAGGCTGAAGCCGCCTTCGGGGCGCCCGAGCTTCACAGGGACGCCATCCGCAACGCGCGCCTCGTCGCCAACCCCGGCTGCTATTCGACCACGATCATCCTCGCCCTCGCGCCGCTCGCGCTGGGCGGATTCCTCAACCCTGACCACGGAATCATCGCTGACGCCAAGTCCGGAGTCAGCGGAGCCGGCAAAGCAGCAACCCCGAAGACCCACTTCATGTACGCGGCCGACAACCTCTCCGCGTACTCCGTCTTCGGCCACCGCCACACGGGCGAACTGCTCGAGCAGCTCCACCTCACCGAGGACCAGATCCAGTTCACGCCGCACCTTCTTCCCATTCCCCGCGGGATTCTGGCGACGATCTATGTCCGCCTCGCATCCAAGATGACACCGGAGGATATTGCTCGCGTCTTCGGCACATTCTATGCAGGCCGTCCCATGGTTCGTCTGCACAAGACCCCGGGCCTGCCCCAGATCCAGCACGTTGTTCGCACCAGCTTCTGCGACATCGGCTTTCACCTTGCCCAGGACGGCAAACGCCTCGTCCTCGTCTCCTGCCTCGACAACCTGCTCAAAGGCGCGGCAGCGCAGGCCGTGCAGAACATGAACCTGATGTTTGGCTGGGAAGAGTCGGAAGGACTTCTATGAAATACGTCGTTAAACTGGGCGGTGCCGCCCTCGAAGATAAGATCCTTCTTCACGCCTGTGGCCAGGCCATCGCCGACCTCGTCAAGGACGGCAACCAGGTCGCGGTCGTCCACGGTGGAGGCGTCCAGCTCACCAGAACGCTCGCGCAGATGGGCAAGAAGAGCGAGTTCATCTCCGGCCTCCGCATCACCGACGCCGAGACCCGCGACGCCGCACTCATGGTCCTCGCCGGCCGCGTCAACAAGTCGCTCGTCGCAGCCCTCGGAACCCACGGCCAGGCCGCCGTCGGACTCTCCGGAGGCGACGGTCACGTCTTCCGAGCGCGTAAGAAGAAGACCAACCCCGACCTCGGATTCGTCGGAGAGATCGCCGCCACCGACCCACGCTGGCTCGACGCCATCTGGGCTATGGGAGCCGTTCCCGTCATCTCGTCCATCGCGCTCGGATTCGATGGCGAGTACTACAACATCAACGCCGACGAGATGGCTGCCGCGTGCGCCATCGCCACCAAGGCCGACGCCCTCGTCTTCCTCACCGACGTCCCCGGCGTCAAAGGCGCGGACGGCAACGTCATGCGCTGGCTCTCGCTGAAAGAGATTCCCGCGCTTGAAAAATCCGCCGTCGTCTCCGGCGGTATGCTGCCCAAACTCAACGCCTGCAAGCACGCTCTGTTGCACGGAGTCACGCGCGTCCGCATCCTGCCCGCCGAATCAGCAGCGGTCCTGCCAAACCTATTAAGCAGCCGCGTCAGCGACGGAACGGAGGTCATCGCCGCATGAAATACCGACGATCCCTCACCGCTTACAAGATGGAGCGCAAAGCGCTCGTAACCGCACCGAACCAA
>JAMFSC010000059.1 GCA_026225095.1 bacterium
CTCAGCGGGCGGGGAGGATGACGTCGACGGTGGTTGTGCGAGGAGGTGGGTCGCTTACGGATATACAGGGGCTCTCCGGAGGGATTGAGGTGACGATTGCGGTCGATGGGGGTACTCCGGTTCGTGCATCGGAGATTCTGCTCGTCGATGCGGCAACCGGTATGGTCGTGGATCGTGGGCAAGGAGGAGCGAATCGGTTTGGACCTCGGGAAGACGCTCCGCCGGAAGGGCGAAGCGTGGGTCCCATCCGGCTGGCGCCGGGAGGAAAGAGGCCTGGCCAGGGTGGTCCAATGCTGCGGGCCCGGGAGCGGGCGGGTGAGGCGGTCACCCTCACCGTTCCGCCGGGCCGGTATGAAGTGCGGCTGGCCGGTGGCAGTAACTCAGCCTATTTGACGGGGACCTCAGCAATCGGTGCCGAGGCCAGAGGGCGATTCATCACGGTTGGCGATCAGCCAGTGAAGCTCACCGTTCACCTGGCGGCAGGGCTCGCCAACGTGGAGGGGACTGCGATGTTTGGGGGTAAACCTGCGATTGGCGCGATGCTTCTGCTGATTCCGGCGACCCTCGGTAGTGCTTCCAGCCTCACCATCGTGCGGCGTGACCAGACCAACACGGATGGTGGGTTCAGCGTGGCGGATGTGATTCCGGGACAATACATCCTGCTCGCCATCGAAGATGGATGGGGGGTGCGATGGGAAGATCCGGCGACGCTTGGCCCTTACCTGATGCGGGGGGCTCCGCTGGATCTGCGGTCGTTGGCGAACGTCCGGCAGACGGTCGAGGCGCAGAGTCCCTGACCTCCGCGCAAGGCGTTCCCGGGTGTCAGAATGGACTGGTACAATGTGGGCCGTTGTACGGAAAAACTGGAATGGGCACTTTTTGGCCCACGGCCTCGTTGATTTGCCCCGCGAGAGCGTCCTCTGTGAAAGCATGAACACTAACGATGAGGAGTCTCGCGATTTATGAGGATTGTTCCTGTAGCCGCATTGCTTGTGGTCCTGTTCAGTAGTTCAGTTGCCGACGCCCAGAGCCAGTCCACCCAGGACCGGCATGTGCGCCTGAATCAGATCCAGGTCATTGGTACACATAATAGTTACAATACCGGCTTCGCACCCAGCGAGGCGAAGTACTTCGCTCAACAATATCCAAAGGCATACCGAGGCCTGGAATATCATCATCAACCACTTGCCGCTCAACTCTCCGCGGGAGTCAGGCAACTCGAACTGGATATCGTCGCGGATCCCAAGGGTGGGCGGTTTGCGCACCCCAGGATCGTCGAAATCACGCAACAACAAGGGCTGCCTGCCGATCCTGACTTTGACCCGACTCACGAGATGGACAAGCCAGGTTTCAAGGTTGTGCATCTCGGCGATCTGAACGAACGCAGCAGTTGCCAGCGTTTTGTGGTGTGCCTGCAGGATATCCGGGCGTGGTCGCGAGCGCATCCACGTCACGTTCCTCTCTTTGTGCTGGTCGAAGACAAACAAGGCAAGATCAGCCAGTTACCTGACGCCATTGAGGCGGAGCCCTGGACGGCAGAGACATGGGACGCACTCGACCGTGAGATTCTCTCTGTCTTTCCGCGCAAAGAGATCCTGACGCCCGACCAGGTTCGTGGCAAAGACCAGACGCTCGAGCACGCTATCCTCAACCGCGGTTGGCCGACCCTCGGAAAGGTGCGAGGAAAGGTTGTCTTCCTGCTGTACATGAAGAGGTCGGCACCCGCATATCTCGCTGGCCATCCCTCACTTCATGGTCGCGTTCTGTTCACGAACAGCGATCCTGGCCAGGCAGACGCGGCGTTCGTAGAACGGGACAATGGAACTCCTGCCGTCATCGATTCGCTGGTCAAAGCGGGGTACCTGGTGCGGACACGTTCCGACTTCAACACCGATGCGGGACGGAGCAATGACACTACACGGCGCGACCAGCTCCTTGTGAGTGGTGCCCAGATGATCAGCACGGACTTTCCGTTGGCGGAGCCCGCGCCGTGGACGGGATACTCGGTTGGCCTTCCCGGAGGTCTGCCAGCGCGGTGCAATCCGGTAAGCGCACCTTCCGGCTGCAACGATGCGCTTCTTGAGCCCAGCACCAACGCCACCGCATCCCCCTAAGTGGAACAGGACATGGGACAGACATGGGAATGAGTTGGACAGTTTCTGTGGATCCAAGTGTGCCGGGCGGCTGGCAATCGCAGCGTAATGGCGGAGAGACAGGGATTCGAACCCTGGATACCTTGCGGTATACACGCTTTCCAAGCGTGCGCCTTCAGCCACTCGGCCATCTCTCCGCAGATGTGCGGACCTTTTGAATCTAACACAATCCTGCCGCTTGGGTAGAGAACGCGCCGCTCTGTTCTCCTCCCGCGTGGCTCTTGTTCCCAGATCTAATTTATCGGTCTTCCGTTTCCCTGCGGCGTCTAATATAAAGATAAGGCGGCGGTTTGGCTTGACCTGAGACCCACTGCATGCACCGCGAAGCCTCAATCCAGAGCCAGAGAGGCGAAGATCATGCCCGATTCGAACATTCTGCACAGCGATCCTTCGGTCGATCCAAATCGTCCCCGCTCCAGTACCCGCTTTCCGTCCCCTGTTGCGTTTGCAGAGGACGAGATCGCAAATCGGAAGGGTACCCGCCAAACGATCCTGTTGGACGCGGATGACACGCTCTGGGAGAACAACGTCTATTTCGAAAGGGCGATTGCGTCCTTCATCTCCTATCTGGATCATCGAGTTCACAGTGCGGAGGAGGTCCGGGAACACCTGAATGTCTGTGAACGCGCGACTATCGCTGCGCACGGCTATGGATTGAAAAGCTTCCACCGGTCGCTGGTGACCTGCTTCGAGCGCCTCTCGGATGGCCCCATCACTCCCGAGAAGCACGACCGAATCGTTAGTTTTACCGATTCGATCGCAGACCAGGAGATTGAACTTTTGCCCGGAGTCACCGAAACGCTGAAGGACCTCTGCACCCGTCATCGCCTCCTCCTGGTTACCAAGGGCAACCTCGACGAGCAGACCGACAAGCTCAAACGCTCCGGCCTTGCGCCATTCTTCTCCGCCGTCGAGGTTCTGCTGGAAAAACACGACGCAGCCTACCGCGAACTGACGGGACGTCATGCATGCGAGCGCGGTCGAACGTGGATGGTTGGGAACAGCCCGCGCTCCGACATCAATCCCGCGCTTGCCGCGGGGCTCCACGCGATCTTCATCCCGCACGACTATACCTGGGTGCTCGAGCACGAGGTCGTCGACCAGCCCCCGCCTGGTCAACACCTGCTGGAACTGGGCAGCTTTCGAGAGCTGGCAAGGCACTTCTGAGGAGTCAGGGAATGCTCTGCGCGGGTTGGTCGTCTCTGAACGGCGGTCCGTGTGCGCGGAGAGCCCTGGACACGATGGGCGAAAGCACGAAGGGGCGCTGTTCGGGTCCGCGGTGGTAAAAAGATGCGTCGATGCTGGGCGTCACGAGATGTTGTGATGGTAGGCGAGGCAGGGATCGACAAGAACTGTAAAGCTGTGATTTCATTGTGTCAATAACCTCTACATTGCAGCACTTGCCCCCAATGTTGCCCCCCTGATGTTCACTTCACTCCTGTCCTGGCGGAGTTTCTCGACCTCCTTACTGTCATCACATTTCCGCAAGGAACGTAATAGCCCCTGCCGGTCGACGTTTCAATCAACGGCGCAGGCGCAATTCCTCAATAACTCTCACCTGCTGTCGCGGTCGACTTGAGAGATCTTCAGAATTGTTCGGATGCGATGTGATAGGCAGACACGCAAATGCTACGCCGCCTGATTGGCATTCACCTCAATCTTTACGAGGACTCACCTTTGGAAGGCCAGAAAGCTTTGCGCTGGCCCCGTCGCGAACGGCTTAGCGTCTGGCGATCCTAGCCGGAGATCACCGGACGCAGAAGCCGTTCGCGTTCAATCACAGCGACGAGATGAGATAAGGGCAAAGTCAAAACGTCAGCTTGATTGAAATCTGAAATTGCCGGGCCGCCCCAGCAAAGGTGGGGGAGCCGAAAGTCGGATTGGATGGGCTAGTTATGCCATCGCCGTAGTGCTTCGGAGTGGCCCCGCCGAACTCTCCAGCACCATAAACC
>JAMFSC010000060.1 GCA_026225095.1 bacterium
AAGTCTTAGTGCTGTATCTGGACCGCCCACTTCCGGCTCTGGTTTCGACACCGCGCAAGAGCGGGCGGTTCGGATACAGCGACTTGAAGGAAGCCGCTTTGTCCGGGGCTTCTGAGCTATGGGAGTTGAAAGGGCTTGAGTTGTCTTTGGTGTCCAGCAGGCCAGCGGTATGGGTGTTCGGATAGCTCCTCAGCGATGTGTTTATAGCAGCGGAAGCGCTTCTGCGCGTTGGCTGAGAGTGAAGGCAGGCTGAGACCAGAGTAGTAAAGTTCAAGCATGGCGCAGCTCGGGCATACATGCCGGAGCATGTGGGCGGTTCGACACTGAAGTTGAGAGTTCATGCGGCGTTCCTGTATGTCTGGGGTGGCGAGCGGGCGAGCAGTTGGGCCGCTGTGAACCGTTCGATGATGTGCATTGTTCCGCCGCAAAGCGGGCACTTCGGAAGGATCTGCGGTTGGGCAACTCGAGGTGCGCCGATTGGGGAATCGGGTGGGCTGCCGAGCCGCCTGAAGCAGAGTGGAAGCAATCTGGCGCGTTGGCGGTTGGCCAGGAAGCCGAAGTTGCGGATGCGGACGAAACCGCCTGGCAGGAGGTGCAGGAGGAAGCGACGCAGGAACTCATCGACTGGAAGGCACATGACGCGCTTCTTGTTGCCATGAGCGGAGTCTCGCCAGCGGAAGCTGACTTGGCCGTCGGACAGAGAGACCAGCCTGCTGTTGGCGATACCAACGCGATGGGTGTATGCGCCGAGGTAACGCAAGGCATGTTCCGGTCCAGCGAAGGGTCGCTTGGAGTAGACAACCCAGTCGTGACGGAACAAGACTCTGAGCCAGGCGGCGAAGCTGCGTGGCCCGGCGAGTGATGCGAGCTGGCCGTGGAAGTCGAGCTTGCCTTGTTGGAACGCGGTCTTGAGACCGGCGATGAACTTGCCGCGGAAGACGCGTCCGAGCACCTTGACTGGAAGGAAGAAGGTGCGGCGTGACGAGATCCACCCGGAGTGATCGGGTGCGAGACCTCCGGCAGCGATGACGCAGTGGACATGCGGATGATGCTGCAATCGCTGGTCCCAGGTGTGGAGTACGCTGAAGAAGCCGATCTCCGCGCCAAGGTGCCGGGGGTCGCGTGCGACCTCCAACAACGTGTCGGCACTGGCACGGAACAGCAGGCCATAGATCAGCCGCTTGTTCTGGAGCGCCAGCGGAGCAAGTTCACGCGGCAGCGTGAACACCGCGTGGACGTAGCGCGTGGGCAGCAGCTCCCGCTCGCGCCGCTGGAGCCAGCGTATGCGGGCGTTGCCCTGGCACTTCGGGCAATGCCGGTTGCGGCACGAGTTATAGGAGATGGCCGTGTGGCCGCAGCCAGAGCAGCGATCGCGATGGCCACCGAGCGCAGCCGTACGACAACGCGTGATGGCAGTCAGCACCTTCTCATGCTGTCCGTTGATCCACCTGCGGCTGCGTTCGATGAAGCCCTGTCCCGCGTAGCGAACGATGTCGGCCATCTCCACGGAGGAGCGGCTCAGGCGCTTCGTAAGGCTTCTCCCGGTGTTCCAAGCTGAAGGGTGTCGAGCGGGCTGGAAGTTGCACTCAGATGCTTGCTGGAGAGGTGAAGATAGATCGTGGTCTCTTCGAGATCGCGATGCCCGAGCAGTACCTGAATCGTGCGCAGATCGGCCCCAGCCTCAAGCAGGTGCGTCGCAAAGCAATGGCGCAGGGTATGCGGATGGATGTGCTTATGCTCGAGGCCGGCGCGGAGCGCGGCCTGCTGGCACGCAGTCCAGAGAACCTTGGTGGTGACAGGACGGCTCGACGTATGCCACCGGTTGCCGGGAAACAACCACTCGGTCGGCTTGTGCCGAAGTCCGCGCCAGTAGCTGCGCAACGCTTCGAGCAACGCCGGACTCAGCATCACATCCCGGTCCTTGCGCCCCTTGCCTCCGCGGATGTGAACCACCATGCGCCGGCTGTCGATATCGCCCACCTTCAAGTGCGCGACCTCCGCCCGGCGTGCGCCCGTCGCGTACAATGTCATGACCAGGATGCGCTGGAACGGGGTCTCGGTCGCATCGATCAGGCGAGCAACTTCCTGCTGGCTGAGGATCTCCGGAAGGTGCAGCACCTTCTTCGGATAGGGCGTCTCGGCGGCGCTCCAGCCGCGCTTCAGTACTTGGATGTAGAGAAAGCGCAACGCAGCCAGCCGTTGCGTGACCGTGTTGGGAGCCAGCTTCCAGGTACGGAACATGGCTGCCTGATACTCCCGGATGTGATCCAAGCCGAGCTGATCGGGTGGACGGTGAAAGTGCCGCGAGTAGTGCTCGACGGTGCGGATGTAAGCGCGAATCGTGGACGGAGCGTAGTTGCGGCGCTCCAACTCTTCCAGCATGATCTGACGTAGATGGGTCACAGAGAATCCTCCTTCTCTGCGACAAACGCTAGATCATCACCCCAACTGCTGGCCCAACGCACGCGAAAGCGTCCGCCGCACAGCGGCTTAGTTCAAGTCGGCATAGCGGAAGTTTGATGACCGGCGACCGGATCGTATGTTTGCTGGGGTGCCCCCTACTTCCAGAGGTTGGGATCGGCGGCGTCGGGTGATTCGTCTGAGGTGGGGTCCGTTGGGCCTGATCCTGTGGCGGGAGTGGTGCGATCTTTGTTGGCGGCGTGCATCTCGTACTGCGAGGGTGGGGTGGCGTTGGCGAGGTAGCGCACGAAATAGTCCCAGCGGCGGCGGGTCATGTAGTCGGCGGCGGCTGCGTAGCCGTGGGCGGTGTTGGGGATCATGAGGAGGTCGAAGTCCTTGTTGGCCTTGATGAGGGCGTCGACGACGAGGAGGGTCTGGTTGGGTGGGACGTTGTCGTCGTAGGTTCCGTGGGCGAGGAGGAGATGGCCCTTGAGGTTCTTGGCGAAGTCCTGGTTGGCCTGGCTGTCGTAGTTGCTGGCTCCGTCGGGGGAGACGACTTCTAGGCCTGACCATTTTTCGGCCCAGTCGTCTTCGTACTCGCGGTTGTCGTGGTTGCCGCTCTCGGCGATTCCGACGGAGAAGAAGTCGGGATAGTGGAACATGGCGGCGGCGGTGGCGTTGCCTCCTCCGGAGTGGCCGTAGATTCCGGCGTGGGAGAGATCGATGAAGGGGTAGCGGGCGGCGAGATCCTTCATGCCGGAGACCTGGTCGGGGATGGTGTTGTCGCCGAGGTCGCCGTAGTAGGCCTCGTGGAAGGACTTGGAGCGCCAGGGGGTTCCCATGCCGTCGATGCAGACGACGACGAAGCCGAGTTCGGCGAGGGACTGGAGATCGCCGTGGGCGGCGGAGAAGTCGCGGCTGCCGCAGGAGCCGGTCTGGGGGCCGGGATAGACGTGGTTGATGATCGGGTATTTGCGGCCCATCTCGATCTTTGCGGGTTTGAACAGATAGCCGTAGAGATCGGTCTTGCCGTCGCGGGCCTTGACGGTGATGGGGGTGGGGGGGACCCAGCCGGAGGCGGTGAGGCGGGAGATATCCTGCTT
Organism: bacterium; assembly: GCA_026225095.1. Lineage (GTDB taxonomy): Bacteria > Acidobacteriota > Terriglobia > Terriglobales > Acidobacteriaceae > Edaphobacter. The sequence goes on from JAMFSC010000060.1 coordinate 3,504, forward strand.
GCCGAGCTGGACGAGGAGCTTGCCGGTGTTGTCGCGGACGACGGCGGTCTGGGGCTCGGAGGCGGTGGAGAAGACGTCGACGAAGGTCTTGCCGTCAGGGGATGGGGTGACGGCGTGGTTGGCGTTTTCGGGGGTGAGGAGTTGCAGGTTTTTGCCGTCGAAGTCGATGCGGTAGTACGAGGACAGGTAGGGGTCGCGGCTCTTCTCTTTGCCGACTGCGAGGAAGTAGAGGACGCGGTTCTTCTCGTCGACGCTGAGGACCTGGGTGATGTTGCCGTCGCCGGTGGTGATCTGGTTTTTGAGCTTGCCGGTGGTGAGGTCGTAGAGGTACATCTGGCCCCAGTTGTCGCGCTCGGAGAACCAGAGGAACTCGTTGGTGGTGGGGAGGTACTTCCAGTTGACGCGGCCGTTGCCGCTCTCATAGAACTTGGGTGCGGTCTCGGTGTAGACGTCGCGGATGGCGCCGGTCGAGAGGTCGGCGACGCGGAGCCACTCCTGGCGATGGTCGCGGGAGGTGGAGACGAAGGCGAGGGACTTGGAGTCGTCGGCCCAGATGACGTCGTCCCAGCCGGAGCCGCCGCGGCAGCTGATGTCGTCGCAGAGGGTGGAGCGGTGCTGGTCGGGGGGCATCTTGAGGCGGACGACTTTTTTGGTCGGCAGGTCGATGATGACGCGCTCGATCATGGTGACGTCCTTGTCGCCGACGAGGGGGTACTTCCAGGCTTCGAGGTGGGGGTGGCGGTTGGTGGTGGAGACGAGGTACATCTCGCCGGTCTTGCGTTGATCCTGCTGGAAGGTCGCGATCCTGGTGGAGTCGGGGGACCAGACGAGGATGGGGTTGTTGGAGTGGGTCCAGCCGGCGTTGTCGGTGGCGTAGCCGTAGTCCTTGACGCCGTCGGTGGTGAGCTGGGTCTCCTCGCCGGTGGCGGCGTCGCGGACCCAGAGGTTCCAGTCGCGGAGGAAGGCCTGCTTTTTCTTGTCGGGGGAGACCTCGGAGGCGGCGCGGGCGCGGCGGGCGGTGGGGGGGGTGAGGGGCTTGATCGTGGTGGGGGTGCAGGTGGGGGTGGGGAGGGTGCAGCGCATCTGGACAGAGGGGCCGAGGGAGACGAGGAGGGTGGTGGGGTCGGGGTAGGTCAGGTCGGTGATGGGGAGGTGGTGGGGGTCGAGGTGACGGGGGCCTTCCATGCCCTCGGGAACGGGGACCTGGGTCATGGCGGTGTTGAGGGCGGCGGCCAGCTTGACGTGGTCGAAGGCGGGGGACTTGGTGCGGGCGGACGGGTCGACGAGGAGGAAGGTGACGCCGTCGGTCGCGGTGTCGCGGTACCAGAAGCGGCCGTCGGGGAGGAAGGTGGGAGAGTCAAAGGTGTGGTCGACCAGGCGTGTGGCGTTGTAAGGCATGAAGCGCTCGGCGTTGGCGTAGTCCTGCGTGGTGAACTGGCGGGGGGCCTGGGCGGTGACGGAGAGAGATGCTGCCGCGAGGACGGCGGCGGTGATCGTGCGAGGGACGGACATGCGGTGGGGCGGCATTTTCTCTCCTGAGACGTTGGGATGGGGTATCCCCCCCCACTTTTTTTGACTGACTGGGGGCGATGCGCTGCGTTTTGGTGCGGGGTGTTTGTGGAACAGTCTAGCAGTCCGGGCCGGGTGGAGTGGAGCGGCGCATCTTCCAGAGGATCTGGCGGAGGATTCCGAACCAGGCAGGGACGTCGTTTTGGGTGAGGTTCATGCGGTGGACCAGGCGGCGGATGTGGGCGGGATCGGACTGGGCGGAGTGGCGGCGGGTGTACTCGGAGGCTTCGAGGACCTCGTAGAGGAGGGTGTTGACGCGCTCGAGGTCGGCGGCGTCGGGGGGCTGGCCGGGGGCGGTCGTGGGGAGGGTTCCGGGGGTGGGGACGGAGCGGACGAGCTCCCAGAGGCAGACGGCTACGGCCTGGCCGAGGTTCATCGAGGGGTGGCGGATGCCCTCGTGGGTCTCCATCGGGATGGTGAGGACATGGTCGCAGAGGCTGAGTTCCTCGTTCGACAGGCCGGTTTTTTCTGAACCGAAGAGGAGCGCTACGCGGGTTTCGGCCTGGGTGAGGAGGGCGTGGATCCGGGTGGCGGATTCGGTGAGGCCGAGGAGCGGGTGCTGGAGGTCGCGCTCGCCGACGGCGGTGGTTCCGACGACGAGGTGGCAGCCGGCTACTGCGTCGGCGAGGGTGGGGGAGATGACGGTGGCGGCGAGGATGGCGGCGGCGTCGACGGCGGAGCGGGCGTTGTCGAGGGGGATGGTGTAGTCGTTGACGAGGTGGAGGTCGGAGAAGCCGAAGTCGTGCATGGCTCGGGCGACGGCTCCGATGTTGTTGGGGTTGCGGGCGCGGACGAGGACGATGCGGATGCGGTCGCGGAGGAGGGGCACTTGGATATTTTAGAAGCCTTGTCCTGCCGGACGGGCCCACTGCGCGTGGGGCGGTCACTTCGTGACTTGTATACCGCTTCGCTGGGTGCTCCCGATGGTCGCAAACGGAATTTTGTGCCGACCATCGGGAGGACCGTGCGAAGCTCCTGGCATGTCACGAAGTGACCGCTGCCCGCGTAGGGCGACTTTGCTGTTGCGTGGCTGGTTAGCGGGGGTGTTCGTTGCCTCCCTCGCGTCCTTCTGAGCGGGGCGCGGCCTGGGGGTGGGGCTGGGCGGCAGGCCTTGCCTGCTGCTGGGGACGGGCGGACTGGGTCTGGGGCTGGGGCCGCGCCTGCGGCTGGGCCTGAGGTTGATACTGTGGACGGGCGGCGAACTGACCCTGGCTTTGGGCCTGGGGGCGTGCCTGGGGTTGGGCGGTGCGTCCCTCGGCCTGGGGCTGCGCTGTGCGTACCTGCGGCTGCTGCTGGCCTCCGAACCCGCCGCGTGCGGCCTGCGGGTTGGGGGCGTTGTGCTGCTGGGCTGCGGCTGGACTGCTGACCGCTCCGCGGGCGGGGACGGCTCCGACGGTGGAGCCGGGGCGCTGGAAGGCGGCTACCTGGGGGTGTCCGCCGTTGGTGCGGGCGAAGTTCTGGGGGTTGGTGTGGGCGGCCTCGATGTGGCTCTGCTGCTGGGGCGTGGGGGCGACGTGATGTTCGCGCTCGACGGCGAGTTCCTGGGGTCCGGGACGGGCCTGGAGGCCTCCGGGGCCGCCGTTAAAGCTGGTGTGATTGCTGACGTTGACGTTATTGATGACGGTGCGGTCGACGTAGGTGTTGTGGATGTTGGTGACGTTTACGTTGTTGACGGCGCGGTTATAGGCGAAGCGTCCACCCTCCCAGCGGCCGCCGGCGTAACCGGAGCCGAAGAAACCGAATCCGTAGTTGACTCCTCCGTAGAAGCCGACGTGAGGTCCCCAGTAGCCTTCGTGGAAGCCGTAGACTCCGCCGGCAAAGCCCCAGTAGGGCGGGGTCCAGAGGTAGCCGACGGTGGGGGGCTGGACCCAGACTCCGGGGACCCAGTAGTAGCCTTCGGGACCGTAGGCCCAGTAGCCGGGATTCCAGAGAAAGCCGTCGCCGGGGCAGACGGGTTGAACATAGACCGGGAGAGCGGGGGGTGCGAAGCCGACCGAGATGAAGATGCCGGCAAAGGATGCCATCGGTGCCAGCGCAAGGGCTGCGACCACCAGGAGCTTACGAATTGATGCAAGGTTGCGCATGTCTTTCTCCTATTTCTTACCGCTGCGAAGGCCCTTGAGTGGGTATCGTGCGGGGCGGTGCGGGGGGTTCCCGACCGGCCTTGGGTTCGTTGGTTGAAACACGGGGAGGGGGAGGAAGTTCTGGGAGGGGCTTGAAATGGAGGCGCGGAGTTGAAGGGGAAAAGCAAGGCTAGAGCAGATTTTCTAGGGTGTAGGGTGCCGTGGCGCTCCGGCCCACCTTAGCGACGGTGAGACGTGTCGCGAAGGTGGGGCACCCAGCTTCACACCGTCAGGCAATCTGCTCTAGACGTAGATGACTTTTGGAATGAAAGACATAGGGGAAACGGCAAGGACCGAAGGGGCAAGGGCGACGGCTGGGGTTGGGTCGGCTAGACTTGAAGGTCAGGATGGATGTGGTGGGCGATGGCGGATAACTTTGGACAGATCGTGAAGCAGCAGGCGGATATCGTCAAGATTGTTGGGGATTACGTGAAGCTGAAGAAGTCCGGGGCTCAGAACTTCTCGGGGCTTTGTCCCTTTCACAAGGAGAAGAGCCCGAGCTTTTCGGTGAATGCGAATCATGGGTACTTTTATTGCTTTGGCTGTCATGAGAAGGGCGATGTCTTCACCTTTGTGATGAAGATGGAGACGATCAGCTTTCCGGAGGCGGTGCGGGCGGTGGCGGTGAAGTGCGGGATTCCGCT
>JAMFSC010000061.1 GCA_026225095.1 bacterium
ATCCACCTCCTGCAATCCGGCGGCGACACCATCCTGAGCACCGGCGGAATCGGCCCCAACAACCCCCTCAACGACGGCATCTTCTACATCACCGGTTTCATCGATCTCGCGCCGGGAACCTACAACATCCAGCACAACGGCGCCCTGTTCTTCTCCTACTTCGGCAGCGGCCTCCTGATCAACTCCTCCGACCCCACCGCAGGAGTCACCACGTCGACCTTCAACATCGCCCAGGACACCGGCAACGTCTTCGCCACCGTCCTCTACGCCGACACAGCAACCACCGCGACGACCCCCGAACCCAGCAGCTGCCTTCTCCTCGGCTCGGCCTGCTCGCACTCGCCGGGGCAGTTCGCCGCCGAATAGTTGCGTAGAGACCGTTGCGCTTCAGCCCTGCGTGCTCCCTGTCTGACGGCTGTCCAGTTTTACCTTTCAACGGCCCACAAGCTGTCCACACTTTTTCACCGAAACTCGCACCGAATCCAGTCTCACCCCATCTTATTGGAAGAAAGTGGTATGGTTCGGCTTCGATTATCGGACAGCCCGGCGCTAGCGGCGAGTCGACCTTGCCCACTTGACCGGAGATTCCCCAGGCTGGCACGTCCTGGGCGTGAGACAGAAACGATGTTGTTTTGCCTGCTCCGGCATGTTCTTATTCGAGGAACGGATTCTCGCGCGCAAGCGGGCCGGTGAGGGAGTGTGACGATGCTCTACCAGGTATCTCGGAATGGCCAGATGTACGGACCCTATACGCTCGAGGAACTGACCCGCTACGTGGGAACGGGAAACGTTCAACTGACGGACATGGCCAGGGCCGAGGACAGTGCCGAGTGGATTCCGGTCTCGCAGTTGATGGGAGCGACGGCAGGGGCGCCACCCATTCAGCCCCCGGTTACTCCCTTCGGGGGCCCGGTGGGCGGGTATCCGCCGCAGATGCCACCGGTCTATGCCGGGGTCTATGAGTCGCCGCCGGACCTGAACTGGGGCCTGGTGCTCCTGTTCTCCATCCTGACCTGCACCCTCTTCATGTGGGTGTGGAACCTGATCCTCGCGTTCTGGGCCAACCGGATCGCCCCGGCGAGCAGGATCCTGGTGTACTACATCGCGGCGACCGTGATGCTGCTGATCCAGGCCTCGAGCGGCGCTCACGCCAATGTCACCCACGGCAACTACTACAACCACCTTGCGCACAGTAGCCTCTACGGAACCATCAGCCTGGTGTGCTGGGTGGTCCGGCTGATTGCCCGGTTCAACATGAGGAGTCTGCTGGAGCAGCACTACAACAGCGTCGAACCGGTCGGGCTTCGGCTCTCCGGAGTGATGACGTTCTTCTTCGGCGGGATCTACTTTCAATACCATTTCAACCGGATCAACGACATGAAACGGATGATGAGCTATCGGGCTGCCGGCTTGTAGTGGCGGCCATTCGACAGAACCGTTGGGATCGTGGGACGTCTGCCCATGTCTCGCTGGGGGCCGCAGTCCTGCTGCTTGGGCTCGTCGGGACCCACGCCGTGGATGGGCTGCTTCCGGCGTGTCCGATCTTCCAGATGCTGCATGTGCGCTGCCCGGGGTGCGGGTCGACTCGCGCTTTGGGAGCGTTGCTGCGAGGACACTGGGCGGAGGCCTGGGGCTGGAATCCGCTCTTCGTGGCCGTGCTCCCAGCGATCGTTGGATACGGGGTGACAGCCTATGCGCGGGCGCTCGGATTCGGAAGGTGGCAGATGCCGCGGGTGAGGCCCTGGAGCGTCGCGGCAGGCCTGGCCGTCATCACAGGTTTCACGTTCGCGCGCAATGGATGGTAGAGGCGGGCCCGGTTCGGGCGGGCACGCTCAACGCTGCGCCCAAACAGCAACGCCCCAGCATGAGCCGGGGCGCTGCCGATTGGAGCCAGAGCAGATTCGCTGAAGGTGTAGTGGTTGGCGTTGGGTGCTGTGGCACTCCGCCCACCTTAGCGACGATGAGACGTGTCGCGAAGGTGGGGCACCCGATTCTAGATCAACAGGCAATCCGATCGGAAGGGAGAGCTAGGCGTCTACGGCGACGGACTCCGGCGTGGCCGGTCCCTTGGCAGGCTCGGGCGAGCCGGGCTTGCGGATGTCGATGCCACCCTTGAAGAAGGCGCCGTCCTCGATGGAGATGCGGGCCGCGGTGACGTCGCCGGTGAGCGAGCCTTCGCTGCGGATGTCGACGCGGTCCGACGCCTGAATGTTTCCGCGCACCTTACCCAGCACAACGACCTCGCGCGCCATGATGTTGGCTGCGACCTGGCCATTGCGGCCAACGGTGACACGATTGCCGGGGAGGTTGATGGCGCCCTCTACCTTGCCGTCGATATAGAGGGACTCGGAGCCGGAGAGCTCACCCTTGACGATGAGCGACTTGCCGATCGTGGCCTGATCGCCGGCTGGAGCAACGGCGGTCGAGGACGCACCCGGAGCGGCGGCGCGGGAGGAGGCCGGATCGAAGGTGGTTGCGGGCGTCGAGGGACGCTGTGGCTCGGGGGTCGGAGGTGTGCTGTTTCCGGGCTGGTTCGGTTTCCACATGTGGTTGGTTCCTTCCTTGCTGCAGGTATCTGGGATACGGTCTTGGGATACGGTCTTGGGATGGGGTTCGGAGATACTTCCCTGAGCCAAGAGGTCTACGGGTGGAGCGCGCACTCGGGGCGCTCCGCGGAAGCGCAACACTGCCTTCACGATACTACTTTGGCAGGATTCCGGGCGACTTGCGACGGTGTAAAACTGAGGCGTTTACCAATGAGATTCCTCGACCGGCCATCCCATTCGGGACCGTCTGCGGATGCGGCTTGCGTTCACGTGGGATCAGATCTAGGCTGCATCCATGCAGACCCTACGCTCGGCTGTTGTGCCTCTGCTGCTGGCCTTTCCCCTTTGGCCTGCCGCGGCCCAGGAGAAGGCGGCGAAACCGCCCAGGATACACGCCGTCACGCTCGGTCCGGTACGCAAGGTACCTTATACTCCAGCCGAGACGGACAAAGCGAACAAAGACGAAGAGAGCACCACGCTGAAGGTGCGGGCACTGTTCGTCGATACGCGGCAGCGGGAGTGGACGATGGGTGAGATCCATGACGTGACCGACCGGAGCTTCACGGTACGGCGAGCGCTGCGGATCAACGATCGTCTCCCGATGGACGCGGGCGAGCGCTGGACGTGGCAACCGGGGCCATGGCTGCTGGTGGATCGGATGACCGGGCGGATCGCGGCGCTGCATCTTCCGGACTTCGATCCGGCGGTTTCGGATGCAGTCTGGTTCAGGGACTATGCCGCCTACTGCGGGGTGGCCCAGACGGCAAAGGGCGGGCTTTACGCCGTTGTGGCTCAACTCGGCGCGCGCAGAGCGGTGGTGCAGAAGGCGATTGGGAGTTGGCCGCAGCAGGACCACTTCATCCCGGTGTGCAAGGCGGCGATCTGGCAGAGGCTACCCATGCGCGTTTCGATACAGCCAAATGGCGGAGAAGCGGCGACGTACGACATCGTCGGAAGTGCAGGCCTGATCGAGGAGGGAGATTCGGGTGACGATGGGAATTGAGGAACCAGCGAGGTTCAAATCACGTATGAGAGTCAGGGAAACTCTATGAGACTAGTGATTGCATTCTTTTGTCCGTGGCTGACGTTCTTCCTGATTGGAAGACCGTTGTCGGGTCTGGTGTGCCTGGTGTTGCAGTGCACCATCCTGGGGTGGCTGCCGGCGACGATCTGGGCGGTGTATGCGCTGAGCCAGTACAAGACGGACCAGAAGATCTACCGGGCGATGCGGCACTATCCCCCGATGCTTCGTTAGGGTGGACTGGGGTTGGTATGTCTGTGGTCCAGCGCGATGGCGCTCCGGCCCACCCGACTTCAGCCACATGGGAATCTGAGCCAGGTCTTCGTTTCAGGGCAGCGGCTGGAAGTAGCGGGATTCCGGATGGGCGCATCCCTGGCAGAGGGTCTGGCCGGCGTTTGGACCGGACTCGGGGACAACCTCGCGGTCGTAGTTGATGCCCTCTCCGCAGACGGCGCATGCGACGCGGGCGGATTTGTACCCGGGCATCTCGCGGGGGTCGAGCGCGACCGAGACCCACTGGGTGGAGAAGAGGTCTTCGTCGGGCATCTCGCGGTAGGCGCGCATCTGCTGCTGGTTCTTGTCGGCCATCTCGGGGAAGAGTTCGCGAGCGTGCTGCCTGGAGGATTCGAGGGCTGCGACCCGGATGGCTCGTCCGCCGACGACGGGATCAGGATCTCCGGGACGTGTTCCGAGGTCGACGAAGGTCGCCGCCATCTTGCCCCAGTCCCGAAACTTAAGGGCTCGCTTGCCGAGGCGGCACCCGGTGACAACAGAGATGGCGTCGGTGGCGCAGCGGTCGATCTCGACAAAGGTGACCAGGCGCTTGCGGTCGCGGGGCGAATCCAGGCCGCGGGGATCTTCGATACCAAGCGTGGCGCATCCGAGCATTGCCATCCGGACGCCCAGGATCTGTCCGGCGCAGAGGTGGCCGTGGGCGATCTCTGCTTCTCGGAGGAGCAAGTCGAGGTTCTGCATCCAGCTATTTTACGGCGATAGAACTCTTGAAGGCAGAGTGCACCCGGGGACGGAGAGAAGACCGGGAGGAAATACGCAGGGCCGGCGCTGGGCCGGCCCTGGAACCTTGCAGTGTCTGGATGGCTTAACGGCGGAAGTCGTGATCGTGGGAGTCGCGGTCACGATCCCGGTGCTCCCTGAGTTCAAAGGCCTCGTGACGCTCGAAGGCTTCGTGACGACGGAAGTCCTCGCGGCGACGTTCCGCGTAGAAGTCCTCGCGGTAGCCGGGTGCATAGGGAGCGGCATAGACGGGTCCGTAGGCCGGCGCGACATAGACAGGTCCAGACAGGGGCCGTCCAAAGCCGACGTGGAACCCGAACTCCTGTGCCTGCGCCTTCTGCGGACCCGCGAGCATGACCGCCCCGACGAACGCTCCCGCAACCATCATCTTCGTGAATGTTCCCTTGATTCCCTTCAGCGTGTTGGCGATTTCGGTTTTCATGACAACCTCCTGCTTACAAACAAGGAAACACCCGGTTCCAATAGGGGTTGCGCGCAACCTTTGTTTCGGATTGGGGTCGCGGGAGGCGCGAGGAGCACCCATCGCGCGAGGGGGCAGTTCGCGACCTGTATGCCAGATGGTCGCAAAGATAGGATCGTATCGGCCACTGCTACTGGACGTAGAGTTCGACGCGGCGGGAGTCGCCCTTTTGGTTCTGCTCTCCGCTGGAGGGGACAGGATGGAACTCCGTAACGCTGGCCCCGGTGAGACGGGATCGGTCGATGCCCTTCGCCTCCAGATAGCGGGCGACGATGAGGGAGCGCTGCTGCGCGAGGGAGGTTGCGCGGGGTTTGGGATCGACGTAGCCTTCCACGCGAAGGCGCACGTTGGGATTGCCGCGCATGGCCTCGGCGGCTCGGTCGAGCGAGGCCTGACCGTCGTCTGCGAGGGTGGGCTGCCCGGGATCGAAGGTGAGCGAACCCAGGTCGGGAAGCGTGCTGACGATCGGCTGGGTAATGACGCCGGGGGCCGGCCCGTTATGGCGGCGGGTGAAGAAGAAGGTGAGGAATGCGGCGAGGAGAAGGAGCGGGAGAATCCAGAACCAGATGGAGAGGGAGGTCCGCTCCTGGTAGACCTTGATATGTTCCGTGGGCATGGGGCGTCTCTCGTGCGAATGCGCCCGGGGGCGGCTGATGCTGGGTGATGGTGCGGACCGTTGCGGCTGATTCAGAGAGTTAGACGCGATTCAAGGGGTCGATGGCGTCGATGGGCTCCACATCCTCGGGCTCATCGCCGTGGGCGAAGCCATCGAGGCGATTCGGTTCGGAGGTGTCGTAGCGGAGCGCGGCAGGGTTAGCGAAGTGGTCGGTCGGGATGCTGGCGGGGGAGACAGGGTCGGCGTTGGTCTCGAAGTGGGTCTCATCGACGACCTCGGCGCTCTGACGCTTGAAGATGCGATCGATGCGATCGGAGAACTCCGCAGAGGAGCGGACGGCGACGATAGCTCCTCCGTCCTTGAGGCCGTCGAGGAGCAGGGCGATGTCGTCTTCGGGAACCCGCATCGACTGGAGGGTGGCGGTGGAGGATCCCGCAAGCTCGGACGGGACGTCGCCTACGATGGCGATGTCCATCTGGGGGATGCCGAGGCTTAGAAGATCCTGAACCGCTCTCTCGGCGCGGCTGGGAGTGTGGAAGAGGCAGATGGCCGTGGTTGCGGGGAAGGTGGTATCCGGACTTGCGACTGGGTTTGGCATTGGCGGACTCCGCATACTTGCGTCCGAGCGTTCGCTTGAGCTGCCGACGCCCATCCTGAGGGTGAGAGGGCCTGGAAGTCTGAAAGGTTGCAGCGAATCGCTGATTGGAAAGTGCGTTTACGAATTCGGAACGGCCTGGGCCAGTTCGACAGCCTGCGCAGCGCGGAGGAGCGTGGCCTCGCCAAAGTGGGGAGCCATCAGCTGGACGCCGATGGGAAGTCCAGTTGCTGTTTGGCCGCAAGGGACGGAGATGCCGCAGATTCCGGCGAGCGAGGCGGCGACGGAGTATACGTCGGCCAGATACATGGAGATGGGATCGTCGACCTTTTCGCCCAGACGGAAGGGTGGGGTGGGGGTCATGGGGGAGACGATGACGTCGCAGGCCCGGAACGCTGCGAGGAAGTCGCGGGTGAGAAGGGTGCGGACCTGCTGGGCCTTGGCGTAGTAGGCGTCGTAGTAGCCGGCGGAGAGAGCGTAGGTTCCGAGGAGGATGCGGCGTTTGACCTCAGGGCCGAAGCCCTCCTCGCGGGAGTGGCGGAACATATCCGAGAGGGTGGTGGAATCGGCCGAGCGATGGCCGAAGCGGACGCCGTCGAAGCGGGAGAGGTTGGAAGACGCCTCGGCGGTGGCGATGACGTAATAGGTCGGGATGGCGTAACGGGTGTGGGGGAGGGAGATGGGGACGATGGTGCAGCCGGCGTGGCGGAGTTGGTCGATGGTGCGCTCGATGGCGGCGCGAATCTCGGGGTCGAGGCCTTCTTCGAAGTACTCGGCGGGGACACCGACGCGGAGGCCGGCGACGGGCTGGTCGAGAGCGGCGACGTAGGAGTCGGCGGGACGGTCGGCGGAGGTGGCGTCGAGAGGGTCTGGGCCGGCGAGGACCTCCAGCACCGTTGCAGCGTCGCGGACGGTGCGGGTGAAGGGTCCAACGCGGTCGAGGGAGGAGGCGAAGGCGATCAGACCGTATCGGGAGACGCGGCCGTAGGTGGGGAGGAGGCCAACCACTCCGCAAAAGGCGGCGGGCTGACGGATCGAGCCTCCGGTGTCCGTGCCGAGACTGGCCACGGCGAAGTGAGCGGCGACGGCGGCGGCGGAGCCCCCCGAGGAGCCGCCAGGGACGTGGTCGAGCGCTCGGGGATTGCGGACGGGGCCGTATGCGGAGTTTTCGTTCGAGGAGCCCATCGCGAACTCGTCGCAGTTGAGCTTGCCTACCAGGACGGCTCCGGCGGCCTCGAGACGCGAGACGGCGGTGGCATCATAGGGCGGGCGGTAGCCCTTTAGAATGAGCGAGCCCGCGGTGGCGGGGGCTCCGCGCATGGCGAGCACGTCCTTGATCGCGATGGGAACGCCGGCCAGAGGTGGGAGGGACTCGCCACGGGCCGCCATCTGGTCGATGCGCTCGGCCTGGGCGAAGGCGCGGTCGCGGGTGAGCGCGAGGAAGCTGTTAATGGCGTCGCCGGGAGTTCCGTCGCTCAAGGGGCCATCGATCTTGGCGATCCGGGTGTAGTGCTGCTCGGCCAGCGCGGTCGCGGTGGTGGTCTGGGCGGCGACGGCGGCGCGCGCGGCGTCGATGGTGAGGCCAACTGCGTTCATGCTTTTCCTCAGATGCTCAGGTGGTACGGGGTGTGCGGCGCTTGCTAACGCTCGATGACCTTGGGGACCTTGAAGAAGCGGCCGTCGGTCTCCGGGGCGGATTCGAGGACTGCGGCCCGGCCGATGCTGGGTCGGAGGATGTCGGGGCGGAGCTCGGCTCCCGTCCGGTCTGGCTCCCCTCCCAGAATGTCAGCGACCTGGGCCATCGCGGGAACGCCGGTGGTGTCGAGTTCGGCGAGCTGGGCCACGTGGCCGAGGATGGCGTTCAGATCGCGCTGCATGCGGGGCTCTTCCTCGGGCGTGAGCTCGAGGTTGGCGAGCTCGGCGACGCGGCGGACGTCTTCGAGGGAGACCTCGACGGATATGGCTTGAAGCTGACTCATGGGGCTTTCGATGCCTCGGGTTGCGGTTACTTCTTCTTCTCGAAGTGTATCGCGGCGACCGGCACCCCCGCGACCCGAGCGAGGTCATGCTGCAGGATGGAGCGCATCGACATCATCTGCTGGAGCCAGGCATCGTGATCGACGAGGATGAGGAGGGTGCCGTCGGTGAAGTCACTGACCGTGCCATGGTCGGCCATGGCCTTGCCGCAGGCGACGGGCCAGGCCGCGGCGAGGCGGTCGAGCGGCGTCATCGCGCGGAGGCTCTGGCGGAGGCGGTCGCGGAGGAGATCGCGCATTCCCTGCATCAGACTGCCTCTCTTTCCCAGATGCTCGCCAGCTCCGCATCCGACGCCATGGCTTCAGCGGCCGCGGGCACGCGTTCGAGGATATAGTTCCGCATGGCCCGGAGGAAGACGGGGGTCGCGAACTGTTCGGCCCAGCGCCGTATCTCGACCGGGTCGAAGGCTCCGTTGGCCTCGTCGCGCTCGAAGTTCAGGATGCCCCCCATCATGGAATCGACGGTCTGCCGATCGAAGTAGACACCGGTGGCGGGGGCCTCGGTCTTCGCTGATTTCGCGCGAACGGTTTCTAGCGATCCCCCGGCACCGTAGGCGATAACGGGTCGTCCGCAGGCCTGGGCTTCGAGGGGGACCATTCCGAAGTCTTCATCCGCTGCGAAGAGGAGTGCCCGGCAAAGGGAGTATTCGCACCAGAGGTCCTCGGCAGGAAGCTCGCCAAAGAAGGTGACGGCTGGGCCAGCGAGCTGCCGGAGACGGCCAAGCTCCGGGCCGTCGCCAACGACGTGGAGCTCGCGGCCCAGACGCTGGCAGGCTTCGATCATGAGCTCAGTCTTTTTATAACTAACAAGGCGGCCTGCAGCGAGGTAATGTCTTCCGGGCGACGGAGGATCCTGCACGTTTGCCCGGTGAAGGTCGATCGGTGGATGGATCACCGTGGCCTCGCGTCCGTAGAAGCGCAGGATGCGGGATGCGACATACCGTGAATTGGCGATGAAGTGAGTCACTCGGGTGGCAGCGCGGATGTCCCAGCGTCGAAGACGGGAGGCGAAGGCGGTGAAGAGCGTCCTGGTAACTCCCTTCATATCAGAGCGGTAGGCCTCGTAGCCGTCGTAAAGGTAGCGCATGGGAGAGTGGCAGAAGCAGATGTGGATCGCTCCGGGATCGAGGCGGACACCCTTGATCGGCCCACTGTCGGAGGATAGAACAAGATCGAAGCCGCGGAGGTCGAGGTGCTCGGTGGCGAAGGGGTAGAGGGGCATCATGTGCCGATGGTGACTGCGGGCGAAGGGCACCCACTGCAGGATGGAGGTGTGGACGGTACGCTTCCGCAACGACGCGGGCAGTCCGCGTCGGGAGGCGAGAAGGGTGAATATCTCAGCTTGTGGGAAGAGAGCCGCAATGCACTCAGCAACTCGCTCTCCGCCTCCCCGGGTGACAAACCAGTGATGAACAATAGCCACGCGCACGGTTGGAAAGACTCCTGTGAGAACAGGACGCGGGTCGGATCGGCTGGGAGCGAAGGGGGAGCGGCTTAGAACGCGCCGTCCTGATTGGCGACGGAGAGGAAGGTTCTGAAGAGAATCCTCAGGTCACCCGCCAGCGACCAGCCCTCAACGTAGTCCCGGTCCAGTAGCACCCTGGCGTCATAACTGAGGGTACTACGTCCTGAGACCTGCCATAGACCGGTAAGTCCGGGGTTGGCGCGGCAGTAGAAGCTGAAGTATTCCCCGTATTTTTCAACCTCGGCAGCGACGATGGGCCGGGGGCCGACGAGGCTCATGCTGCCGTTTAGCACATTCCATACCTGGGGGAGTTCGTCGAGGGAGTAGCGGCGGAGGAAGTAGCCAAGCGGGGTAATGCGGGGATCGCGGCGCAGCTTGTGGGTCCGATTCCACTCCGTACGCGCTCCCGTGTGTCGCGCAAGATACTCATCCAAAACCTCTGCGGAGTTGACGCACATGGTGCGGAACTTCCACATGGAGAAGAACGAGCCGTTGCGTCGCAGCCGGCGATGCGAGTAAAAGACTGGCCCCGGGGAGGTGAGGACGACCAGCGTACCGACGACGATCAGGATGGGCAGGACGACAGGGCTCGCCAGCAGGACCAACACGATATCCAGCCAGCGCTTGATGAAACGGTAGCGGAAGAACTCTGATGGGATCCGGTTGCGGCGGGCAGACTCGCGAACGCTGCGTCTTCCCTGCTCCGGATAAGCGTAGCTATCGACCGTTAGATCAATCGCCTGCGTCTCGGTGGATTGGTGATCTACCTGTATCAAATCATCGTCCTTAGCAGCTCGAAAACCTCGGCTGAGCGCCACGTCTGTTACTTGTTTGCCACGAGATCTCGCCGTCAGCCTGCCGTGTATCCGGGCTAGTCAAAGCCCCTCGGGCGGGGGAACTGCTACAGCAGGTTGTGAGGCTCCAGATTCTCGATCCATTGAATCTCTGTAACTGAGATGCGGGGCGAGGCGAAACTGTCTCTCTGTGAGGTGACTCCACCTGCAAGACTCTCTAAAACTTCTGAGGTCGACCCCAGTTTAGACGTCCGGTAGCCCTCATGTAGGCAAAAAGCTGCCGAGGTATGAGAACGAGACTGACCCTGGACCAATCTGGGCACGCCACCCGTCCGAACACGGAACGTCCGCTTCACGAGCGTGGCGGAAGTCTTTGGAAGCTTCGCTTCGTCATGGAGTAAAAGGGGGGAATCGAGATGCCCGTCGGGCTCGCGGGGAGGATGCGGAGATGCATGGCGAGCCGGACTTTTTTCGACGCCGGGCTCCCAGCGTCTAAACGGTTTTAAATAGACGGGATGTAGACCAGCGTCGGAGGGCCTTCGGCCAGGGAGACGCGGGGCAGGATTCGTACTGCAACGACCGTCATGTCGTCGTATTGCTCGGCCCCGGCTGCGAACTCGTCGGCGTGCCGGAACAGCGCCTCGGGGATCAGGGCGATGGGGATGAATCCGTCGGCGCGGACGGCGTCCTCGACCGCCTGCTCTTCCCAGAAATCACCCTCTGCGCGGCTCGATTCGACGATTCCGTCGGAGACGACGACGATCAGGTCCTGATCGCGTAGCTGCACGACGTGCTGCTCGTACTCGGCCTCCGGCAACAGGCCGACAGGAATGCCGTCCCCGGGAAGGCGCTCCAGCAGCCCGTTGGCGTGGAGAAGGATGGGCGGGATGTGGCCCGCGTTGACATAGGTGAGGGTGCGCCGATCCGCCGAGACGACGCCGCAGAAGAGCGTCGAATAGCGCTCCGCAGTGGAGCTCGCGAAGACCGTCTCGTTGATGTCCGCGAGCATGGTCGCAAGGCTCTCAGGCCCCTGCTGCAGGTGACTGCGGAGAAGCATCTGGATGCTCGCCATCATGACGGCGGCGGGCATACCCTTGCCGGAGACGTCGCCGAGCGTGACGGCGAAGCGCCCATCGCGCAGTGGAATCAGGTCGTAGTAGTCTCCGCCGACGGAGCGGGCAGCGCGGCAGAAGCCGGCGCACTCGATGCCACGAACCCCTTGCGGGTTTCGGGGCAGAAGGCGGGACTGAACATCGCGGGCGAGATTGAGTTCGTGGCGCAGCAGGCGGGAGCTCTCGGCCTCGCGGCGGAGGCGCTCGCTTTCGATGGCGCTGGCGGCAAAGTGGCCGAGGAGACCAAGCAGTCCGGCATCGGCGTCGGTAAAACCCTCGGGCTTATTCAATAATTGCAGAGCCCCGATGACGCGGTTTTCGGAACACAGCGGGACGCACAGGACCTGCTGGGTCCGGTATCCGCTGGCCTCGTCGATCTTGCGCAGCAGACGCGGCTCATGCGCGGCGTCGTTGACGAGGATGACCTCGTCGTCGCGCACGCAGGCCCCGACCAGACCCTGCCCGAAGGGTACCCGGATCGTCTCAACGCCATGCGCAACCATGGTCCAGATCTCCTGGGACTTCTCGTCGGTGAGCCAGAGGCTGCAGCGGTCGGCGCCGGCCAGGTCCCGGGCAAAGTCCGCATTCAGGCGAATCAGGTCTTCGAGCTTCTCCACCCGGCTGATCCGCGCCGCGTGCTCGAAGATCGCGCGTGTCGTCGCGTCGGCCTCAACTCCCTGTACAAGTAGGTTTGCCATCGGAAAAGGAGATCTCCCTGGGACGGCATCTGCCAACGCGCGAGGCCAGTCAGCCCGCTGTTACCCTGTCCCATGCCGCATTCGTATGCGGCAATCATAGGGCATCGGAGGCCGGATCGCAGCAATGGATTGCACGAAGGTTACGACAGTTTGCTACAAATCACACGTTCGAGACCCATCTCGAGGTGCAAAGTCTGCGTATATGTCAGCCCTGGGCGACCAGCCAGGCCTCAACTTCCGCCAGCGAGGCAGCGGAAACGTAGTTGCCTTGGCACGGTTCTGACTCGGTTGCGCCAACCAGAAACGCCTGGCGAAGATTGGCGGCGTTGGCCGCCCCGATGTCGGAGCAGCGATCGCCCACCATCACCGACTGCTCGAGTGCGATGCCGAACTCGGCCGCGCCCCGCAGCAACATGCCGGGCGAGGGCTTGCGGTCAGCGTGCTCGCGGCGATACTCCCCGATGCCGTGCTCCGGGTGGAAGGGGCAATAGTAGACGGCATCCAACTCGACGTGCTCCGCGCGCAATTTCATGCGCATCCAGTCCATCAGGCCGTCGAACTGCGCTACCGAATAGTAGCCGCGGGCGATTCCAGCCTGGTTCGTAACGACGATCAGCCGATACCCAAGACGCATGGCAGTGCGGCAGAGGGAGAAGATACCGTCGACGAAGGTGACATCCTCGGACCGGTGCAGGTAGCCGATCTCGTGGTTGATCACTCCGTCGCGGTCAAGAAAGAGGGCCCGTTCCAGCGCGCGTTCGCTCATTCCTCTACTTTACTTTCCTTTACTTTCCAGGGTGACGATGCGGGGTGGCCGGGGAGCGGTGGATCGCTGGTGCAGGACGGCCAGGACCTGCTCGGCGGCCATCCGGGGTGAGATCTGGCGCATGCAGGCGTTGTCCGCACAGGGTGCGTAGTCGCGGCCGTCGTAGCATGGTCGACAGGCGAAGCCCTCTCCGCCCCACAGGGCCACGGTATTGGCACGCCGGGGAAGGCGACCATACGGGTCGGTGGGTCCGAAGATGCTGACGACGCCGACGCTGGTGAGCCCGGCGAGGTGGAGCGGGCCGGTATCGTGCGTGACGAGCACGTCCGATTGGTCGAGCAGGCCGAGGGTTTCGAGGAGGGTGAACGATCCAATCCGGTTTTGTACCGGAACTCCAGCAAACATCGGGCTGGCCCACCCGTCCTCCGGCCCCCCGATCAGGGTGACGTCGTAACCCCGGGCGGTCAGGTCGCGCGCAAGGTCGACGTAAAGCTCAATGGGCCAGCGGCGCAGGGCGTCGTCTCGAAACATGTTACGGGCTCCCGCGGGGGCAAGGATGACCTGCGGATTGCTGCTGGACCGAACGACGGGCGACAGGGGAATACGGTCTGGACGAACCGGCGGGAGCGAGGTGGGCCGAACGCCGTCTTCGCGACCAAGCAGGATGCGGGCGTACTCGTCGGTGTGATGTCGGCCGGGAATGAGTCGCGTGGCGCGGTCCGTGGTCGACAGCATCAGCTTGCGCTTTGCCCGAACAGGAAGCGCCAGGAGCTTATAGCGGGAGTCGTAATAGAGCGTGGCGCACAGGTCGTACCGAAGCTGTGGGAGCGCACGCCAGACTTCGCTCAGCGCGACCAGCTTCGCTGTGCGGGACCCCAGAAGGATGGCGCGGTCATCTGCCACGATGGGCCGGATCCAGTCGTAGGCGGCCAGGATCGGCGCGACTGCGCCTCCGCAGACCCAGTCGATGGTGTATCCGGCGAGGTGGAGCTGGTGGGCGGCGGGGATCGCCATCACCACGTCGCCGATTGCTCCGAATTTGATCAGGAGAGCGCTGTCCATGCGCGATCTACTTCTTTCCGTCCGGATCGTTGCCCAGGAAGACAGACTGGTTTCGCAGCACCGCGATGTACGCCAGGTAACGCATCAGGAGTTCGTAACGATGGGGACCAAGCGCCCTGAGCGCGAGCTTCAGCGCCCGATGGACCATCTGGACGCGCCTGTCCGTCGCATCGAACTCCTTCCAGGTGGCCTTGGCCGGTTTGGCCATCCCCTTGACCAGACCGAGTCGTTTCGCGAAAGAGGCGAATGGTCCCGCGGCATCGAATGGGTCGAGCCCGAGCCAGCGCGCCTGGTGCTTGGCATAGATACGGCGAGCGAGCCGGGTGACGGCGGTCCCGTCGCTCAGGATGTCGAAGCCGTAGGGCACGGATTCGCGCACGGGGTCGTGATTCGCGGCGACGGTAGCCTTGTAGTGGGCGAACAGATCATGCAGGTCAGGCCGCCCGGCGAGCAGGTATCGATCCGTGTTCTTCGAAAGCATGTCAGGATCGCTGATGACGACACCCGAGAAGTGGAAGAAGACCAGCGGCTTTATCTTGTTGACGACATAGCCTTTGTCCGTAAAGGCCAGGATGCGCTCATGCAGGTTCCAAAAGGCCATGTTGCAGCCCGGATGGCGTAGAACGGCGACCTGCTCAAAGAGGCCGGGAGCGAGATTCATCCACTTCTGGTCCACGAAAAGGCCAGTTCGGCCCTCGCTGAAGCCGAGTACGAGACAGCGCTCCTCCCACCAGGTGAGGATCCGATAGCCCTCGTCCGTGCGGCGGACGGCGAAGAAGCCCAGGTTGTAAGTCCCGTTGTAGAGCAGATCCTGCTCCCCGGGGCTCTTGCCGTCGAAGACAGGGGTGGTGATATGCGGTGTGAGGACGGCATCGGCGTGATCGAGCGCATCGAAGACCGGCGTCAGGGGGCTGTAGACGAAGATGTCGGGATCGAGATAGACCAGCTTCTCCAGGCCGTACTGGCGGATGAGGTACTTCAAGAACGTCGGCTTAACGTTGGTATTCAACTCCAGAATGTCGTACTTCATGGCCACACCACGGACGTCTTCAAGACCGATCTCGTGCAGCGAGACCGCGACGAACCGATCGCCCGCCCGCTCGTCCACAAAGACAGACGGATCCTGGTGATCGGCAACGATGAGGACGAAGAACCTCTGACCGGGGTGCTGCGCCAGGTAGGAGGTCGCGAGCGTCCTGGCGTAAGCGAGATAGTTCGGCGAGACAATGGTACATGCCCCGTAACGGGGTGCCGTACTGCTTGCGGCCGCGCTCACCGACGGAACTCTACTGGCCATTATCCAAGGATATCAAGGATATGGACCGTAGACGGAGGGAGCCGAGGGGGAGTTGGCGAGATCAATTCCTCCCCTGTCGCGTCTTTCCCACGGCCTCCTGAGCAAGATAAAACGCTACCCCGCACATCACCGCCAGGGCAGCCAGACTCACAAGCAGAAGCACAGGGCTCGATCCCTGGGAGATCGCGTTGAACGGCCAGAAGTCCAGGGGGGTGGACGAGTCGGGAAGCCTCAACGCCTCCAGGCGGTCGAGCCACTGCACCCCATGACGCCCCTCGAAGAGGGTAAATCCGACGGCTCCCGCAAGTGTTAGCAACAGGGCGAACCACTGCGCCCGGTCGATCGGCCGGGAGATCTGTTCGTAGACCTCGCGTCTCCGGCGCAGCTGGGCGCGCCACCAGAGCAGCGCCGGAGGCTCCAGCCGGGCCATCCCGACGGACTCCGACCGGGCGCGCTGAAAGGCCTGGCTGAGCAGAAGATGCCTGCCGCAGCGGGCGCATGCTCGAACGTGCTCGCGCAGATCTGGCGCGGCGTGGGGCCAGTCTCCACTGCGCAGGTGGCTCTGAAGCTCGGTCTGGCGCGGGCAGGTACTCATCGCGTCCTCCCGGTCTGGGTCGCGCATGGTCGCGTGACCGTGGCCTGATGGCCCTGCTCCCGCAGCAGCACGGCGATCTTGCGGCGGGCACGGAAGAGCAGGATACGGATACTGGCGACGGCGAGTCCGGTGACCTCGGCGATCTCGCGATGGGTGTAGTCCTCGGCGTGCGCCAGCCACAGAAGCTGCCGGTCGCGGGGCCGCATCTGTGCCAGCGCCGGACCGAGGATGGCCCGCGAGTCATACTGGCCCGAGCGGTCCGGCGTAGCGAAGAACTCCTCCGGAAGGTCCTCGAGGGCGCTTGGTCGGGGGCGGCGCCAGTGGTCGCGCAGCAGGTTGGTTCCGATGCGAAACAGGTACCGCCGGCTCCCCGCCTCGTCATCCGCCGGCGGCGATGCGCCGAGAAACCGAACATAGCTCTCCTGCATCAGGTCGTCGGCCAGCGCGGGGTCGCCCGACACCCGCGCCAGATACGCCCAGAGTGGCCGCGCCGAGCGCTCGTAGAACAGGGCGAACGCGTCCTGATCCATGGGCAGATTCATAGGCTGCTCAGCGGCTCTCTGCGCGAACGCGCCGTCTCGGGTTGAAAGAATCTGGGGCCAGGTCATTGTCGTCGGCTCTCGGCTCCGTCTGCACCACTCTACTCCCGCGGCCCGGTCGCCGCGGCATCGGAGAGCAGGCCGAGACGTCCGGCCAGCTTCCACGTCAGGAACGCCGACAGCACCAGGCCGATGCCCGGCATCAGCGCCAGGACGCCCGTGATCAGCAGCCCCGCGGCATACTCGGCCGGCAGGCTATAGCGGAGAATCATCATCCCGATCCCCAGCAGGGTCAGCACGACCCCGATCTGCAACGGCGTCAGCACCCGGGCGACGGCGTTGGGAACGCGCTGATCATGCGCCAGCGAGACCGCGATGGGTGCGGCTTCGAGAAAGCGCTTGCCGGCATCGGTGTCCATGTAGGTCAGCAGCTCCTGGTTCGAACTGAAGCGCTCGATCAGCTTGGCGTGCGCGTCCTGCTGGATCTGGAACGCGCGCTTCCACCGGCCGTTTTCAAGCAGCGCCCGGATCAACCACAGCAGGGCGAGGACCACGAAGAAGAACATGACAAACGGGCCACCGTCACGGATCAACATGCGCCCCGTTGAGTCGTCGGTACGCGAGCGGGAGGACTCCGGCCAGGCATCGCGGTCCAGATGCTCATGGCGCCGACCGTCGTCGCCATTCAGCTCGGTGAAGAGGTAGAAGTCCGGGTTCCGAGTGACCTCCGGATGAGCATCGAGGAACTGCGCCAGCTCGGGATTGCTCCGGTTCACGTACTCCCGGTCGGCCAGCAGCGCGGGGTCGCGCTGAACGACCGAGGTCAGCGTCGGGCTGAGTCGAAGAAGCTTCAGGAGTTCGTCATGCGTATCGGCGATGTCACGCTGCGAGAGCGCCGATGTGGGCGCTGCGACCTTCTGCGTCGTCGCACCGGACTGCGCGAGCACCGTCGGTGGAGAGGCAAGAATCAGGCTGGCGACGAGCGAGTGGAAGGCGTTCGTGAAGATACGGCGGTGAGTCTGCATCGGGTGTTCCCCTGTCTGGACAGATGTCTTGCTTGTCTGCCCATACAACGGACGACCGATGCGTTTGGTTAACGCCGATCACTCGCGAACCTCACTCCCACACCCGACTGCTCCATCAGCCAAGCTCCGCCAGAACCAGCGCGAGCGAATGCCGCCAATCCATCATGGTGTACCCGAATTCGTTGAAGAGCTTCTCGCCGCCAAGCCGCGAGTTCTGTGGACGAGCGGCCGGCGTTGGGTATTCCGCCGATGGGATAGGCACGATCTCGGCCAGCGCGAGCCCGGGATTGGCGCGGCGGACCTGCCGTATGGCCTCCTCGGCGAAGCCCGCCCATGTCGTCTCCCCCGTTCCCGCCGCGTGGTAGATCCCCGCAACCTGACCGACGACCTGTGGCAATCCGTCCGGATCTCCCGGCGCTTCGCCTGTCACTCGCTCGCAGCGCTTGATGACATGCGCCGCCAGTCGGGCCAGATCACGGCTCCACGTCGGTGCCCCATGCTGGTCGGCGACGATGCGCAAGCTCTCCCGCTCCCGCGCCAGTTTGAGGATCGTGCGCAGAAAGTTCTTGCCCGTGGCCCCGTAGACCCAGCTTGTCCGGAAGATCAGCGAGGCCGCTCCCGACGCCAGCAAAGCCTGCTCTCCGGCCAGTTTGCTGGCCCCGTAGACCCCAAGCGGGCCGGTGGCATCGCTCTCGCGGTAGGGCAGGTGGCCACTGCCGTCGAACACGTAGTCCGTCGAAAAGTGGATCACCGCCGCGCCCAGCGCACGCGCCTCCTCACCGATCACCCGCGGCGCCTCTGCGTTGATCGCAAAGACAAGCTCAGGCTCCGACTCTGCCCGGTCGACCGCCGTGTAGGCCGCCGCGTTGACGATCCAGCGTGGGCCCACGTTGCGGATGGCGGCCCGCAGCGATGCGGGGTCACCCATGTCCATCTCGGATCGAGGTGGCGCCACGACGTTGCCGAGGGCGGCGAGCGTCTCCAGCAACGCTCCGCCGACCTGTCCCGTCGCTCCAGTCACCAGCAGGTTGGGCCGATCGCTCAATGTCATTCGTAGACCTTTCTTCGGAAATCCTTATTCAGACAGCAGCAACAGGTGCTTATAGGCCATAGATGCTCTGCTAATCTCACCCGAGAGCTCCCGCAACTGATCTTAGCTGATGTATCTCTGGCGAAGACAATGCGGCTCAACTCTCCGGGATCAGGGGACGATGTCCCGCCGGTCTTCCCTCGGCGGAGCGAGATCGCAGCCGCAAGCCATCGGCTGGGATTTTAGCCCACCGCATCGCGTTCGAAGACCGCTGCTCCCCAGGGAGTCCGTAGAGCATCGTCATGTAGGTGAACCAGTAAAAGGCCATCACCGGGATGAGGATCGTCGCGCCGTCAATGAACGCCACCAGCGCATAGATCACAAGCCCCTTGGCAGCGGCGCGGCGGCTCGGCGTATTCCGAATGGCCGGATACTTCACCATCAGGACCATGGGAAAGAAAAAAAACAGCACGATCCCCAGGAAGCCGATCACGCCATAGTTCCGCAGAGCCGAGGCGTACAACACCTCATCGAAGGTGGTGAGGGGTATGCTCGGGAGCAGCACAGGATGCAGGAAGGAGCCATACTCGCCGCTGCGGCCAGCCACGTTTCCGGGCGAAAGCGTCAGGAAACCGAGACCATTTCCGTTGAACACCAGGCCAACCAGCACCAGGGCGAACGTCCCAACCAGGAGAGCCACCTGTCTGGCTGCCGCGCCTGGCCGGATCTTTGGAAAGCGCTCCAGCAGATGGCCAAACTGGGTCGCAAGCGTCAGCCCCTGCTCGAGCATCAGGCCAACCCACACCGTGCGCGAAAGCGTCAGGACCAGCGCCACGCGAACCAGGTTTCTCTTCCAGCGCGACGGCTCCAACAGGAGGTACAACGGCAAAAGAATCAGTGTCGCGACACCGTATACATTGCCATTGTTATACGTGGCGATCAGCTTCAGGTAATTGCCGCGGTTGATATGTTTCGTGGTTTCGAGCAGACCATAGTCTCCGGCGTTCACCGTCAGATACGGAATCTCGATATACCTGTGCATGATGGGGTGATAGAAGAACATGACGATTCCCCATGACGCCGCGGCCAGAATACAGAAGCAGAAATGGCGCTTGAAGCGATGTGGCTCGACCAGCGGAAGAAACGACGGAAAGACCGCCAGGAACATCATCGGCAGGAAGAGAAAGCCGGTACCCACCGCAATCGCATAGGCCATGTTGTCCGCGCCATACTGAAGCCCCGTGTAGCAGAAGATAAGCTGAAACGGCATCACGGAGGCAGCCGCCAGAACGCCCAGCCGCGAAGCCCGGACCAGCGGGAAACGAAGTACTCGCATGAGCAGGAGTGGGAAGCAGAGCAGCCCCAGCGCCATGTATCCCCAGGTCAGCGGCGCTCCTGCAAGCCTGAAGCCACCCTTCGGAAAGAGCACCAGGAAGGTGAGCAGCAGCCATGCCACAATCTCCGCGGGTCGCCGTATGCGGAGCGTGAGTTTCATCGGGCTACCGCCTGAGACCGAAGTTCTGCCGGATGGCGCGCATGTGCCGTTGGTAGTCCTGATCGGCCTGAACCTTGCGCTTGATCAGCACCAGCAGGATGCCCACCGCGCCCATCGCCACCGCGTATAGGAAGGAGAAGATGATCCAGGCCTTGCGCGGAGGAAAGGCCTTCGTCTCGGGAACAATCGCGTAGTCAACCACCTGGAAGGCATCCACCGTGGAGGCTTCCACCAGCCGCGCGCTCTGGTATTGACTGGAGAGGGAGTTCATCAACCCCTCATGGAAGCTGACCTCCCGCTGCTTGCGCTGAAACTCCAGGTTGGCCTCCGGCATTCTTCCCGCCGGAATCGGGGCTCCCGTTGCGGTCGATCCACCTGCCTCCATCTGCCGTTCCTGAACTTGTAACTGCGCGATCTGCGAGCGCAGCGTCTTCACCTGGGGATTATCCTCGGTCTCCGACTGCAGCAGTGCCGCAAGCTGAACCTCCAGCCCCGTGATCTGTCCCTGCGCCCCCGCGATCCGTCCCAGACCGCCCGCCGACTGGCTTCCCACCGAGACGATTCCTGTCTTCTTCTGGGTCTCTGCCAGATCGTTTTCGGCTGCGGCCAGGGCCTTCTTCTCCTGCTCCAGCTGAGCCTCGAAGAACTGACGATTCAGCACCGACTGAGAAACCGCCATCGCCTCCTGCTGTTGATGCAGCGCTTGGAGATAGGTGTTCGCAATCTTCATCGCCATCTGCGCGTCCGCGTTGCGCACGGTGATACGAAACAACCCATCGCGACCTACCACGACGCTCAGCGAACCTACCAGGGCCGCTCTCGTGCCTGTCCAACTCTGCGTGCTACCCGGTTTGATCAATCCGAGATCGCGAATCACGAGATCCGTCACCGACCTGCTGCGCAGCAATCCCGTGTAAAGGTCCTCTGGATGGCCTCCGGAGATCAGCGACGTCAGGCTGTTGGATTCCGAGATTCTCTGCTTGGGCAGAATGACCGCGGTCGCCTCATAGGCGGGGGGTGTCCTGTAGATATAAATCAACCCGCAGAGGAACGTGACCACAGCCCACGCCAGCCCAATCTTCCACTCCGCCAGAAAGTGGACCAGAAGCTCAAGCAGGTCGATCGTCCGCTCCTCCTCGGGGATCTGCAGGCGGCCGACGAGATCTCCCTCCCCATAGCTCGCATCCCGGTCGTCCGGTGTTCCGCCTGGTAGATCGTCCGAGTTCTTGTTCTGCATCGTCATGAATGGGTTTCCGAAACCGTGTTGCTGCTGCGATCCAGATGGCTAACCCGCTGGGCTCCTACGCCTATTTCGTCAAGTAGAAGAGGGTCGCGAAGGTGACCCCCACGTTCGAAGCGAAGCTTGCCGCGGTGGCGATATCGCGGAACACGGCACTCCGGGTAATCACAGGAGGCACCACGATCGTGTCGCCTGGAAAGATATGCGCCTTCTGCACGTTGCCATACTGTTGGCTGTAGACCGAACCATCCGCCCGCAACACGAACATCCGCTTCTTATCCGCCAGGCGATCCGGCCCGCCCGCCATGTGCAGGTAGTCCTTCACCCGCTTGCCACGCTCGAACAGGAACGCATTGGCACTGAATACCTGGCCCTGGACGGTCACACTGGTCGGAACACGCGGAACGATGAACCGGTCGCCATCTTCGAGCGGAATATCCGGGATCGCCTCCAGACCGCGGCTATCCGGCATCAGGTTCAGCACAATCCGGCCCGCCGGCTGCACCCGGCGCAGACGGCTCACGGCCAGTTGTGCGTCCGTCGCCGATTTGTTTGCAATCTGAGCGTCCGCCGGATTGATGGCGGTGGCGACATTCCTCGAAGTCACGCTGGCGATCTGCGCCTCCAGCGCGTCCGCATACTCCGCAAGCCGCTGCACCTGGACCCGTCGAGTCGACTCGCGCGTGAACTCCGAAGCGAACAGATACGCATCCGTCGTCACCCCGCCGGCCCGTGCGACCAACTGCCGGAGCGTCTCCCCCGGCAACACGCTGTAGACGCCGGATGCGACAAACTCACCCTCCAGCCTCACAAACCGCGTCTGCTGCGATGTCGGAACTCGCACGTCGGCCTTCGAAAAAATCGTCACAACATCGCCCGCCAGAAGCTCCAGATTCTGGGTCTGGTCGCCATCGATGAGCAGCTTGCCCGGCGCGAACGGGATCAGTGACGTGGTCAGGTCGACCTTGCTCTGACGCTCGATCACGGCATAACTCCAGTCGATATCCGGAGCCGAAAGCACCACATCATTCGTCGCGGCAAAAGAAGTCGAGGTATCGGCAAGAGCCGCCCCAACCGACGATCCGCTCGCCGACGCCCCTGTGCCAGCGAGCGATCCGGACGTGCTCACAGCACCCCGTGTCGCCAGATGACCGGCGTTATCGGAGCCTGCCTGCGGCTGATAGTCGTTTCCATGCTGCCCCAGCGCATTCAACCGCTGGTAATAGCTCCGCGTCACCAGAGCCTCGCGGCTTGGGATCAGGTCCAGCAGCCGCATCCCGGGATGCCACACGAAGCGGCCCGGATTGGCCACATTCCCACGCAGCGTGACCGCGTCCTGGAACCGGTCCAGGATCGGCGAGACTGTCACGATATCGCCGTTTTGCAGCGCCATCGTGTCCGCCGTCGCCAGGTTCACATCCACGATGCTCCGCGAACTATGTTCGTAGATCCGTTCCAGCCGCGCATGGCTGGTCGAAGCCACGCTCGTCGGCCCCCCTGCGAGGTCGAGCAACTGCTTCAGCGTCGACTCTCCTCGCAGCTCATAGATCGCCGGGTTGCTCACGCTTCCCGCAATCGCCACCTGCGGCCCTGCCAGCGGGATAAAGATCACATCGCCCGCCTCCAGCGCTACATCCTTCGACTTGTCGCCCCGTTCGAGCAGGTCGTACAGATCGAAGTGGGAGATCGTCTCCCCATGCCGCCGCACCTGGATATCGCGGAGCGAACCACGGTTATTCGGTCCGCCTGACGCGAACAACGCATTCACCACCGTGCTTAGCGACCCGACCGTGTAGCTCCCCGGCTGCTCCACCTGCCCCAGGATGAAGATCGGGATCGACCGCAGCTGTCCCATGTTCACGTTCAGATCGAAGTTGCGATAGGTCTTCCCGATCTGGGCCCGCAGATAGGCGCTCAACTGCGAAAACCGAAGCCCCGCGACGTGAAAGCTGCCAACGGTCGGGATAAAGATCGCCCCCGTCCGGTCCACCGGGTAGGTCGCCTCCGAGTTCATTTGCCCGAAGATCTGTACATGAATCTGGTCACCGGGGCCAATAATATAGTCGGGCGTCACCGGCAGATCGTCTACCGGTGCAAACGTCGACGGCGGACCGCCAAACAGCTCCTGCCCATACAACGGCAGATCCTGTCCGGTGGTACGTCCCACCAGATCCTGGAACTCGGTGGGCGGTTCGAAGTGCCCCGCCTGACTCCGATCTTCGCCGCGATTGTTGTTGGTCAGCCGAAGCCCGGTCGCGGGATCAAAGTTGTTCTGATTACCTCGAGAACCCTGCCCCGTCACCCGCCGATTAGGGGCCTGGGCCCCCTGTCCGGGCTGACCTTGCTGGCTCGAACCAACCGCGTCAGCCCCCGAGGTCTGGGCCGAACTCTGCTGGGTCGAAGGAGCTAGAGGCCCCGATGAGGCCGCCGGAGTCGCCAGCGTCTGAGACCCTCCCATCTCTGCCATGCCGCTGAGCAGCAGAACGCCCGCGAGTACAACCATACGTCGCAAAGATCCAACCAATCCTGCCGTCACGCGTCCCGCCCCATCCACAACACTTGTCGTTTCAATACTCCGCACACATCGTCAAGTCCCGGCCCCGCGTTCAAGGCACGAGCTCCATGTCCTGATCTCTCGCTCACGGCGAACCAGCGTCGAGCTTGATGGCCCGATGCTCGGTCCTTCGCTCAAGCCGTCCAAAAAAAGGCCGGATATCCATCGATTAAAACGAGCCAACGATGATAACCGTAAAATCTCCCGCTAGTTTACAGGAATTTCCTCCACCGAACGCCGCGCCCGGACATTCCCCAAAGCCGAGCCTCGGGAAGCAACTCACAACGTCCTCAGGGTCTCACACAGGTTGACGCGTCCGCGGCATCGTCACACTCGGACCGCCCATCGGGTGCCAAAACGGAACCCCGCCCCACGGAGGATGTATGCCCCAGCAATCCAACCAGACACCGGAACAGGTCCACAACGCCGCCAAACCCGGCGACCACGAACAAAGCGCCCAGCAGACTCACCCGCCGTCGAAGGAAGGCGTCGCCGTTGAACCCTCTGGCCCGCAGGGCGAAGACCCCTCGACCGCCGGCCCAGGCCAGACCTCCGTTCGCTCCGGCACTCCGGAAAACGCCCTGGGACACCTCAACCCCTCTGCCCCCGAGGACGCCAACGCCACCCCCGGCTCCACCACCGTGAAGTAACCCTCACGCATCGTCTAAGATGATGCGTAGGGGCCTATAGCTCAATTGGTTAGAGCAGCGAACTCATAATTCGTTGGTTCCAGGTTCAAGTCCTGGTGGGCCCACCAGAAAATCCTTGCCCGATCGCTCGCGCATGCGACCCCTGCACGGCACGACGCCGGGCGGTCGAGCACTACCCTCGGGCCCCCGTCCGCATGTCAAACGCCACGGCCTCAAGAAACCTCTCCGCGCTCACATCGGCCGGCAGTTCAACCTGCATCTTCTCTGCGGTTCTCACGGCGATCTTCCTCGCCATCTCCTCGCGCCTCGTCCACTCCAGATCGAGCGCCCGCGCCAGGAACGCCTCGATCACCTGCAGATCCTGCACCTGCAGCCGAGCCACCGCATCCCCCGCCAGCGGCACGCGATCCGGACGCTGCTGCACCTCAACCGACGCAGGCATGTAGAACGACGCCGTAAACGTCCGGCTGTTATGGTGCAGCGACGGCTGCTCCTCCACGCGTTCATGGACGACCATCGTCCCCGCCACAAAATCTCCAAGCCGCTTCTGCTGCCGGTTGCACAGCATCGTGACGACCCCGATCAGATAAAACGGCTGCGAATCGACCAGCCGCAGAAGATTCCGCGCCAGCGCCTCAAACAACGTAATCTGCCGCCCCGAAT
>JAMFSC010000062.1 GCA_026225095.1 bacterium
GGTCGTGGCCCGGCGGCGCTCGCGTGTGCTCATTGGCCGTTCTCCTGGCTGGCCTCTGGCCGGGTGGGGGTGGCGGGCGCGGGCCCCTTCATGGTCGACTCCTCCAAATGGGAGGTCATCGAGGCTGGCCTCAAATGCCTGCAAGGGAAGGGAATCGTCAACTCCATCTCGCTCAAAGAGGGCGAAGAAAAGTTCCGCCAGAACGCCGCCAAGGTCCTCAAATATGGAGCCGCCGTAGTCGTCATGGCCTTCGACGAACAGGGCCAGGCCGCCACCTACGAAGAGAAGATCCGCATCTGCGAGCGAGCCTATCGCATCCTCGTCGACGAGGTCGGCCTCCCCCCCGAAGACATCATCTTCGACCCCAACATCCTCACCGTCGCCACCGGCATGGAAGAGCACAACAACTACGCCGTCGACTTCATCAATGCCACCCGCTGGATCAAGGCCAACCTCCCCCACGCCAAGGTCAGCGGCGGCGTCTCGAACATCTCCTTCAGCTTCCGCGGCAACAACAAGGTCCGCGAAGCGATGCACTCCGCCTTCCTCTACCACGCCATCTCCGCCGGCATGGACATGGGAATCGTGAACGCCGGAATGCTCGAGGTCTACGAAGAGATCGAGCCCGAGCTCAAGGTCCTCGTCGAAGACGTCCTCCTCAACCGCCGCCCCGACTCCACCGAGCGCCTCGTCGACTACGGCGAAAAACTGAAGGCCGAGACCGCCGGAGGCAGCACCCCCGCAAGCGAAAAGAAGGCCGAAGAGTGGCGCTCCGGCTCCGTCGAAGAACGCCTCTCCCACGCCCTCGTCCGAGGCATCGACGCCTACATCGAGATCGACGCCGAAGAAGCCCGCGTCAAACTCGGCCGCCCCCTCCTCGTCATCGAAGGCCCTCTCATGGCCGGAATGAGCGTCGTCGGCGACCTCTTCGGAGCCGGCAAGATGTTCCTCCCCCAGGTCGTCAAATCCGCCCGCGTCATGAAGAAGGCCGTAGCCCATCTCACCCCGTTCATGGAGGCCGAAAAGGCCGAGATGGAAGCCGCCGGAATCACCGTCAAGGCCCAGGGAAAGATCGTCCTCGCCACCGTCAAGGGAGACGTCCACGACATCGGCAAAAACATCGTCGGAGTCGTCCTCGCCTGCAACAACTACGAGGTCATCGACATGGGAGTCATGGTCTCGTCCGAAAAAATCCTCGCCCGCGCCAAAGAGGAAAAGGCAGACATGATCGGCCTCAGCGGCCTCATCACCCCATCCCTCGACGAGATGGTCCACGTCGCCAAGGAGATGGAGCGCCAGGGCTTCAAGCTCCCCCTCCTCATCGGCGGAGCCACCACCAGCCGCGCCCACACCGCCGTCAAGATCGCCCCCCACTACAGCGAGCCGGTCGTCCACGTCCTCGACGCCAGCCGCGCCGTCCCCGTCACCACCAGCCTCCTCAGCGAAGACGGCAAAGCCGAGTTCGTCGCCAACCACCGCGCCGACTACGAGGCCATCCGCAAGGCCCACTCCGCCCCCAAACAAAACCTCGTCCCCATCGACACAGCCCGCCTCCGCCGAACCCCCATCGAGTGGCGCGCCGAAGACCTCGCCACCCCGGAGTTCCTCGGAACCCGCGTCATCGAAGACCTCCCCCTCGCCACCCTGCGCGAGTACATCGACTGGTCGCCCTTCTTCCACACCTGGGGCATGAAGGGAATCTTCCCCCGCATCCTCGATCACGCGGAGCAAGGCATCGAGGCCAGCAAGCTCTACGCCGACGGCCAGATCCTTCTCGACCAGATGATCGAGCAAAAGCTCACCACCGCTCGCGGAGTCTTCGGCTTCTTCCCCGCCAACGCCGTCGGCGACGACATCGAGCTCTACACCGACGAGACCCGCCAGACCGTCCTCAAGCGCTTCCACTCCCTCCGTCAACAGGCCAACCGCGAAGGCAGCGAACCCTGCCGCGCACTCGGAGACTTCATCGCACCCAAAGAGACCGGTCTCCCGGACTACCTCGGAGCCTTCGCCGTCACCAGCGGCATCGGCCTCAAGGCCCTCTGCGACGACTTCCGGGCAAAAAACGACGACTACAACGCCATCATGGCCGAGGCCCTCGCCGACCGCCTCGCCGAGGCCTTCGCCGAGTACCTCCACAAGCAGGTCCGCGACGCCTGGGGCTACGGACGCACCGAGAATCTGACCCCCACCGACTTCATCCACGAAAAATACCGCGGAATCCGCCCCGCCGCCGGCTATCCTGCGTGCCCCGACCACACCGAAAAGGGCACCCTGTGGCAGTTGCTGGACGTCGAGAAAACCACCGGAATGCTCATCACCGAGTCCTTCGCCATGTGGCCCGGCTCGAGCGTCAGCGGCCTCTACTTCGCCCACCCGCAATCCCGCTACTTCAGCCTCGGCAAAATAGGCCGCGACCAGGCCATCGACTACGCCGAACGCAAAGGCATGAGCCTCGACGAAGTAGAACGCTGGCTAGGCCAGAACCTCAACTACGACCCCGAGCGATAGCACTTCACCAATCGCCGCAGATTGAAGAACTGGTCTTACAGCCCTGGCCTCAGGGCCTCGGTTTTAGGTTTTAGGTCTTAGGTCTTTAGCGCCTTGGTTAGGGCTGAAGGCCCGTCCTATACCAGCCTAGGCCGAAGGCCTAGGTAACAGATACCAAACCGCTTGAGGGCTGAAGGCCCGACATATAAAGGGCGCCAACATACCACGAAAGGATACTACCCTTGTCCTTAGATGAAGGCGATTGTCCATTCCGGTTGATAGTCAAAGTGAACACAGCATTCTGGACCTCTGTGTGTAGTTGTGGCGGCTTTGTTTCCCCTCAAAATACTAAAAGGCTTGGGGCCGAACGCCAGCCCTACTGTGTTCGCGTCAATTCGAGGGTGATGGTTTATGCTCGATGGGATTGTGTTCACGGTCGCTAGACTCATTCTGATCCCGTTGCTGATGATTGCCGCACTTTTGGGCTCCGCGTCTGCCCAGAGTGGCGCCCCGACGCCCCTCCCGCCCATACCTCCCAATACTGATCCCTCGTTCGACGTCGCCACTATCAAACTTAGCGATACCTCTGCCCCGCACGGCACGGGTATTCGGACCAACGGACGCCACGTTGCCGCATTTAATTTTTCCGTCGGCGAACTCATCTCCTATTCCTACGGCCTTCACGCGAAGGAGATCGTCGCCCGGGATTCATCTCTCCTTGGGACGCATTTCGATGTCGATGGTGTGCCCGACTACGTCGGCCATCCCAACCTCGCACAATCCCGGCTAATGTTTCAAAAACTGCTCGTCTCGCGTTTCAAGCTTGTGTTTCACTACGAATCCCGCGAACTTCCGGCATACGCAATTCAAATCGCCAAAGGTGGACCCAAGCTTGCGCTGACCGCACGCAAGCCCAGCGACAGCACAGGCTTTTCTTTCAACTGCCAGGTTATTCTCACTGTCAGGAACGCTTCCGTTGCCGATGTCGCCGCAGGAATGCAGGAGGCCTTCATGGACAAGCCTGTCGTCGATCAAACCGGCCTACATGATCGATACGACTTCGATCTTAGATGGACGCCAGATGAATCACAGAGCTACTGTACCGATGATCCGGCGCACTCTCGTGACAATCCCAACTCTCCTCCTGGCCTTTACACCGCGATCCAAGAGCAGATTGGGCTGAAGCTAGTTACCACAAAAGCTCCGGTTCAAGTGATGATCATCGATCACGTCGAAATGCCGTCCGAAAACTAGCCGCTAGTCGGGAGTGGGGGCGGTATTCGGAACCGCGATCGAAAAGAGGGCTGAAGGCCAGACACATAAGGAGCGCAATCACACCTCTGGGAAAGAACGGCACCTGCACTTCTGTCTGTCTTCTCCGCAGGGACCCACGTCCGTCTTCGCCAAACCGGGACCAAATCCATCAACGCCCCGCCGCCATCCCACCCCCTGACCCCAGATGCTCCGTCAAAAACCGAATATAAACCGGCCAGTCCGAAGCCACCATCCCATGCCCCCCATGGTGCATCTCGTACCCAAGATCATGCAGAACAGCCTCCCCCGCACCCGGTAACTCATCGGTCCCCAGCCCCTCCCGCCCAAGCAGCTTATAAACCGGCCCCGCCGCAACCTCCGCCAGAAACTCCCCCTTGGGATCCGACCAGAAGTCCGTATCCCCCGTCTGCAACAGCAGAGGCCTCGGAGCATGCAGCGCGACGAGCATATTCGCATCCATCGGCATCCGGTCGGCATGCCCCGCATACCTCGCCCAGTTCCCCGCAAACTGGTACGGATAACGCGTCGGCGCCTCCAGATGCGCAATCGTCTCCCCATAGTCGCGCCGACTGATCGCCGCCCCACCCTCACCCGAGCAACTCGCGATCGTCAGCACAAAACGCGGATCGAGCGCACCCGCCCACATCACCGTCTTACCCAGCCGCGACACCCCCGTAATCGCGACGCGCTTACTGTCCACCCCCTCGTCCGTCTCCAGGTAGTCCATCGCCCGGCTCATCCCCCAGGCCCAGGCTGAAATCGCACCCCACTCATCCGCCGCCGGCTGCGTCTGTCCCGGCTTCAGATACATCCGCCGAACCCCACCCACCTTGATGCCATCGGGAAAATCAGGCTCCACATCCCCATAATAAAAAGTGGCAACCCCAAACCCCGCATCGATCAGCGGCAGCACATCCAGATGGCCAAAGCTGCGCCCTTTGCTCGCCGGAATCCGTGTCCCCGTCTTCGCGTCCCACACCATCCCTTCCTTCACCCCAGGGTCGGAGACGTTGCTGGAATTCGCATTGAAGCTCACACTCAGCAGCAGCGGAACCGGCTTCACCGCCGCCGCAGGCAGATACTCCAGCAACGTCATCTGCGGGCCATTCTTGTCCTTCGAAAAATAGATCGTCACCTGCCGCCGAATCGCCTTCCCCTCGAACGCCGGCGTCCCCGAATCGAACACATCGAAGCTCAAATCCTTCGGCCGCCCCGGAGCCCGACCATACTGCTGCTCCTCATACATCCGCAGAATCTCAGGCCGCCGCAGCGCATACCACGCCTTCGCATCCCGTACCGGACGTCCGTTCGCCAGCACCAGCGGATCAGGCAGGGTATAGGTCCCCACCTTCGCCTCGTCATAGTTCGCCGGAATCCCCGCGACCACCGCCTCCGGAGGCTTGGCCGCAGCCGCAGCCGCAGCCGGAGTCGCCGTCGAACCTCCCGTCTGCCCAACGCACGACCAACCGCCAAGCAGAAAAGGAGCAAAGATCATCGCTAAAAGAAGCCTGGATGCATGGGTCAAAGTGGAACTCTCCTGAAAAACCGGGCGCGAACGAAGCAGAGAGAGACACTCCAATGCCGAAAGGATCTCCCGAAGCAACCTAGCGCCCGCATGACCGCGCTGTCAACAAGTCAGGGGGCTTGACAGAAAGCGCCCCCCAAAAGCCCCCTGCGAGCACCACCCCCACCACCCCCCGAAAAGAACGTCGCCAAAAACGAACTCGCCAATCAAGACGTACCCCCCACCACGTTTCGAACGTGACCGCTGTCCGGTTTTTCCATACAACGGCCCACGTTGTGCCCACGCGATTTCACGGATAATGCGTCACCGGAACGATCTCCGCCTCCGGCTCCCCCGCCGCACGCAACAGATCTTTCAACTCCCCCCGCAACCTCGTAGCCTGCTCCCGATACTCCTTCCTCCCCGCCAAATTCACCAACTCAAACGGATCCGCCCCCTCGCTATACATCTGATACTCCACATACTTAGAAGGCGAGTCATTGTCCCGCCGTCCATCCGCCGCAATCACACAATAAGTCCAGTCTTTCGTGCGAATCGCCCGTGCGCACATTGCCTCGCTGATCTGGATTAACTCCTTATTCGGCCATGCTTTACGCGCCCCCGCCTCTTTCATCAAAGGAACAAAGCTCTTACCCTTCACCGACCCCGGCACCGTCACTCCCACCGCATCCAAGAGCGAAGGCATCAGGTTGATATTGCCGATAATCTCCGGCACCGTCATCGCATTATTGAACCCCGGCCCCTGCACCACCAGCGGAATCCGGATCGAGCTGTTATGCGGACTCCGCTTATACTCCTCATTCCGCGTCATGAAATGGCACCCATGATCGCTCGTAAAAACAAAGATCGTATTCTCCGCCATCCCCAATTCTTCAAGCACCGTATTCAACCGCCCAACCGACTTGTCAATGCTCTCCACACACCCGTAATAATCCGGAAGCTGCGTCTGCCAGTCCCCCGGAAAAGGCTTCAAGTCGTTGGGAACAAAGGGATCATGGAACCGCTCCTTCGACCCATTCGGCCCCACAAAGCGCTTCACATCATTCTGAAAATGTGGCTCCAACTGCGACAGATACAGCAGAAACGGCTTCTCCTGCTTCTGCCTTAAGAACCACTCCGCGCGATCCGTCACAAAGTCGACCCGATACTCATCCTTGAACTCGATCGTCTTCCCATCCCCATCAAAGATCGTGCCTTCGTAGGGATGCGTGGTCCATTCAAACTCATTCGCACCCTCCCAAAGATCAAGAAAACCACTGCGAAACTTCGGCTGCACAAACCCCCTGCCCCCACCCGCCGCCTCGGTCCCCGGGGCCAGATGCCACTTCCCAATCATGTTGGCCGTATACCCCGCCTTCCGCAACTCCGTAGCCAGCGTAGGCAGCGCCGGATCGATCGGATGCGCATTCCGCATCACCCCCGTCTCACTGGCATATCTACCCGTCAGCAGCACCGATCGCGATGGCGAACACACCGGCTGATTGCACACCGCACCGGTAAAGTTCGTCCCCCGCGCCGCCATCGCATCCAGGTTCGGAGTCCGTGTGCTCGGATTCCCATTCGCCCCGATAAAGTCCATCCGAAACTGGTCTGCGATATACACAATCACATTCGGCCGCGCCGCCGTTCCTGGCATCCCCGCAGCTTCCGCCTTCGCCGCACTCCCCAGCCCCATCGCTGCGCCAGTCGCAGCAGCCCCCGCCATCAGAGACCGCCGCCGATCCAGCCCCCCGTCCATCTTTTTGCAATCCATCCCGTCTCCCCTGTATCTTGGTTTCATGCCAGTACGCTTCAACAGCATACCGAACCCCTTCGGTGAGAGATGTGTCCCTGCAGCGCCCTCGCGCTGTTGTTGACCCCTCCTGTTTGCGTACCGCATCGAGCTCCCGGCAAAGCGAGTGACACGTTTCATTCTGCTTCCCTATAGTTCACCCCCGTCATCCTGAAACAATTTCCCAGATCATCTGAGCAGGGCTGCGAAAGCACGTCCCCGCCAGTTGCGGAGGCCCCGTGAAAGCATCGTCAGGCAGTCCGTTCTCCCGCGTATTCGCAGCCGGAGCGTTATTCCTCACGCTCCTCCACCTCTTCGCGCCGTCCTCAGTCAAGGCCCAGGTAGACACCGGAGCCATCGTCGGCCAGGTCACCGACGCAGGCGGAGCCGCCATCCTCAACGCCCACGTCACCCTCAGGGAAGAGGCCACCGGTGTCACCATTCACACCACCGCGGGCAGCGCCGGCGATTACACCATCAGCCCCGTCAAGCTCGGAACCTATACCGTGACGGTCGAGAGCCCAGGCTTCAAGACCTCCATCCGCGAACACATCGAGGTCACCATCCAGTCCCGGATCGAGGTCGACGCGAGGCTCGAGATCGGCTCCGTCTCCGAGAGCGTCAACGTCACCTCCGCCGCCCCCATCCTCGAGACCCAGAGCTCCGCCGTCCAGCAGCTCGTCGACACCCGCGCCATCAACAATCTCCCCCTCAACGGCCGCAACGCCAGCTTCCTCGCCCAGCTCTCCCCCGGCGTCACCATCGCGCAGAACGACAGCCGCAACCTGCAGTCCACCGGCTCCTTCACCGCCAACGGCGCTCGCCGCACCCAGAACAACTACCTCCTCGACGGCATGGACGACAACGCCGCCATCGCCGACCTCGTCAACCAGGCCCAGTACGTCGTCCTCCCGCCACCCGACGCCCTCCGCGAGTTCACCGTCCAGACCAGCAACTACTCGGCCGAGTTTGGCCACTCCGCCGGAGCCGTCCTCAACGTCACGACCAAGTCCGGGGCGAACGCCTTCCACGGCAATCTCTGGGAGTACCTTCGCAACGACTTCTTCGACGCCAAGGACTACTTCGTCCTCCCCGCCCAGCGCAAGCCCGAGTTCCGCCAGAACCAGTTCGGCGGCACCATCGGCGGACCCATCCTCATCCCCCATCTCTACGACGGACGCAATCGGAGCTTCTTCTTCGCCGACTATCAAGGCACCCGCATCGTCCAGGGCAAGACCTACACCAAGAACGTCCCCACTGCTGCTGAATCCGCCAGCAACTTCACCAACCTCCAGGACCTCATCACCCTCCAGTCCGGAACCTACACCGACGCCCTCGGCCGCGTCTTCCCCGTCGGAACCGTCTTCGATCCCGCCACCACCCGTACCCTCACCGCCAACACCGTTGACCCCATCACCGGCATCCGCGCCACCGCCGCCGGCTTCGTCCGCGACCCCTTCTATTCCGCCCCCCTCACTGGAGTTACGTCATTCAACAACGCGGCCGCCATCGCCCGCCTCAACCAGCTCCCTTCCGCCCGCATCAGCCCCACCGCCGTAGCCTTGCTGAAGCTCTACCCTGCTCCCAACGCCGCGGGCCTCGTCAGCAACTACGTCGTCAGCCCCGCG
Source organism: bacterium (assembly GCA_026225095.1). Classification (GTDB taxonomy): domain Bacteria; phylum Acidobacteriota; class Terriglobia; order Terriglobales; family Acidobacteriaceae; genus Edaphobacter. The sequence goes on from JAMFSC010000062.1 coordinate 8,690, forward strand.
ACGACCACGAACATCGACAGCTTCGATACCCGTTTCGACCACCAGTTCAGCCAGCGCGATTCAGCCTTCGCCCGATACAGCTTCGTCTACTCCACCCAGAACATCCCCGGACCCTTCGCCGGAATCGCCGACGGATCCGCCTCGCGCCCCGGCTCCGGCCACACCGAATCCCAGAACGTCGCCGTCAGTTGGACCCACATCCTCACCCCCCGGCTCGTCAACGAGGCCCGCGTCGGGTTCTCCCGCGTCGCCGACCGACGCCTCCAGTCCGGGGCCAACACCATGGGAATCCCCGCCCAGTATGGCATCCCCGGAATTCCCCAGATCCCCAACAACGGCGGCCTGCCCTTGTTTGAATTCGGCCAGCTTGGCCAGCTCGGCAGCGCCTCCACCCTGCCCAGCGACAAGGCCAGCGACGTAGTCCAGTTCACCGAAAACGTCAGCGCCGACCGCTCCCGCCACCAGCTCCGCGCCGGCTTCGAGTTCCAGCACGTCGCCTTCCCAACCCTCACCCCCACCTACCCCCGAGGCGACTTCTCGAACTCCGGCATCTACACCTCCGTCGTCAACTCCACCGACACCTCCACCGACCGCGCCCAGTTCATCCTCACCCCCACCTCCACCACCGTGCCCAACGGCATCAGCGGCCTCGGCGGATCCAACACCGTCAACGCCTCCAGCTTCCCGCCCGCCTTCTATCTCCTCCGCCAATACTTCGGCACCTACGTGCAGGACACCTGGCGCGCCACCCAGACCCTCACGCTCAACCTCGGCCTCCGCTGGGAGTTCCTCGGCGTCCCCACCGAGCGCGACGGACGCTTCGCCAACCTCGTCCCCGCCGCCACCGGTGACAGCCCAGACGGCCTTACCCACTATTACGTCCCGCAGAACCAGATCGCCAGCCTCCCCACCAACTTCCAGGCGCTCCTGGCCAAGGACAAGATCGTCCTCACCCCGACGACCGGCAACACCCTTGCCGTAGCCCCCAAGAATAACTTCGCCCCCCGCTTCGGCTTCTCCTTCCAGGCCATGCCAAGGCTCGTCCTCCGCGGAGGCTACGGCCTCTTCTACCAGGCCAACGAGAACCACGGCCTCTCCGTCAGTCCATGGATCAACTTCCCTTTCCAGGTCACCAGCAACTTCGCCGCCGGAAGCGCCGTCGCACCCGTCACCGCCGATAACTCCGTCGGCCCTCTCAGCCAGGGTCTCCTGAACGTCCCCCTCACCCCCGCCTCCGCCTCCGTCGGAAGCCTCGCCCTCCAGGGACAGCCCCGCTACCCGAAGAGCCCCTATAGCCAGGACTATAACCTCCAGCTTCAATATCAGGTCACCCCGAACACCGTCGCCTTCCTCGGCTACGTCGGCGGCAACTCGCGCCACGTCCAGGTTGGCATTCCCACGAACACCGTCTCCACCATCCTTCCCCCCTCCGCGAACACCCGCACCAACTCCTTCTTCCCCGACTTCGCCGTCGGCGGAACCTACGTCGCGCAGTCCGGAGCCTCCAACTACAACTCGCTTCAACTTGGAGCCGAACACCGCTTCTCCAACGGCTTCAGCTTCACCGCCAACCTCACCTACTCCAAGTGCATGGGCGACGCACGCGACCTCCTCGACAACGGCATCGGCGGCTACCGAGCCCCCTATGCCGCCGGCATCGGCGCCGACTACGCCCTCTGCGACATCGACGTCCGCCGCGTCGTCCACACCAGCGGAACCTACGAGCTACCCCTCGGACGCAACAGGCACTTCCTCACCACCGGCCCTGCGGCTCTCCTGGCCGGAGGCTGGTCCACCAACTGGATCTTCACCACCCAGGATGGCCAGCCCTTCTCCGTTGCCTGCACCACCACCACCGCCTCTGGCCTGGGCTGCTTCGCGCTGAAAGTCCCCGGCCAAAGCCCCTACTCAGGCTCCCACAACGTCAGTCAGTTCCTCAACCCCGCGGCCTTCGCCAACCCACCCGCCGCCACCGCCACCTCAGCCACCATCGCCAGCCTCGGCGGCTCCCCTGCCCAGGTCAGCGGCCCACCCTTCCGCCGCCTCGACCTCTCCCTCTTCCGCCGCTTTACCACCTACCACGAGACCTTCTTCGAGTTCCGGGCCGAGACCTTCAACATCCTCAACACCCCGAACTTCGGCCAGCCCGGCTCCCTCGCCTTCACGACCCCAAACACCTTCGCCCGCATCACCGCCACACGCGACAACCCCAACGACCCGCGCGAGATCCAGCTCAGCCTTAAATACTATTTCTAAGGCAAAGCGGGAACCTGGATCGCGAACAGAGGACCCCTGACAGGACCGTGCACACATGCAGCTTCCGGAATACATGACGACCACGTTCCCCGGTCTCTCCTTGAGTCCGGATTTGTTCCATCGATGGACGGTAGGACTTCGCTTCGAGCTGAACACCACCAGTTGGCCGGCTATAAATTGGGAATCTGTACTGGATCGAGCCTCCACCCTCTACGAAGCTGTCTTCAGACCAGGCGATGTCGGATTCATCGTTTCGTCTCACGATTTTGAGTTCGAGCCGAAGGGACGCAGCATCGGAAAAATGCCGAAATTCCGCAACTCTGTCTTCGCTCTCTCGCGCAAACACTCACTTTGCCTTCACGGGGTAGCGGGACGAAGGCGTTTCACGAGTTACCGGGACCAAACTTCACAGATCATCGCAACGCTACGCTGGACCGAAATTTCTCCACGCAACATCGGGTATAAGGAGATCTTGCGAGCCGTCATGCACAGGGATTTCCCTTCCCGGCGGCCAAGAACCGATGACTATGTCTACTTCGTCAACAGAACCCGCAACATCATTCTGCACATGTACGACGACCGGGGACTCGACCTGGTCGCACTTCGAATAGACGATCTTCGGCCCGTGTACGACAAGCACGAGGCCTGGATTCTGGATCACGACCGGAAGCAGATCGATGAGATATTCTCTTGTTCCGTTCCGGGCGTCAGCTCGGTGCGCTGATCCTGGAGGTCCGCCGATGTTGCAATCAAGTCAACAAAGCCAAAGCCTTACATCGGCTCAAGCGACACAAGGCAAGCTCAAACCAAGAGGCCCCATGAACCGCCGAACCTTCCTCCAGCAAGCCAGCCTCGCCGCCGCCGCAACCGCAACCAACGGCCTCCCCGCCCTGGCAAATCCACCCGCCCGCCGCCCAAACTTCGTCATCGTTCTCGCAGACGACATGGGCTACTCCGACCCCGGATGCTTCGGAGGCGAGATCGACACCCCCACCATCGACTCCCTCGCGAAATCCGGAGCCCGCTTCAACGCGATGTACTCCACCGGCCGCTGCGGACCATCCCGCAACTGCCTCCTCACCGGCATGTACGCCCAGCAGACCGCCGCCGACGTCATGACCCCCGGCAAGATCCCCGACTACACCCACTTCCTCCCAGAATATCTCAAGACCCGCGGCTACCGCTCTTACCACTCCGGCAAATGGCACTTCCGCGTCACGCCCCGAGCCAACGGCGTCGGCTTCGACCGCTCCTACACCATGCTCGACGAGAACCGCTTCTTCACCCAGAAGAACCACCAGCTCGACGACGTCACGCTCCCCGAACCCGAAGCCGGCTTCTACTCCACCACCGCCATCGCCGACTACGCCGTCGACTTCCTCCGCGACCACGACCGCAACCACCACCAGGACCCGTTCTTCCTCTTCCTCTGCTTCCACGCCCCCCACTTCCCCCTCCAGGCCCCCCAGGCCGACATCGACCACTACCGCGGCCACTACACCGAAGGCTGGGACGTCGTCCGCGAACGCCGCCACAAGCGCATGCTGAACATGGGCCTCGTCAACTGCCCCCTCGCCCCCATGGAACCGGCCATCTTCCCAGGCTGGAATCTCCCCGTCGATGAGCTGCAGCGCCGCATCGGACCCGGAGAAGTCGGCCGCGCCGTCGCCTGGAACTCGCTCTCCGACGAGCAGAAGAAGCTTCACCGCACCAAGATGGCCATCCACGCCGCCATGGTCACCCGCCTCGACACGGAGACCGGCAAGGTCATGCGGCAACTCCGATCCATGAACGTCTTCGACGACACCGTCGTCATCTTCCTGTCCGACAACGGTGCCAGCGCCGAGCAGATGATCCGCGGCGACGGCCACGACCGCGACGCCCCACTCGGCTCCGCCAAATCCTTCCTCGGCATCGGCCCCGGCTGGGCCACCGCCGCCGACACTCCCTTTCGCCTGCACAAGTCCTGGGTCCACGAGGGCGGGATCGCCTCCCCGATGGTCGTCTCCTGGCCCAACGGCATCCAGAAGGGCGCCACCCTCCGCACCGATCCCTGCCACTTCATCGACATTCTCCCAACCCTCGTCGAACTCGCCGGAGCAGACCCCGGCGGCCTCGTCTCCGATCCACCCCCGCACCCCGGCAAGAGCCTCGTCCCGGCCATCCACAACGCCAGCCCCATCGAGCGCGAATCCATCTACTTCAACCACGCCAACAACCGCGCCCTCCGCACCGCCGAATACAAGCTCGTAGCCAAGGGCATCGACGGACCGTGGGAGCTCTACGACATGCACACCGACCGCTCCGAGCGCCAGGACCTGATCAAGTCCCAACCCGACCGAGCCCAGTCCATGGCCGGGCAGTGGAAGCAGCAGGACGAGCTTTGGACGAAGCAGCGCGAATCCGCACCACCCACGACCAAACGCATGATGCCGATCTCCGTCGGGGCCATGGAGGTCGAGCCCACTCAACACCGCCCCCACGCCACCCAGCGAACCGCCCTCAAACTCCACCAACCCCCACAACCCACAACATGAGACCAGGCACGAGAACTACGCGGATGCTGTCACCACGGCCGGAGGAGTAGCAGCTGCCTTCCCTTTGAGGAAACCGATGCTGATCTTCGGTGGAAGTCCAAGGGTCAAATCGATTGCAATACCCTTCAGGCCGAGATCTCCGAGCTGGTCCCTGACATTGTAGGCAGTCTGCAGAGCCTTGAGGACGGCGACCAACGTCTTCTGCTCGCTCTTCGTCTTGATCATCTCGTCCAGGGCTTTGACGTCGATTTTGGCCGCCTCCGCAGTCAACTTCGCCGATATCTCGGGCAGGAGCCCCATCGTGACCTGGATATCTTCGACGCTGAAACCGAGCGCCTGCATCACGGGGATGGCAGCATTGAATTCGTCGAGAAGCCGACTGACCGTTTCACTTGCGGGACCCGCAAGATCGCGAGCCTTGTTCAGCATGCTATTGAATTCCATCGAGGTCACTCCTTACCAGATATCGTTGCCATACGGTCCTGGCGAGTCAATCACATTTTGTAACTCGAACGCATAGAACCCGAGAACCGCCAGGACGTCCAAAATACCATGGCAGATCCCACCACGAGCCAGCTCCATCACGAAGAGGCGCAAGCCCCCCGGAAATCCTGCTGCGCCCCCAAATCCGAGCGTGACCCTTCCGAATCCTCGCCCAATTCTCCAACCCAGACCGTCTCCGATTCCCTTCGCGTCCAGATTCGCGCTCAGATGATGCCCCTCACGGGAGGAAGCTTCCTCATGGGCACCGACAACCCCGAAGGCTTCCCCAAAGACGGCGAAGGCCCCATCCGATCCATCGAGGTCAGCCCCTTCCTCATCGATCCTCATCCCGTCACCAACGCCCGCTTTCGCGCCTTCGTCGACGCCACCGGCTACCGCACCGACGCGGAACGCTTCGGCTGGTCGTTCGTGTTCTGGGCCCACATCCCCAAGGCCCGCTACCACCAACTCGTCACCGACACCGTCGCCGCCGCACCATGGTGGTGCCAGGTCCCCGGCTCCTGCTGGCAGGCCCCCGAAGGCCCCGGCTCCAGCATCGCAACCCGAGGAGACCACCCCGTCGTCCACGTCTCCTGGAACGATGCCACCGCGTTCTGCCAGTGGTCCGGACAGCGCCTGCCCACCGAGGCCGAATGGGAGTACGCCGCACGCGGTGGCCTCGAACAGAAGCTCTATCCCTGGGGTGACAAGCTACGCCCCGGAGGCGTACATCGGTGCAATATCTGGCAGGGCGAGTTCCCCCGCGAGGACACCGGCGAGGACGGCTTCAAGGGAACCTGCCCCGTCGAAGCCTTCCTGCCCAACGGCTTCGGCCTCTACTCCGTCACCGGAAATGCGTGGGAGTGGTGCGCCGACTGGTTCGACCCGGAGTTCCATCGCACAGGCCCCCACATCAACCCAACCGGCCCCCCCGGTGGCATGGAGAAGGTGATCAAAGGAGGCTCGTTCCTCTGCCACAAGTCCTATTGCAACCGCTACCGCGTAGCCGCCCGGACCTCGAACTCCATTGACAGCTCCACCTCGAACATCGGCTTTCGCTGCGCTCTGTCCGCTTAGAAGAAAGTCTGCATCACATCGACCACCTGGTATTGATCGTCCAGGAGCAGCAGACAACGCCATTTATCGAACGTCAGGCAAGGGTGTGAGATCCCGAATCCAATCATGTCGCCAACCTGCAGATCATCCCCTTCGGCGATCTGCAGGTAAGCATGCTGATCCATCATCTTGGTCACTGTCCAATGCCCCGCGGCAGCCGCCGGCTTCTCCCACCCCGGCCTGAAGATCATCGTCGGCATCGGCAGCCCAAGATCGAACGCCGCATCGCGTTTGCCCATCGCGATGATCGCCTTCTCTGCCTCCGGGATCGATTGCACGTAGGCCCACACCTCAAGCGCCGGCATCAACCCCGACCGCATCCGGTGCGCAATCGGATTCCGTTGCTGAATCTTGTCCTGCGCCTCCCGATACACGCCCATATCGTGCGTCAGATAGCATCCTGGCCGCAGAACGATATCCACGCTCTCCCCAAATCCCGCCCCGGCAAAGACGTCGGCCACCACGTCATACCAGGCTGAACCAGCCCCGGAGAGCACGAAAGGCGCACGCTGAAAGCTGCCATCCCCCGCAAGCCGCCGCGCCACATCCACCGCCCTCCCAAGGAACGCCCGGATAGCGCCTTCGTCATCCAGCACCCCTTCATACATCTCCACCCCGCATAGCGCCAGCGCCGAGGGCCAACGACCCAGCGCATCCCGCACCGCCTGCATCTGCTCCTCATCCCGCACACCCGTGCGGCCACCCATGACCCCAAGTTCCAGCAGCACCTGCAGCCGCTGTCCCCGCTCTGTAAAGAACCTTCCCATCTGGTCCACCTGTGCCACGGAATCCACCAGGCAGAAGTATTCAAACGCCGGATCCGCGATGAGCCGCGAGATGATCGCCATGTTCTCTTTGCCGATCAACTGGTTCGCCATCAGCACCCGCCGCACCCCATGCTCATAGGCCACACGCGTCTGATGCGCCGTCGCCAGCGTGATCCCCCAGGCCCCTGCGCCCAGTTGCAGATCGAACAGGCGCGGAGTCATCGTGGTCTTCCCGTGCGGAGCAAGTTTCAACCCATACTCCGCGATGAACTGCTGCATCCATCGCAGGTTGTGCATCACCCGATCTTCATACAACACAGCCGCCGGTAGACTGACCTCTTCACGCAGAAGGTTCCAGTCCAGCGACCGAATCTCCCCCGGCATCGTGGGTTCCTCGAGGAAGCCAAGCCCTTTGTTCAGCGAAGAGACTTCAGCGCGGGCAGCCACCGTATGCATCGAGATTGAATCCTTCAAGTGTGGAACCTCCGTGGAATGGTGAAGCCAGGCCGGCCATCCGGCACCAAGGCTATTATCCTGTAAACAACATGCAGAACTGCGATACGCTCATCCGAAATGCCAGCCTGCTGGACGGTACCGGTGCCCCGCCCCAGATCGTCGACCTGGCCATCTGCGGTGACAGGATCGAAGCCATCGGCCACGCCCTCGACTACAACGCGGCGATCACTGTCGAGGCCCAGGGTCGATCCCTCTCGCCCGGCTTCATCGACGTCCACACCCACGACGATACCAGCGTCATCGACGCCCCGGCCATGCTGCCCAAGCTCTCCCAGGGCGTAACGACCGTCATCGTCGGCAACTGCGGCATCAGCGCCTCTCCGGTTCACCTGCGCGGCGACCCACCTGACCCCATGAACCTCCTCGGCGACGCCTCCGCCTTTCGCTACCCCACCTTCGCCGCCTACGTGGCCGCGGTCAACGATGCGCGCCCCTCGGTCAACGTGGGAGCCCTGATCGGCCACACCTCCCTCCGCAACAACCATATGGATCGCCTCGACCGGGTCGCCACCGACTCCGAGATCACCGCAATGCGCGCCCAACTCCAGGAGGCACTCGACGGAGGAGCCCTCGGCCTCAGCTCCGGCCTCGCCTATCTCTCCGCCAACTCCGCCACCACCGAGGAGGTCCTCACCCTCGCCCAGCCCCTCAGCCTCGCCGGCGCCGTCTACACCACCCACATGCGCACCGAGACCGAGGCCATCCTCGACGCCATGCAGGAGTCCTTCACCATCGCCCGCGCCAACCACGTGCCCGTCATCATCTCGCATCTCAAATGCGCCGGAATCGCCAACTGGGGGCGCAGCGCGGAGGTCCTCGAAGCCCTCGACACAGCCCGCGCCTCGCAGCCCGCCGGCTGCGACTGTTACCCCTACGCCGCCGGCTCCAGCACCCTCGACCTCCGCCAGGTCGACGAGCGAGTCGCCATCGCCATCACCTGGAGCACACCCCATCCTGAGATGGCCGGCCAGACCCTCGCCCAGATCGCCTCGACCTGGAACCTTAGCCAACTCGATGCAGCCCGCCGCCTGCAGCCTGCCGGAGCCATCTATCACAGCATCTCCGAGGCAGACATGCGCCGCATCCTCTCGCACCCCGCCACCATGATCGGCTCCGACGGCCTCCCCAACGATCCCCGCCCGCACCCCCGTCTCTGGGGAACCTTTCCCCGCGTCCTCGGCCGATACAGCCGCGAAGAAAAGCTCCTCACCCTTCCCGAGGCCATCCACAAGATGACCCAGATGCCCGCCCAGCGCTTCGGCATCGCCCAGCGCGGACTCATCCGCGAGGGCTTCTTTGCCGATCTCGTCCTCTTTGATCCCGATACCATCCTCGACCTCGCCACCTTCGAAGATCCCGTCCAAGCCTCCACGGGGATCGAGTCCGTTTGGGTCAACGGCGTCCCATCGTATACAAAGGAGGGGGCCACCGGCCAACGCGGAGGCCGCTTCATCCCCCGCGGCAGGACCGCCTGGATCCAATAAGGTTTGCAGAACGAAGGAGCATTCGCATGAGCATCAAGCGTTACGGCGTCGAAGGCGGCAAAGGTACCGGCGGCCAGCATCTCCCCTTCTCCCGCGCAGTCGAGGCCAACGGCTGGCTCTTCGTCTCCGGCCAGGTCCCCATGGTCAAGGGCGAGGTCGTCACCGGCAACATCGCCGTCCAGTCCCGCCAGGCCATCGAGAACCTCATGGAGATCCTCAAAGAGGCAGGCTACGGGCCCGAAGACGTCGTTCGCTGCGGAGTCTGGCTCGAAGACCCACGCGACTTCGCCTCTTTCAACTCCGTCTTCCGCGAGTACTTCGGCGAGCACCCCCCGGCCCGCGCCTGCGTCGTCTCCAGCATGGTCGTCGACTGCAAGGTCGAGGTGGAATGCGTCGCCTACAAGGCCCCCACCGCATGATCCACCACCCCAGAGTGCAGAGCCCTACGATCGCAGCGGCTCACCCATGATCGATCACCACAGCGTCTTCCTCCTGGTCTCCGCCTTCGTCTCCGTCGTCGCGCTCGTCCTGTTGATCGCTGTCTTCAAGCTCAACCCCTTCATCACCCTCTTCCTCACCGCGCTCGCGCTCGCAGTCGTCACCGGCATGCCGGCCGCGAACATCGTCCGCTCCTTTGAGACCGGGGTCGGAGGAGCCCTCGGACACATCGCCATCGTCGTCGCCCTCGGCACCATGCTGGGAAAGATGATGGCTGAATCCGGCGGCGCGGACCAGGTTGCCAACACCCTCATCCGCCTCTTCGGCGAAAAGAACATCCCCTGGGCGATGGTCCTCATCGGCCTCATCATCGGGCTGCCCGCATTTTTCGAAGTTGGCTTCGTCCTCCTCGTTCCCGTCGCGGTCACCGTCGCCCGCCGCACCGGGACGTCGCTCATCCTCATCGGCCTTCCGATGGTCGCAGGGCTCTCTGTCGTCCACGGCCTCGTCCCACCCCACCCCGCGGCCCTCATGGCCGTGACCATCTTCAAGGCAGATGTCGGCCGCACCATCTTCTACGCGCTCATCGTCGGCATCCCCACGGCCATCATCGCCGGGCCCCTCTACGCAAAGCTCATCGCCCCCCACATCCATCTCTCGACTGAAAACGCCCTCGCCGCCCAGTTCGTCGAGCACGCCGATAATCAGGAAGCACGCGGCCTCCCCAGCTTCTCCCTCACCCTCCTCACCATCCTCCTTCCGGTCGTGCTCATGCTCATCGGAAGCTGGGCCAACGGCATCTCAGCCCCCGGTAGCCGCCTCAACGACACCCTTCGCTTCATCGGCAACGACGACATGGCGCTCCTCATCGGTGTGCTCTTCAGCTTCATCACCCTCGGCACCATGCGGGGCTTCTCCCGCAAATCAATCCTGCAGTTCAGCAACGACTGCCTCGCCCCCACCGCCAGCATCACCCTCCTCGTCGGAGCCGGCGCAGGTTTTGGACGCATCCTCATGGATAGCGGCGTCTCAAACGCCATCATCGTCGTCGCGCTCCGCAGCCACGTCCCCATCCTGCTGCTCGCCTGGCTCCTCGCCGCGCTCATGCGCCTCGCCACCGGCTCCGCCACCGTCGCCATGACCACCGCCGCCGGCATCGTCGCACCCATCGCCCTGCAAGGCACCGCCCTCGTCCGCCCGGAGCTGCTCGCCATCGCCACCGGAGCCGGCTCCCTCATCTTCTCGCACGTCAACGACGGTGGCTTCTGGCTCGTCAAGGAGTACTTCGGCATGACCATCGCCGAGACCATCAAGACCTGGTCCATCTGCGAGACCATCATCTCCGTCGTCGCCCTCCTCCTTACTGTGGCCCTGTCCTTCATCGTCTGAACAGTCCTATCCTTGACATCCCACGGGCAGCAAAATAGGGTCATCCGGATAACCCTGCGCCCCGGCTGACGCGGGTCGCCGTCCCCAAGGAAACCATGGTCCAGCCCGAACAATACGCCATCGTTCTCGCCCTCATGATCCTCAGCATGTTCTGCTGGGGCTCCTGGGCCAATACCCTCAAGCTCTGCCCACGCTTCCCTTTCCAGCTCTTCTATTGGGACTACGCCATCGGCCTCGTCCTCGCAGCCCTGTTCTGGGCCTTTACCTTCGGAAGCATGGGCCACCAGGGCCAGCCCTTCCTCGCCGAACTCCACCTGGTCTCAACCTCCAGCATCCTCTGGGCCGCCGCCGGTGGAGCCGTCTTCAACCTCGCCAACCTGCTCCTGGTCGCCGCCATCGACATCGCCGGAATGGCCGTCGCCTTCCCCATCGGTATCGGCCTCGCGCTCGTTATCGGAGCCGCGGGAAACTATCTCCTCGCCCCCATCGGAAACCCCATCCTCGTCTTCGGCGGAGTCTTCCTCGTGGCCGCCGCCATCCTCTGCGACGCCCTCGCCTACCGCGATCGAGCCCGCCACTCCGGCGCCGACACCCGCGTCTCCACCCGGGGCATCCTCATCAGCCTCGTCGCCGGAACCCTCATGGGAACCTTCTACCCCCTCGTCACGCACTCGATGACAACGCCCGGCTACACCCCCGGCCCTTACACCATCACCTTCCTCTTCGTCTGCGGAGCGGTCATCTCGAACATCCCCGTCAACCTCCTCCTGATGCGATTCTCGCTCAATGGCTCCCGTCCCCTCAGCATGCGCGAGTACTTCGAGGCCCGCCCCATCTGGCATCTCTGCGGCATCCTCGGTGGAATGATCTGGGCCACGGGAGGCGTTGCCAGCTTCGTCTCCTCACGAGCCCACACCGTCGGCTCCGCCGTTTCCTACTCCCTCGGACAAGGCGCAACCATGATCTCCGCCCTCTGGGGAGTCTTCGTCTGGCGCGAGTTCGCCGGAGCATCGCCAAGAGCCAAGCGCTTCCTCATCGCCATGTTCCTCCTCTTCCTCCTCGGCCTCGGCGCCCTTGCCGCCAGTCCACTGCTCTAACTCTCAGGAGATTCGCCTTGTCTCATCGGCCAAAGAACATCGTCGTAGTCGGCAGCATCAACACCGACCTCGTCGTCACCACGCCACGCCTGCCCCAGCCCGGCGAGACCATCACCGGCAACTCCTTCGCCACCTTCCAGGGAGGCAAGGGAGCCAACCAGGCCGTCGCCGCCGCCCAACTCGGAGCAAACGCCATCCTCATCGGCAAGGTCGGCTCCGACGGGTTCGGCCCTGCGTCCATCGAGGCGCTCAAAGACAGAGGCGTCCAGTGCGATCACATCGCCCAGGAATCCGGAGACTCCGGAGTAGCCATCATCACGGTCGACGCCTCCGGTCAAAACTCCATCATCGTCATCCCCGGTGCCAACGCCCTCGTCTCCCCGGAGTTCATCGAGAGCAAACGCGCAATCCTCCGCGAAGCCGGCATCGTCCTCGCGCAACTCGAGATCCCAGTCGAATCCGTCCTGCGCCTCGCCCGCATCTGCCACGAAGAAGGCGTCCCCCTCATGCTTGACCCAGCCCCCGCCGTCCAGCTTCCACCTGAACTTCTCACTCTCTGCGACTGGTTCACGCCCAACGAAACCGAGGCCGCCCTCTACACCCAGGCCGCCCCCTCCCAGCCTTCAGAACAGGCTGCGCGGGCCCTCCACGCCCTCGGCATCCGCAACGTCGTGCTCAAGCTCGGCGAACGTGGAGCCTTCATCGACGGCCCATCCATCAGTGGGCATCACGTCGCTCCCATTCCCGTCCGGCCCGTCGACACGACCGCCGCCGGAGACACCTTCAACGGAGCCTTCGCCGCAGCCCTCATGGATGGCAAAGACATTCCCTCCAGTAGCGCATTCGCCGCAGCCGCGGCCGCCCTCTCCGTCACCCGTCCCGGAGCCCAGTCGTCCATGCCAACCCTTGCCGAAGTCCGCGCGTTCATGCTCGACCAGTGCGCTAAGGCCCCATGACTACTGAAAGATAGCCACGAGCAGAGGAGTCACCAAGATCAGAAAACACCGACCCGTCCCCCCTGTGGCATACAGACCAGCGACTTCATCAAGTGACGAATACCACCCAAATGATGCCTTTTCAGCCCTTGGAGCGGACCTTCCAAGTTATAGATTCGTTAGGAATGAGTGGTGGCCCGGGCAGGAGTCCAACCTGCGACCTTCGCGTTAGGAGTGCGCTGCTCTATGCAACTGAGCTACCGGGCCACATCAACCGATTGTACCGAACTCCCGGCCCATGCCAAATCGCGCCCATCAAAGCACCCGGTGATAAAATCGCAGAAGGAAACCTATGCCAGAGATCACGCGCCGCCGCTCCATCACCTGCAACATCGGAGGCGTCCGCGTCGGATCCGATGCTCCCGTCGTCGTCCAGTCGATGACCAACACCGACACCGCCGACATTGAGTCCACCGTCCAGCAGATCGCAGCCCTCGCCCGAGCCGGCTCCGAGATGGTCCGCATCACCGTCAACAACGACGACGCCGCAAGAGCGGTTCCACACATCGTCGATGGTATCGCCAAAAAGGGCTGGACAACCCCCATCATCGGCGACTTCCACTACTACGGCCACCAGCTCGTCGCAAAGTACCGCGACTGCGCCGAAGCCCTCGCCAAGTACCGAATCAACCCCGGCAACTGCTCCATCGGCCGCAAGGACGATGACAACTTCCGCACCATGGTGGAAGTTGCCGTCAAGCACCAGAAGCCCGTCCGCATCGGGGTCAACTGGGGCTCGCTCGACCAGGCCCTCCTCACCAGGATGATGGACTTGAACTCCCGCCTCGCCGACCCGCTCCCCGCACGCGACGTCATGATGGAGGCGATGGTCGTGTCCGCCGTCGACAACGCCGCGGCCGCCGAGCGCTACGGCCTCCGCCGCGATCAGATCATCCTCTCCGCCAAGGTCTCCGGCGTCCGCGATCTCGTCGATGTCTACACGGAACTCGCACGCCGCTGCGACCACGCCCTGCACCTCGGCCTCACCGAAGCCGGCATGGGTATGAAGGGCGTCGTCGCCTCGACCGCTGGCCTCGCCCCACTCCTTCTCGCCGGCATCGGCGACACCATCCGCGTGTCCTTGACCCCCACCCCAGGCGGCGACCGCAGCGAAGAGGTCCGCTGCGGCCAGCAGATCCTCCAGTCCCTCGGCATCCGGTCGTTCATGCCTCAGGTGACCAGCTGCCCGGGATGCGGCCGCACCACCAGCACCTACTTCCAGAAGCTCGCCGAAGACATCCAGGGCTATCTCGTCGAGTCGATGCCAGAGTGGAAGAAGGCATACCCCGGCGTAGAGGAGCTCAAGCTCGCCGTCATGGGATGCATCGTCAACGGTCCCGGCGAATCCAAGCACGCCAACATCGGAATCTCCCTTCCCGGAACCTTCGAAGACCCCAAGGCCCCCGTCTACGTCGACGGCAAGCTCTTCACTACCCTCAAGGGCGATCACATCGTCGAAGAGTTCCAGGTCATCCTCGACGAATATGTCCAGAAGCGCTACGGCTCGGGCGTCCATGGGACCACACCCAATGCCGCCCCCGTCAAGACCGAGGTCGAACCTCCCACCTTCGCCGTCTTGCAGTAGACGAACCTGCGTATCACCGCATCGGCCCAGCCTCCCTCCGCAACTCCTTCAGCGAGTAGAACGTCCCCCGCCACCACACACCTCCCTGCCACAGCGTCACGAACATCGACCGCAGCAGCGTAAAGATGAACACCCCTGCCCCCACCGGGAAAAATACAAAGTTCCAGGCCGCGACGTTCGAGTGCCGACCCGACATCCGGTAGCTCCACGCCACGCACGCCACCGCGATCAACGACGCAACCCGAGTCTCCTGCCACCAAATCCCCAGCGCCGGCCCCACCGCAAACACCGCCAGCCAGAAGCACGCAATCACCACCAGGGAGGCGTGAAACCGAAACGCCGAGAAGAGATTCTTAGTCATCACCCCCACCAGCCCCATCGCCCCACTCGCCCAGTGCACCGTCACCAACCCTCTGCCGAATGCAATCCTCTGTCTCAGACCCGCCCTCTTCACCCGCCGCGCCAGCGTAAAGTCTTCCAGGATATCCATCTTCTGCGCTTCAAAGCCTCCCAACTCCAGATAGGCCGATCGCCGCACCAGGTTGAACGCCCCCACCCCGACCGCATCCCGAATCGCCTTCGGATCTTCCACCTTCCACGGCCGCACCGCCCACGTCCAGAAGGTCTGAAAGAATCCCAGCACTACTCCTTCATCCCACCGCCGCACCAGCATCGTCGGCATCGTCACCATGTGGTCCGCTCTCGAGGCCACCGCATAAACCAGCGTCCGCCGCAGCGCATCCTCCCGAAACACCACATCCGCGTCCGTAAATAACAGGAAGTCCGGCTGTCTCAACACCGAAGCCTCCCGAGCCGCCAGAGCCAACGCATGCGTCTTCCCCAGCCATCCCGCCGGAAGCTCCGTCACATGGATCACCCTCAGCCGATCCCAATGCCTCTCCGCCAACCCCTCCATCACCGCGCCCGTGTCATCCGTCGACCGGTCATCGAC
The DNA here is from genome assembly GCA_026225095.1 of bacterium. Lineage (GTDB taxonomy): Bacteria > Acidobacteriota > Terriglobia > Terriglobales > Acidobacteriaceae > Edaphobacter. The sequence goes on from JAMFSC010000062.1 coordinate 24,305, forward strand.
CGCGATCACATCGATCCCGGCATAGTCCTGCGCCAGCAGCGACTCCAGACACGCCAGAATGTGCGGCCCCTCATCCCGCGCCGGCACAATCACCGTCACCCACGGCTGCCCCTCCGGCTCAACATCGAACTCCGTCCGCAACAAATCCGGAACTCCAGGCATCCCACGCGCCGCCGCGAAGGTCCTTAGCGTCCACGCCGCCGCCACCACCCACGCCGTCACCCGTACCGTAGCCAGTCCGTATCCGGCGAAGCTCATGCCGCGACGGAATCCCGTACCACCCCGTCAGCCGACCGCACCGCCACCGCCCCGGCAAAGAAGATCGCCGCCCCCAGCAGAAGCGTAATCAACGTCACCCCAAGCCCGATCGAGAGCGTCGTATGGTCGCTCACCACCCCGATAATCGGCGACGAGATCATATCCCCCAGAAGATGAATCATCAACAACTGACCCGCCAGCGCCGTAGCCCTCACCGTCGGCGGAACGGCGTTGATCGTGGCCGCATTCACCGGTCCCGTTCCCAGAAAGATCAGAAATATCGCCATCGCCAGCGAAGGCAGCGTCAGATTGTGCGACCCAAAGAAGCACACCACCCCAAACGGCAGAGCCGTCAGAGCGCCCCAGGCAGGCACAAGGTACAGCGCGCCCCGGTTCGTCTTCGACCAACGCTGCGCGATCGCTCCACCCACCATGGTCCCCAGCAACCCCGCCACCACCGTAATCGCTCCCATGATGAACGCCGCCGACTGTTGCGACCGACCATCCACCCGCTGGAGGAAAGTAGGCATCCAGATCGAGATCCCCCCAATCGTGAACGTCACCGCAGCATACCCCAGGATCGAGCAGAGATACGGCTTGTTCTTCACCAGCCCCAGAACCGTCCCCTGATCCAGCTTCGCCTTTTCCTCGAGACTCGCACCCCGCGCCGGCTCCTTCATCAGGAACGCAATCAGCAGTGCAATGATCACCCCCGGAACCGCCGAGCAGATGAACGACATCCGCCACCCAAACCGCGACCCGATCGTCCCCCCCGCCAGGTACCCCAGCGCCGCCCCCACCGGAATCGCGATATTGAAGATCGTCAGCACCCGATTCCGCTGTTCTTCAGGATAAAAATCCGCCAACACCGCCGGAGCGAAGATCCCAAACGTAGCCTCCCCGATACCCAGCGCCGCATGCCGCAACATCAACGAGTCAAACGAATGCACCGAGGCCGTAAAGAAATTCACCCCCGACCAGAACAGCGCGGCCACCACGATCACCGGCTTGCGCGGAAACCGATCCCCCAACCACCCCGTAATCGGCGACGTGGCCATATATGCCACCATGAACCAAAGCGTCAGCGACCCCAGCCGCCCGTCGCTGATCCGAAACTCACCCTTGATCTGCTCCTGAACCCCCGGCAGAATGTACCGGTCGATATAGTTCACAAAGTTCAGCGCCGTCAGCAGCACCAGCGCCGTCGTAGCGCCAACCACCGAAGCCGTTCCGGGTTTGCGGATCGAAACACCATTAGACATGATGGCGGAAGGATAGCAGGGCCGACTCCAACCCGCCGTTTCAGTCCTGATTCCCACCGACGCAAAGACGAAGATTCGACGAAAACTCAACCCATACATGCGAAAATTCAAAGAGCGCATGTCCCTCGACCGACTCCTCCACGAGACCTTCGGCTTCCCCGCCTTCCGGGCCAACCAGGAGGCCGTCTGCCGCGCCGCCACCGAAGGCCGCGACGTCCTCCTCGTCATGCCCACCGGGGCTGGAAAGTCCCTCTGTTACCAGCTCCCCGCCATCGCCCGCGGAGGAACCGCCCTCGTCATCAGCCCGCTGATCGCCCTCATGGACGACCAGGCCAACAAGCTCTCCGCCATGGGCCTCCGCGTCGCCCGCATCCACTCCGGCCTCTCCCGCGAAGACGCCCGCCAGGCCTGCCGAGACTACCTCGACGGAACCCTCCAGTTCCTCTTCATCGCACCCGAGCGCATGCGCGTCCCCGGCTTCCCGGAGATGCTCGCCAAACGCAAGCCCAGCCTCATCGCCATCGACGAGGCTCACTGTATCTCGGCCTGGGGACACGACTTCCGCCCCGACTACCGGACGCTCGGCGACTACCTCCCATCCCTCCGCCCCTCGCCCATCATCGCCCTCACCGCCACCGCCACCCCCACCGTCCAGAAGGACATCGCCAACCAGCTCAACCTCCAGTCGCCCGCCCTCTTCATCCACGGCTTCCGGCGCGAAAACCTCGCCATCGAAGTCGTCGAGATGTCCAAGCCCAAGCGCCCCGAGTTCGCCGTCAAGCTCCTCAAAGACAAGGCCAACCGCCCCGCCATCGTCTACGCCCCATCCCGCAAGTCCGCCGAGGAACTCGCTTCGATGCTGGGGTCCAACGCCTCCGCGTACCACGCCGGCCTCGACCCCGGAACCCGCGAGCGCGTCCAGCGCCACTTCCTCTCCGGAAAACTCGAAATCGTCGTCGCCACCATCGCCTTTGGCATGGGCATCGACAAGGCCGACGTCCGCACCGTCATCCACATCGCCCTCCCCGGCTCAGTGGAGGCCTACTACCAGGAGATCGGCCGAGCCGGCCGCGACGGCCTACCCTCCCGCACAATCCTCCTGCATTCCTTTGTAGACCGGAAGATCCACGAGACCTTCCTCGAACGCGACTACCCCCCCGCAACCGAGCTCGCCCGCGTAGCCAACGTCCTCTCGGACGACTTCCTCATGCCCGAACCCCTCTGGCGCAAGCTCCGCATGTCCCCCGACATCTTCGCGAAATCCGTCGAAAAGCTCGCCTCCCAGGGCGCCGCCCAGATCGACCTCGCCGGCCAGGTCCGCCGCACTGGCGTCGACACCTGGCGCTCCGGCTACGAGACCCAGGTCGCCTTCCGCAAGAGCCAGATCGAGCGTATGGCCCAGTTCGCCGAGCAGCCCCAGTGCCGCATGACCGCCCTCATCCGCCACTTCGGAGACACCGCCGACGGAACCCGCCCCTGCGGCCACTGCGACGCCTGCGCCCCTGCGAACACCATCGCCTCCTCCCCCCAGACCTTCCGCTCCCCCACCACGGAAGACCTCCGCCAGATCTTCGCAATCCTCCGCGCCCTCGACGCCCAGTCCCGGTCCACCGGGAAGCTCCACACCGAACTCGCCGCCGGAGCCCTCCGCGGAACCCCCGCCGCAACCAACCGCAAGGGCTTCGACGCCCTCCTCGAAGCCCTCACCCGCGCCGCCCTTATCACCATCACCTCCGAGCAGTGGACCAACCCCGCCGGCGACCTGGTCAACTTCCGCAAAGCCGCCCTCACCCACGAAGGCCGCGAAGCTGTCGAAGCCGGATCCATCAGCTCCCCCGACCTCCTCCTCCGCGACGTCGAAGCCGCCACCAGCAAAGCCCGCTCGAAGTCCGGATCCCTCTCCCTCGGCGCCTCCGCCCCCGAGACGCGCACCAAGTCCGCCCGCCGCGCCGCCGCCCAACAAGTCTCGTCCGCCTACACCGCAGCTCAGCGCGAACTCGAATCGCGCCTCCGCGAGTGGCGCAAAGCCGAAGCCGCCAAGACCGGCAAACCCTCGTTCATCGTCTTTGCCGACGCAGTCCTCGCCGCCCTCGTCCAGTCCGCCCCCACCACCATCTCTGAACTCCTCCGCGTCCCCGGCATCGGACCCGAGCGAGCCGACCGCTACGGCGCGGCCCTATGCGCCCTCTGCCGCAACGAAGAGAGTGGAACCACCGACTACGGCACCCCGATCCCCCAGCCGAAACCCACAACCCCAAAACCCCGCAAACCCGCACTCCACCCGATAGCCGCAGAACCCCGCACCCCACCCACTTCGCAGCCTCACCGCGAAGCGCGCGCCCCACAACCCTCCCCCACCTTCAAAACCACCGCATCCGCCGCAGCCGACTACACTCGATCCCTGGCCCGTGGCCTCAAACCAGAGCCCATCACCCCGCCTCACCGCGAGCCCTGGAACCCCACCACCCCATCCCACACCCGCCCGACCAACCCCCAGCCCGAGCCCGATCTCACCCCCGACCAGCAGGCCCTCGACCACCGCCTCCGCGACTGGCGCAAGTCCGAATCCGAGCGCCTCGGCCTCCCCCAGTTCTTCGTCCTCGGCTCCTCCGCCCTCCGTTCCATCGTCCTCATCCGCCCCCGCACCATCGCCCAGCTCCAGACCATCACCGGCATCGGCCCTGAAAAGGCCGCCAAGTTCGGCCCACACATCCTCGAAGTCTGCAACACTTGACCATGCCCCAGCCGATGCGCGACGAGCAACCCCACCACTGCTTCGGCTGCGGTGCCACCAACCCCCAGGGCCTCCACCTTCACTTCACTCACGCCACCGACCCCACCACCAGCGCCCCCATCGTCCGCGCCGAGGTCCACCTCACCCGCCTCCACGAGGGCCCACCCGGCTACATCCACGGCGGCATCATCGCCACCCTCCTCGACGAGGCCATGTCGAAGCTCAACCGCCCCCTCGAAACGGTCGCGATGACCCGTCACATGGCCGTCGACTATCTCCGCCCCGCGCCGCTGCACCAGCCCCTCGTCCTGGTCGCAGTCCACCTAAGCCGCGAAGGCCGCAAGCTCCATCATCAGGCCGAGCTCCAATCCCCCGACGGCACAATCCTCGCCCGCGCCAAAGGTCTCTTCATCGCCCTCGACCCTGCTGTCATCGCCGCCGCGCTCACCCCGGAGCAAGCCAGTCACTGACTCCAGTCCGACCCCTACCCCTGCTCCACCTCTTCCCAATATCCCTGATCCCGCAGAAAATACTCTTCATCCCACGTATGCAGCATCGTCTTGAAGAACATCCAGACCATCCGCCCATGCCCCAGCTTGCGGAACCGCCGGTTTGACGTCAGCGTCATCCCCCGCACAATCGCAAACTTCTTCCGCGGAACCTGCTTCGAAAGCAGGTAGTCCTCCGCGAACAGCGCCTTCTCGTTGAACCCTCCAAGCCGCAGAAAATCCTCCCGCTCGAACATCATGAACATGCCTGTCGCGAACGGCTTCCAATGCGACCCCACCCACTGCATGAGGTTGTTCCCCAGATACAGCACATCATCGAAAAACCCACCCAGCCTGCACCCGATGCTGGTCGTCACGCACATCAGATCCCGCTCCCGCATCGCTTCAACCGCCCGCCGCAGCAGCCCCGCGTCCCCCAACTCCACATCCGCATCCAGAAACAGCACATACCGCGACCGCGACCGCCGCGCCCCCGCATTCCGCCCCACCGCCGGCAGCCCACCCAGAATCACCTCCACCCGCAGCCTGTCGCCAAACCCCAGCGCCTCCGCGACCGTCCCATCCGTCGACCCCGCATCCGCCACCAGCACCCGGGTCACCGCCAGCGCCTCATAGTCCTGTGCGCAGATCGAAGCCAGCAGCTTCGGCAGCATCCCCGCCTCGTTCTTCGCCGGGATCACAATGGTCAGCTCTTCCTCGATCATTCCGTGTCCACCTCTCACCGGATGTGCACTGCTTCTGCGACACTACCATCCTCCCGCTCCATCGGTACCACCTCGTCAACGCATCTTGAATATTCAGCAAATTTCCGCAGCCTTCGTCCCGCCTTGGCAGCCCGCACCATCCAATCGGCGTTTGCTGCTAAACTATAGGTCCATACTCGTCCCAGCTTCGTTTAAAAGCGGCGCCTCTGCCTGCGGAAACCCGGGCATACTCACCAGCGAAGCCCCGACCCCAGATTCCCGCAACCACCCTTCGATTGAGATGGTCCAAGGACTAAGAAACTCCACGGACCAAGCAGATTAAGGCTCGCAAGGAGACCCCATGGCCGACCACTCCACCAACGGAAACCACCTCAACGGAAACAGCCCCGCCAGCGGCCTCCGCCTCAAGACCGGCCTCGCCGAGATGCTCAAGGGCGGCGTCATCATGGACGTCATGAACGTCGAGCAGGCCCGCATCGCCGAAAAGGCCGGAGCCGTCTCCGTCATGGCCCTCGAGCGCGTCCCCGCCATGATCCGCGCCGAAGGCGGCGTCGCCCGCATGGCCAGCCCCAAGCTCATCCGCCAGATCATCAGCGCCGTGTCCATCCCGGTCATGGCCAAGGCCCGCATCGGACACTTTGCGGAAGCACAGGTCCTGCAGCATCTCGGAGTGGACTTCATCGACGAGTCCGAGGTCCTCACCCCCGCCGATGAGGTCTACCACATCGACAAGCACGCCTTCACCACGCCCTTCGTCTGCGGCGCGCGCAACCTCGGCGAAGCTCTCCGCCGCATCGCCGAAGGCGCAGCCATGATCCGCACCAAGGGCGAGCCCGGCACCGGCGACGTCGTCCACGCCGTGCAGCACATGCGCCAGATCACCCGCGAAATCAAGCAGCTCACCGTCCTGGGCGACGAAGAGCTCTACAACGCAGCCAAGGTCCAC
>JAMFSC010000063.1 GCA_026225095.1 bacterium
CATCTCCGGCCCAAGCACCGGATCGACACCCTGAAACTTGCCCCACGGAAATACCGGCGACTTCACATAGAAGTGCGAGCCCGTATCCAGATCCTTGCCCGAAGCCACCTGCTCCGGAAGCAGGTCCCGCAGCTTTCGCCCAACCATCAACCGGGAAGCGATCTTAGCCAGCGGAATCCCCGTCGCCTTTGAGACGTAAGGAACCGTCCGCGAAGCCCGTGGATTGACCTCGATCACAAACACCTTCCCACGCTGGATCGCGAACTGGATATTCACCAGCCCAATCACATCCAGCGCCTTCGCCAGCGCACGCGTGTGCTTCCGAATCATCTCCAGCACATCGACCGTCAGATCCACCGCCGGCAGCACACAGGACGAGTCGCCCGAGTGAATTCCCGCCTCCTCGATATGCTGCATGATCCCCGCGATCAGCACGTCATCACCATCGCACAGCGCATCGACATCCACCTCCGTCGCATCTTCGAGGAAGTGATCGATCAGCACCGGCCGTTCCTGCGAGTACTCGATCGCCGTGCTCATATACTTCACGATCGCCTCATCGTCATAAGCGATCACCATGGCCCGCCCACCCAGCACGTAAGAGGGCCGCACCAGCACCGGATACCCTACCCGGTTCGCGCCAGCCACCGCCTCTTCCACCGAGGTAGCCATCGCCCCCTCCGGCTGAGGAATCTTCAGCTCCGTAATCAGCTTGCCGAACCGCTTCCGGTCCTCCGCAAGATCGATCGACTCCGGCGAAGTCCCGATGATCGGAACGCCCGCCCTCTTCAGAGGCAGCGAAAGGTTCAGCGGTGTCTGCCCGCCAAACTGCACGATCATTCCTATCTCCGCCCCCGAAGCCGCCTCATGCTCATAGACTGCCAGCACATCCTCCAGCGTGAGCGGCTCGAAGTAAAGACGATCCGAAGTGTCGTAGTCCGTCGAAACCGTCTCCGGGTTGCAGTTCACCATCACCGTCTCGTACCCGTCCTCGCGCAGCGCAAACGCCGCATGACAGCAGCAGTAATCGAACTCGATCCCCTGCCCGATCCGGTTCGGCCCACTCCCCAGAATCAAAATCTTCTTCCGCTGTGTCGGAGCCGCCTCGTCCTCTTCGTCGTAGCAGCTATAGAGATATGGCGTCAGACTCTCAAACTCCGCCGCGCACGTATCCACCAGCTTGAAGACCGGCAGCACACCCAGCTTCTTCCGCCGCTCCCGCACCTCCCCCGGCTCCACGTCCCAGCCCGCCGCCAGCCGTTCGTCGGAGATTCCCATCCGTTTGGCATCGCGCATCTGCTCTTCGGTGACGTCGCTGAAAGGGACCTCGCCAACCGCCTTGATCTCGTCCGTAATCTCCTTCATCTGGTACAGAAACCAAGGATCCATCCCCGTCATTCGAGCCACCTCACGAACCGTCATGCCCCGCTCGAAGGCATACCGAACATACGAGAGCCGCTCCGGATGCGGCGTCACCAGTCTCTGCGTCAGACGCCTCGGTTCGATATCCGCCGCCGTAGCCTTCTTCCCGGTCTCGAGCGAACGCACCGCCTTCATCATTGCTTCCTTGAAGCTCCGGCCGATCGCCATCACCTCACCCACCGACTTCATCTGCGGCCCCAGGCCCTCGTCCGTCCCGGGAAACTTCTCAAACTGCCACTTCGGAATCTTCACGACCACATAGTCGATCGTCGGCTCGAAGCAAGCCGGAGTCACCTTCGTGATGTCGTTCTTCAGCTCATCCAGCGTGTACCCCACCGCCAGCCGAGCCGCAATCTTCGCAATCGGAAATCCCGTAGCCTTCGAAGCCAGCGCCGACGAACGAGACACCCGCGGGTTCATCTCGATCACCGTCATCCGCCCCGTCATCGGGTTCACCGCGAACTGCACATTCGATCCGCCCGTCTCCACGCCAATCTCACGAATCACCGCAATCGCCGCATCCCGCATCCTCTGATATTCGCGATCCGTCAGCGTCTGCGCCGGAGCCACGGTAATCGAATCCCCCGTATGCACCCCCATCGGATCGAAGTTCTCAATCGAGCAGATGATGATCACGTTGTCGTTCAGATCCCGCACCACCTCGAGTTCATACTCCTTCCACCCCAGCACGCTCTCTTCGATCAGGCATTCACTCACCGGCGAAAGGTCGATCCCGCGCGACAGAATATCCGTCATCTCCTCGCGGTTGTACGCAATCCCACCACCCGATCCACCCAGCGTGAACGATGGCCGAATCACCACCGGAAATCCGATCTTGGCCGCAAACGTCAGGCCGTCGCTCACATTGTTCACAAGCTGCGACTTCGGCATATCCAGCCCGATCTTGTTCATCGCATCCTTGAACAGCAGCCGGTCCTCCGCCTTCTTGATCGCCTCCAGCTTCGCCCCGATCAACTCCACGCCAAACTTCTCGAGCACCCCCGAGTCCGCCAGGTCCACCGCAAGGTTCAGAGCCGTCTGCCCCCCCACGGTCGGCAGCACCGCAAACACCCCGGGCACACCCGACTCCTTCAGCATCTCCGATTCAACCCGCAGGATCTCCTCAACGTAAGTCGTATTCAAAGGCTCAATGTAGGTCCGATCCGCAACCTCCGGGTCAGTCATGATCGACGCCGGGTTCGAGTTCACCAGGACAACCTCGTACCCCTCCGCCTTCAGCGCCTTACACGCCTGCGTTCCCGAATAGTCGAACTCCGCCGACTGCCCAATCACGATCGGTCCCGAACCGATCACCAGAATCTTTGCAATGTCATTCCTGCGTGGCATCTCTTCCCCTTCAATCTCTCGCCGCTCACCCGAAGGCTACGACCCGCAATCTCATCCATAGCTCGCGCGCAGACCGGTCCTGATAGAACCTGTCCTGATCTCGCGCAGCCCGTCTACAAGTCGGGACAAACCCATCCATCCTGCTTCACTTCGTCCGATACCCGGTGCAAATCCAGCAGAAATGGAAACCTGTTCTCGCTCTTCGCATCGAGCAGACTCCCTCCCGTCGCCATGCCCACCGCGATCACCACGATCGAAGCATAGCGATATTCCATCGGCAGTCGCACCACCTGCCCACGCGTCGTCCGAACCAGCACCAGCAGCACGAGAAACGACTCAAGACACATCAGCGCATCCCATCGTGCGGCATCCCATCCAAACAGATACATCAGCAAAGGCGAGAGCATCGCGACCATCCCCGCTCCCAGCACCAGCCGTCGCTCCATCGCGACCTTCAGCGCACGGGCCGCCAGCCAGAACGCCGCAATCATCATCACTGCCGGAGGAAGAAACGCTCCCACCCCGGCTTCAACCCCAACGACCCATGCGCGTTTGCGAAAGTGCTCCGCCACTACATGAACATTGTCGGAGGACGACCGTAGAAACACCTCGAACACGCCTGGATTCACAGGGAAATCGGACTTGTCCTCAATCTCCGTGCGCATCGCTGCAACCTGCGCTGCCGTCATCGGCCGCTGCAGCGCCAGCCTCACCGTCATCGCGAAACAGACGAGCGCCACCACGGCACCGATCAGCCACACCCTGCTTCTCTCTCGCCGCGAGGCCAACTGGAGTCCGTCGACGAGAAAGCTGAACAGCACCACTGGAAGGAAGACGATCAGGAACATCTCATGAATCAGGATCCCCGCGACGCATAACGGCACAGCCGCCACCGCTCGCAACCGCGCATCCCGAATCAACAGCAGCCCAACCGTCAGGATCCCCAGAGGAATATCAAGATACCCCACCAGGTTCGCCAGGAATGTCAGCGCATAACTCACGAAGAAGACCGCTACTGGCTCCCCCGCTCCCAACCTCCGCAACGCTCCGCTCTGGTGCACCAGCAGCCCCAGCAGGATCACCAGCACCGACATCAGAAGATAAGAAAACAGCGAGAACCGCAGGTACCGTTCGAAGTGCAGCCACCCTCCGAACGTTGCGCCAAACAACCCGCGCTTCACCAACCCCTGGTGATAGTTGATCGAAGCCTGCGTCGCCGACCAGCTATTTGGATACCGAATACCCCGCAGAAAACTCACCGCTCCCAAAACCACCGTTGCGAAGCTCCAGAAACGGCGTTCGTCGCGGAAAAATGGCCAACGCCACCCCGCTCCGACGCCTTCCTGAACCGCCGTCGTCATCCCTTCCACTCGTCCATCATCTTCCGAAAGTCCCGGAACAGATAATGCGAATCGTGCGGCCCCGGGCTCGCCTCCGGGTGATACTGCACGCTGAACATCGGGTCCGTCTTCGACTTCAATCCGGCCATCGTGTTGTCGTTCAAGTTCGTGTGCGTCTGTGCCACATCGTCAGGCAGCGACGCCGGATCCACGTTGAAGTTATGGTTCTGCGCCGTGATCTCCACCTTGCCCGTCTCATGGTTCAGAATCGGGTGATTCCCGCCGTGGTGCCCAAACTTCAGTTTGTACGTCTTCCCACCCAGCGCCAGACCGAAGATCTGGTGTCCCAGGCAGATCCCAAACAGCGGAGCCTTCCCCTTCAGCTTTTGAACCGTCTCGATCGCATAGTCCAAAGGCTCCGGGTCTCCCGGCCCATTCGAGAAGAACACCCCATCCGGCTTCATCGCCATCACGTCTTCGGCCGACGTCCGCGCCGGTACCACCGTTACCCGGCAGCCCTCACGCGTCAGCATCCGCAGGATGTTCTCTTTGATCCCAAAGTCATAGGCAACCACATGTTTGACCGGTTTCTCAGAGGTTGCTCCAAGCAAAGCATCGCCGGTCTGATTCTTCGGTTCCCCCACGCCCCACTCATAGATCGTCTTCGTGCTCACCACCGACGCAAGATCCGTGCCATCCATCTTCCGGATCGAGCGCGCCTTCATCACCAGCGCATCGGAGTCAAGCTTCTCGCCGGACGCGATCACGCCCCGCATCACACCGTTCGCCCGCAGATGCCGCACCACCGCCCGCGTGTCGACGCCCGCGATCACCGGAATCCCGTTCCGTTCCAGATACTCGTCGGCGACCTCGGTCGAGCGCCAGTTCGAACTCATCGCAGAAAACTCACGCGTCACCAGGCCCTCGATATACGGCTTCGAGGCCTCCGCATCATGCGGTGTCGTCCCATAGTTCCCAATATGCGGATTCGTCAGAACCACAATCTGTCCCGCATACGAGGGATCCGTAAAGATCTCCTGGTAGCCGGTCAGCGATGTATTGAAGACCACCTCGCCCGTACGCTCAACAGCCGCGCCGAACCCCTTACCGCGAAAGATGCGCCCGTCTTCGAGCGCCAGCATTGCCTGCATTGCCTCTCCTTGCCGGTCGTGATGATCATCATCACCGGCTGAAATCCAAAAGGAGTGGATTCAAGTGATTCTATCAGCATCTCCCCCACCGCGTCCGACCCGCACACGCGGAAAAGCCCGGATCTGATCCGGGCTTCTCAGGCTAGTGCGGCTCCATGCCGATCACATCCGGATTCTAGCGTGGACGATGATGGCGGTGGTGCCGACGATGGTGGTGATGCTGCGCGTTCGCAGGGACACACGAACCAACAAGCACGATCAGCGCAATCGCGCCGAGCATCAGGTTCCGAAGCTTCATGACAAATCTCCTTGGTATCTCCCAGCCGCCGTCCCGCCGTCTCCGGTCAGGCTCAGACTCTTTCGCCCCTCAGGCCAATCCATCCGGGGTACGCCGGTTACATGACTCACTGCTTGGATGCAGTTCGTTGCTCACGGGACATCAAAATCTAGCCCTCGATATCCACAAGTACGTCTTCGCCCTCGACCCGTATCGGGAAGACCGCAACCCTCTCCCCCGCAGGATAGATCGACACCCCGGTCTTCGCATGGAACTCCCACGAGTGCCACGGACACACCACCGCCTCGCCCTCGATCCATCCCTGCCCCAGAGGACCCTGCCGATGCGGGCACAGATTATCCAGCGCGGAGAGTTCCCCGCCCACATTCGCCAGACACACCCCGCGCCCGTTCGCCTCCAACTCCATCACGGCCCCAACCTTCGGAGCCTCCGCAACACCACACAATCTCACCCAATCCGCCAAAACAAGCCTCCAGCCCCATGCTAAATCCCGGGAGCGGGATGCCTCTCAGCGTTGCCCCAGAACCACCAGCGGCCCACCCTCGGCCACGCGGGGCGACCGATACGCCGCATCCCAGGTGGGAGACGCGAGCTCCGGCATCGGCGTCGCCTTGAAGATCTTCCTGCACTGCGCCGCCATCCAGCGGGCAGATCGCTTCGACTTCTTCCTCCGCGCGCTATCGGTCGAGATCCCCGTTCCCGCGTACATCTGCCGATACAGCTTCGACAGAAAGCAGAACGCCACCCGCGCCCGCAGCGTAGGAGTGCAAGCCGACCGCTCCCACACCGCACTCCACGTATAAAACCGATCCCAGACCTTCTGCGTCCGTTCCCGGATCTCATCCGAGCTCATCGTCGGATGCGGCGTAAACATCTTCGGCCTCACCTCCGTCGGAATCATCCAGTACCGCGTAATCGGCACATCCCCAATCAGCGTCGGGCTCGCCGCCTGCTCCTTCTCCCAACGCGCAAAGTCAATCGTCCCAGGGAACGGAGTCATCATCACGAACTGCGCAAACGTCACCCCAGCCTTCAGCGCCATCTCCACCGTTGCATCGAACGTAGCCGGTCGATCCGTCGGAAGCCCGAAGATGAACGACCCCAGCACATGCACCCCATGCTTCTTGAACGTCTGCAACTGCCGCGCCAGCGCCTCGCCAGAGTAGTTGAAGTCCTTGAACACCGCCTTCAGCCCCTCCGGAGTCACAGCCTCAACCCCCACGAGCGCGCCCTTGATATTGGCCTTCTTCATCGCGTCCAGGTACTCCCCGTCCTCCCCGGCCTCCATCGTGATCTGGGTAAAAAACACCATGTCCTTCGGCAGCTTGGCCAACTCCGCCATCAACGCAAACCGCTCCGCACGAATCGCCTGCAACTCCTCCACCTTGGCGGTATTCCCCTGCTCCCGAGCCAAACGCAGGTCCGTCAAAGTCACCGGATAGAAGTTGTCATCCGCCAGCGCGATAAACCGAAACCCAATCCGCCGCAGGCTCACAATCTCGTCGATCACACTCTGAAACTGCCTCTGCCTTGGCTTCTGCCCATCCGTCCGCCAGACACTGCAAAAGGAGCAATGCTTCGGGCACCCACGAATCGTCTGCACCGAGGCCCACATATATTTGTCCGTCTTCATCAGGTCCCAGCGCGCCGCCAGGAACTCATTGCCTTCGATGCGCCCACCCTCATACACCCGCTCCGGAGCCCCCGCCAGGCAGTCCATCACCGCCCTCCCCCACGCGACGTCCCCGTCTCCCTTCACCACCGCATGCGCGTCTCCCCGTTCGAAAGCCTCCTCCGGAAACAGCGTCGCATGGATCCCCCCATACACCACCCAAGCCCCCCGCGCCCGGGCCATCCTCCCCACCGCATACCCCCGCAGCGCATTCCCCGTATGCACACTGATCCCGACGATGTCCCCAGCCGAGATACTCTCGGGAACGACCTGCTCCAAAGACTCATCCACCAGGATCGGATCACCCACCACCCGGGGGGTCGCCGCAGCCAGCACAAATAGCCAACGCGGCGTGATCACAGCCGTGCCAAAGGAATTATCACTTGGATTAATCAGATGAACGCTCATTGATGCCCGTCCTTCTACGTGCGAGTACGGTTCCCCTCAACAAGCGTCTGTCGACGGTCGGGTCGATATGGCCGGCCAAGCTCAAACTCGGCTGAATCCGCCGGAATTGACCTCCGGCATTGTCTTCCAGCATACAGATAACAGGTGAAGAAGGGATGAAGGCGCATTCGAAAGGTCCAGATTGGAACTCAATTTTCGAGTAGTTACATCCAACCAATATGAATCCCATCACACTCGAAGAGCACTTCCTCACCGAGTCCTCCTCCGCGCCACCGAATCCACCGGTGTGACCGCCCCTCCAGGACTCGCTCCCGTTCCCCACCGCTTAGCGAGACCGACCCCCAGTTGGTGCTAGTCTCCGAAGAGACCCATGCCGCGCGCCAAGCCCACCCCACCCGCCAAGCCCCAATCCAAAGGCTCGCCATCCCAGCAGGCACCCGCAAAAGATCTCCCCGAGGTCGTCAGCCCTCTCTGGCTCCTCAAAGCCATTGGCTTCACCATCCTCGGAGCCCTCGTCTGCGGCTACATCACCCTGTGCCTCCTCTTCTACCAGGGCCAGTGGCAACTCATCCTGCACCCGCAACGCACCACCCAGCCCCTCAACACCCTGGCCGGTCTCCCCGCCGAAGAGATCCACTTCGACACCGCCGAAACCGGCCTGCCCCAGCTCTCCGGAGTCCTCCTCCCCGCCGCATCCCCCAGCCGCTACGCCGCCTACACCGTCCTCTACCTTCGCGGAGGAGATGCATCCCTCGCTCAAAGCCCCGACGACGCCCGAAATCTGTCCGTCCTCCACACCCTCGGCCTCAACCTCTTCGCCTTCGACTACCGAGGCTACGGCCAAAGCTCCCCCATCCACCCCACCCAACAACGCATGGCGGACGATGCAGCCGCCGCCCTCCGCTACCTCCGCGAAGCCCGCTCCATCCCCGAAGACCACATCCTCCTCTTCGGCTCCGGCGCAGGCTCCAGCCTTGCCACCGCCCTGGCCGTCCGCAATCCCTCTGTCCCCGCCCTCATCCTTACCTCCCCCGGACTCGATCCCCTCTCCATCGCCCTCGCCGACCCCCGCGTCCGCTCCCTCCCCGTTCGCCTCCTCTTCAAAGAGCGTTTCCCCCTCAACTCCCTCGCCACACTCCCCACCCCAAAGCTCCTCATCAGCTACCCCACCCCGCCCTCCACCTTCCAATCCGCCGCCACACCCAGGACGACCCTGGAGCTACCGCAACCGGATTCCGCCGCCCTCACCCAGGCAACATCCCGTTTTCTGGATCAAACCCTCCACTAAACATTCCCACCGTCGATCTTGCGGGCAAAGCAAATCTGAGCGCAGGATCGAGCGGAGTACGCCTCATCTCTCGCATCACCGTCAACCGGGTCCTGGGCGTGCAGCCGTGCGTTTTCAATAACTTATCCGGTTAAGGAGTGAAGGCGCCCGGTATTCAGGGCGCCTTACTAAAGGATGGGGAATTTGTCGTGCGGATTGGGGAAGCCGGTACCGAGGGAACTGAAAGCCCGGCGACTACTTGTTACATCTATTGAGACGCAAACCAAAAACAAAAGTTGTGCGAGTTTTCCATCTTTCTGTATTTTCGGGAAAAAATAATCCCGAAAACAGAATGACCACAACAAGGTTTCAGTCGTGGCCTTTCACTGCACATCCAATGCCATTCCTGGAACTCGACTCTAAGACGCCGCTAATCTTAGCCGACGATCCCAACCCTTTGCAACCAACTGCCTCGTTTTAGCTAAAGTTTAAGAAATCCGCTGGCTGAACCCGTGCCCCCGGGAACACCATCTCCAGATGCTTCGCCCCTAAAGTCCGATACGCCGCCTCACCCAGCACATTGCGGAAGTCCGTCGTCACCGTCAGATCTCGCCCTTCATTCAACTGCTCGTTCGCGAGTCCCGGCCATCTCCCATAGACCTTCCCACCCTTCACCGCTCCGCCCAGCACAAACATCACATTCGCATGTCCATGGTCGGTCCCGCCCGTCCCATTCTGCCGGGCCGTCCTGCCAAACTCCGACATCGTCACCAGCGTAATATTCTCCGCATCCGGGCCCAGATCCTTCCAGAAAGCCGCAATCGAGTCCGCGAACTCCTTCAGCCGGTTCGCAAGCTGCCCATTCACATTCCCCTGGTTC
This sequence comes from bacterium, assembly GCA_026225095.1. Lineage (GTDB taxonomy): Bacteria > Acidobacteriota > Terriglobia > Terriglobales > Acidobacteriaceae > Edaphobacter. The sequence continues at coordinate 9,786 of JAMFSC010000063.1, forward strand.
TGGTGCGTATCCCACCCTCCGATATCCGAGAAGGCCGCCTCGACCCCAAGATTCGCCTTCATCAACTGCGCCACCTGCTTCAAACTGTTCCCAAACGGAGTATTCGGATACACCACCCCCGCCGCCGGAGTGTAGTGCGCAGGATCCGCCGCCTTCAACATTTTCACCGCCTCAAAGGTCTCCTGCCCCGTCCCATGCAGCACCGCATCCGTGCTCTGGTCGTACATCGCCTGGAACGCATTCGAGATCGGAGTCGCCTGCGGCCCCTTCCCCCCCACCGAGAAATCCGCGAGATTATTCACCGCAATCGCCGGCTGCTTCCCCTGGAGCGTCCGTGGAACCTGCGTCCCCAGCGCCACCGCCCGAAACGCCGACTGCTTCCCCGAGACCGGCTCCGCCTGCAGCGCCCGATTCAGCCAGCCATCCTGCGTCACCTTCACCCCCGGAGTCCCACTCTCCATATAGTCCTGCGCGTCAAAGTGCGAGCGCGTCGAGTCCGGAGACCCAGCCGCATGAATAATCGCCAGGTGCCCCTCGTCCCACAGCGGCTTGAACGCAGCCATCGCCGGATGCAACCCGAAGAATCCATTCAGATCCAGCACATCCTTCTGCTGAATGGCGATCGATGGCCGCATCGCATAATAATTCTTCTCCGCATACGGCACGACGATATTCAGTCCATCCGCCGCACCCCGTTGAAAAAGAACTACCAACTTCTTGTGATTCGCCGCCGCCGTCGTCGCCTCGGCCATCACGCTCTTCATCAGGAACGCCGGAATCACCGAAGTCCCCACCAGCGCCAGCGCCCCGTCCTTCATGAACCCGCGCCGCGAAACTCCACGCCGCGCCAGGTCTCGCCCGCGCATATCGCAGCCCCAGTTACTGTCGTCCGTCAGCACCTTTGAAAAAACTCCCATTTGATCCCCCGTACTTCCCAGCCGAGCACCACCCACGTGGAATGCAAGACGAAGCGTCTTCCCATTCAAACGCGTTGCACCTTTAGAAGTTGCACCCATCCTACCGGGCCAGCCCTCGTCCGGCGCCCGAATGCGGAATATTCTCTCGACCACTTCCACCCAATCTGCCACAATCATGACTCTAGGGCCCATCATCACCTTCTACCATGCAGCCCGTGCCCTCCTCCTTAGCCATCCCGCGACTTCTCCTGCTCCTCAGCCTCCTCGGCGCAATCACCGTTGCGCGCGCCCAACCTGCCTCAGCCCGCTTCGTCGGCTCCGAAAGCTGCAAAAAGTGCCATAGCGACGCCTACGACGGCTGGAAGCAGACCCGCATGGCGAACGTCATTCAATCCCCCAAAGAGCACCCCGAAGCCGTCCTCGCCGACTTCACCCACCCGGAGCCCCTTCGCACCTTCACCCTCGAAGACGTCGCCTTCGTCTACGGAAGCCGCTGGAAACAGCGATTCTTCACCCGCCGCGGAGACGACTACTACCCCCTGCCGGCCCAGTGGGACGTCCAAAAGAAGCTCTGGCTCCCCTACCACGTCGAACCTGGAACCGACTGGTGGGTCCCCTTCTACGGTCCCACCAACTTCGACCGTCCCACCGGTCCCACCTGCGACGGATGCCACTCCGTCAACTACGACATCGCCACCAAAAAGGTCACCGAGTGGAACGTCGGCTGTGAAAAATGTCACGGACCCGGCAGCATCCACGTCGAGCACCCCACCCGCGCCAACATCGTCAATCCCGAAACCCTCGACCCCGTCCGCGCCAACGACACCTGCATCCAGTGCCACAGCCAGGGCCAGCCCCTCGCCAATCCCATCGCCGGCAAGTACTACGACTGGCCCGTCGGCTTCCTCCCCGGCCAACGTCTCGCCGACCTCTGGAAGCTGGAAGAGCTGAAACCCGGCACCACCAACTTCTTGCAATACCCCGACCTCACCGCCCACAAGAACCGCATGCAGGGCAACGACTTCGTCCAGAGCAACATGTACCATCGCCAGATCCGCTGCTTCGATTGCCACCAGGTCCACAGCAACGAGAACCGGTCCAACCTCCTCCAGCCCGGCAACAAACTCTGCCTCGAATGCCACACGAACGAGAATCCAGCCGGCCTCTCCGGCACGGTCCCCGAGCACACCCATCACGCCGAAGCCAGCACCGGAAGCCAATGCACCGCCTGCCACATGCCCAAGATCGAACAGACCATCAAGGGCAACTTTGTCAGCGCCCACACCTTCCGGTTCATCACCCCATCCGAAACCGAGCGCTCAGGCATCCCCAACCCCTGCACCTCCTGCCACTCCGGCAGATCCAACGCCTGGGCCACCGCCCAGCTCAAAACCTGGCAGAACACCTCTCCCTGGCGAGTCGCCCAGTAGAGCCAACCATATCTCCGAGGGCTCCGTCGACCCACCTTCCCTTGCGACCAACGGGAGCACCGAGCAAAGCCCAATACAGGTCACGAAGTGACCGCCCCACGCGCAGTGGGCCCGTCCGGCAGGACGTCTGGTAGAGCATTTCCTTGGCTGCTGTGGTTTCCGGTCACTCTGGCTTTCAAGGCCGAAGGCCCGCCACCTAAATCGGATTGCCTGTTGGTATAAAGTCGGGTGCCCCACCTTCGCGACACGTCTCATCGTCGCTAAGGTGGGCCGGAGCGCCACGGTACCCGACCCAGAACCCTACACCTTCAGCGAATCTGCTCTAAGAGCCTCG